>CALQGY020000157.1 GCA_943330235.2 Candidatus Kuenenia stuttgartensis
CCACCGACGCGGTGGTGGTCGCCACCAGCGAGGGGAAGGGCATGCTCATTCGCACGGGGCTCAAGCCGTACTCGCTGGACGTCGTGCACGATCCGGCGTTGGTGCGCGCGTTTTTGTTGGAGCGCGGGTACCAGAGCGAGGCATAGCGCGGCCGCCTACCGCCGCTCGGCGCGGCGCTTCTGAATCGCCGCCACCGTCGCGTCGGCGCGGAACTGCGCCAGCTTCTTGCCCACATCCAACGCCCGCTCCAGCACCAACGGCACACTGTTGATGTGGTCCAACGAAACCTTCACGCGTTCGGCGAAACGCACGTGGCGCGGGTTGTCGTTCATGATGAGCGACGAGATGTAGTAATCATCGTGATAGCCGTCGAGATCTTTGTTCAGCTCTCCCACGCCCAGCACGTCGTTCTCGTACTTCAACACGTCGCCGTAGTTGTAGTACTCGGGGATGTGCGCCACCAGCACGTTCTGCCCCGCCCACGCTTTCGCGAGCTCCGCCGCCACGGTGCGCAGCATGGTCTGGTTGCTGCCGCTGTCGCCGATGTAAAAAATCTCGGTGAAGCCCTGCGCCTTAAGACTCGTGGCCATGTCCTTCAGCACGGACGCCAGCGTCGCGTCGGAGAGCACGAGACGACCGGGCTGCGTGGAGGTATTCGGGTCGCCGCCATCCAGCATGACGATGGGCGCCAGCAACGTCTTGCCCAACGTGCGCGCAATCGCATCGCCCGTCACCTTGAGCACATGGTTGTGCTTGCCCGTGGTGAGATACGGCCCGTTCGCTTCCATCGTGCCGTTCATGATGATCGCGGTCTTGTAGCCATACACGCGCACGAGATCACGCATCTCCAGAATGGTCAGCTCCGACATCCACAGGTTGTCGGGCATGGCCACCGGACGGTCCATGGTCAGGCTGTACGGCGGCGGCACGCGCTGATCGCGCGGACGCACGACGGTCGGCGGCGGCGGGCCACCGCGTCCGGAGGCGGGTGGTGTCGCGGTCTGCGCCTGCGCCCATGAGGCATGGAGCGCGAGCAGGACAGGGAGGGCGATCGCGGCAGAACGCATGGCACGGTGGGCAGGCACGAGCGAAGCCTCTCAGTCCGGGGCGGGAAGATGTCTACGGGGGCAGTGCGCAGAGTATGAGAGCCGTCCACAGCCTCGGCAAGGATGCGGGCCGCTGAGACGCCGGCGCCGAGTGGTGCGACGGCCCCCTCGGCCCCATACTCCGCCAGCGCATCGTCCCTCTCGTCCTTCGCCTGGTCAACGACTCATGGCTCTCACGCTCTCCGCCGACGCCGATCTCCTCGTCTTCTCCGGTCGACTCGACGCAGCTGGCGCGATGACGCTGGATGCGTGGCAGACGCAGGCCGACAGCATCCCCGTGATCTGGGATCTGCGCGCGCTCGAGTTCATCTCAAGCCTGGGGATCCGAGGGCTGATGACGCTCGATCGCCGACTGCGGAAGCAGGGGCAGCGGGCGCAGCTCGTGCTGACGGCGGCGTCCATTGTGGCCGATGTGTTCTCGGTCTCAGGGCTGGATACGCAATGGCCCACGCACGCCGATGTGTCCACCGCGCGCGGCGCACTCGCGTCGCCAGCCGATGCCTCGCGGCCGGATCACTGGACGGGGACGGCCGGCACCCGCTATCGCCGCACGCCGGCGCGCGATCGGGGGAGCGTGTCGGTGTTCCAGGCCGCGCCCGATGCGCCGCCCATGCTGCTGCGCTTCGACGAACTGGGGCTCGCGATGGGCGCCGGGGATTTCAGCGCCGGCCCCGCCGACGCGCACCCCGGTGCGCTCTTTGCCACCGGACAGACGGTGCTGGTGCGTACAACGGATGGGCTGACCGACCTGCTCGACACCATGTCGCCGAAGAACACCTTCGCGCATGTCGCGGACGCGGTGCGATTGGATCTCAACGACGGCGAGCGCTGGGACGCGGAGCAGGCGGTGCGATGGGGCAGCCTGCTCGCCGATCTCCACCAGCGCGCGGTCGACCTCGGTGTTCGGCACTGGGCGGCCGGTGTGGCGTGCGCGTGGGAGGGGCGTCAGTCGGTGATCGCGATCTATGCCACGGATGCGTCGGGCGATATCGCGTCTCGCGTGCGCGTCATGGGGTTGTGTGCGGCCGGTAGTCCCGCGGCGGGTGGCGCGGCGACACTGGAGGAAGCCGCGGTCGCGGTGGCCGGCGCGGCCGACGTGGCCATCATGATGCCGGACGAGGGGGCAATGCTGACAGACGCGCGTGTCTGGTTCGCGGCCGACCCGGTCGTCATTGACGGGGCCACGCAGCGTCTACAGATCGACGCGCCCGAGCCGCTGCCGGACGCGTGGGAGCGCATCATCCGCGCCGCGTTCGCCGAGGCGGCGAGCGTCCGGCTGCGTCGTCTCACGGGTGGATTTATGGCGTCCACGTTTGCGACCGAGACCCGCGATCGGCAGGGACGTCGCACGCTGCCCAGTGTGATCAAGATCAGTCCGCGCGCAGTGACGGCGCGCGAGGAGGCGGCGCATCGCGACTACGTGCGACCGTTCATCCTCAACAACTCCACCGTCTTGATGGGACACGCGGCGCACGGCGAATATGCGGGGCTGCGCTACAACTTTGTCGGCATCACGGGCAACGATTCGCGGCTGCAGCCGATGCAGTCGCTCTATCTCGGCGACGATTTCCCGGCCGCCATGACGGCCATTCAGCAGACGCTCACCAACGTGCTGCATCCGTGGTTTGGCCAGGCGGTGGTCGGGAGCGTGCAGCCCTTTGCCAGTCACGATCCGCGCGGGCTCTTCACGACGTTGCCGGAGGTGGCGCACGACGTGCTCGGTCTCGACATCGACGATCCATTCATGGACTGTGCACCACTCGGACGTCGCGTGCTCAACCCGTATCATTTTCTGCGGCATCGCTGGGATGCGATGCTGTCGCATACGGCGTCGTGGTCCACGTCTATTACGCACGGGGATCTGAATCTGAACAACGTGCTGGTCGATGAACGCGGCAACATCTACGTGATCGATTTTTCGGAGACGAAAGTTCGCAACGTCGCGGCCGATTTCGCCCGTCTCGAAGCCATCGCGATGCTGCAGCACACGCGCATGAGCGAACCCGGTGATGGCGAGGCGGTGCTGGCGCAGGTGGTGGCATCGCTGCGCGCGCCCATCTGGGACTATACGCCGGCGGTGGATGCGGCCGACCCGATGCTCGTGCGTGCGACGACGCTGGCGTCCTCGTTGCGGCAGCTGGCCTCGCAGCGCGTGGCGGACCGGTCGCACGAGGCGGCCTATCTGTTCCCGCTGCTCGAATGGAGCATTCCCATTGTGGCCTTCCAACAGGTGGAGCGGGAGCGGAAGCAGGTGGCGGCGTGGGCGTCCGGCCTGATCCTCGAACGCATCATGGCGCTTGCTGCGTAGCGCGGGATGCGTAGCGCCGCGGGGCGTTCGAACCCCGTGCGACGCGTTCTGCTTACATGATGGACGCCAGCGCCGGTTCGGTGAGCGCGCCACGATATCGCCAGAGCACGGCGACGGACACCACCGCGAACGCCACGCCGCCCCACGCGAGCGCCGCGGGGCCAATACCCATCACGGCGACCACCGCCGCCACGAGGCCCAGCACGGCCAGTCGCGCGGTCTCGAGTGGGCGCGCCCACTGCGCACGCTCAAAGACGCCGCCCACGCATACTAGCGCCACCATGACGTAAAACGCGGCGGCAACGCTCTGCCCTACGGGCAATGACGTGGCGCGCATGAGCAGAAACAGTGCGGCGGCGCTGGCGACGACGAACTGCGCCAATCCGTATGCGGCCAGCACACCCGGAATGCGCGGATCAAACTTCTCGTAGCGCGTCACGTCTACCTCGTGCTTTGCGTGCGGACCGCCGAGTTCCGCCGGCCGCCACCCCGGGCGACCGAACACGAGGCGCCACTTGTCGCGCCACCGCGTTGTGTGCCGCAGGTCGCGGCCCAGCTGCGCGAAGACCTGCAGATTGGCCCACACCGGATTCCAGCTCTGGAGCGGCGTGGTGATGCCGTACACCGGCTCCTCTTCTTCCACTTGGAACGTGCCGAACCAGCGGTCAAACATCATGAACACGCCGGCGTAGTTCTTGTCCTGATACTTGAGATTCACCCCGTGGTGCACGCGGTGATGGCTGGGCGTGTTGAGCAGCCACTCGATAGGACGGCCCAGCCGGTTGACCGCGCGCGTGTGCAACACGAACTGATACACAAGATTGATGGCGTGGCAGGCCACGAACATCCGCCACGGTACGCCCACCAACGCCAGCGGCACGTAGAAAACCCACGTGAGCAACTTCCCCAGCGATGCCTGCCGCAGCGCGACGGACAGGTTGTACTCCTCGCTCTGGTGATGCACCACATGCCCGGCCCAGAGCACGTTGATCTCGTGCGAGCAGCGGTGCGACCAGTAGTAGCACAAATCCACCAGCACGAACACTACCGCCCACGACGCCAGCGCGGCGCCATCCATCGCCACGCGCCCGTTGTCGCCGCGCACGAGTGGCGAGCGCTCGGCCCACTCTGGCAGCCACGGCGCTGCGAGCTGCACGCGCAGGTGGGTGGCCACCCAGATGAACACACCCAACGTGAGCGCCTTGTCGAACATCCCCGCCAGCTGACTGAGCACGCCGCAACTCACATCGGACAACGCATCGTTGAGACGCGACAGTCGACGTCCCTTCCACTCGCTCCACAGCAGTTCAATGCCGATGAGCAGGAAGAAGAGTGGGATGGAGGCTTTGAGAATGCCCATGCGAGTGCGGCGGGGACGGAGGCGAATCGGTTACGGCTTCTTTGGCGCGTCGAAGGTGTTCGACTTCTTCGTGTTCATCTGCAGCATGTCCTCGTTCGCCCACGAGAGCGGACCGAAGGGCACCGCTTTCGGCCACAGCTGATCGAGGCTCATCGCATCGTACAGCGTGCCGCCCTTCATCACGTACTTGGAATCGATGGTGTTGCGGATGTTGTCGAGCGGATTGCTGTTGAGCACCATGAGGTCAGCAATCTTGCCCACCTCGATGGAGCCGAGGTCCTTGTCGGCGCCGAGGAAGCGCGCGCCGTGCAGGCTCGCGACTTCGAGGGCGCCCATGTTCCCGAGCGCGCTGGCGCCCATCCACACTTCCCAGTGCGGCGCGATGCCGTGCTGCTCGCCGTGCGAGCCCATGGCACCCCAGCCGCCTTCGGCGATGATATCGGTCATCGCCTGCGCGACGAGCGGAAAGCTATAGTCGGTCTTGGGCCGCTCCCAGCGGATGCGCGACTGCGGCATGAGCATGCGCCACGGGAACCAGCGCCGCTGCTTCGGATCCTTCCACACATCGCTTTCCTGGAACCAGTACTCGATGCTCCACGCCGTGGGGCCCGCGACGACGAGCGTGGGCGAGTAGGTGGCGCCGGCCTTGCCGAGGAACTTGGCGCCGTCGCTGTACATGGGGAGCTCGCTGAACGAGTGCTCCCAGCCGGTCTGGCCGTCCATGATGAAGCCGAGGTCTTCGAAGAAGTGCCCGCCTTCTGAGGTTTCGTTGAGGCCCACGGTGCGCGTGGCTTCGGCCATCCACTGGCGCTGATCGCGTCGCGGCTGCGCGTACTGCTTGATGGAGACCGCGCCCCAGTCGGCCATCTTACGCACCATCGCCAGCGCGTCAGCCGGATTGTTGATCTCGTTGGCGCGCGCGGCGTCGCCGGCGGTGATGTTGTCGCCCGTGCTGAAGCCGCGCGGTCCGATCATCTCGCCCGCTTCAATGAGCTCCGCCGTGGGGAACATGTTCTGCGAGTACATCGATACGTCGGTGGTCGTGGTGACCCCGTACGCGAGATAGATGGCCTGCTCGTAATCGTGCGTGGGGCGCATGCCGCGCCACTCGCGGTAGTGGTGCGAATGCATATCTACGAAGCCGGGGATGATGGTCTTCCCCTTTGCATTCACGACCTTATCAATGCCGGCGGTAGAGCAGGAGCCCACACACGTGATACGTCCGGCTTTCACCACCACCGTGCCGCGCTCGATGACCTGCCGCTTGTTGAGCGTGACAATGCGCGCGTTGGTGAGCGCGACGCTGCCGGTGGGAATCGCACGCGGCGCCGACATCGCGAGCTTCACCGTGTCGGTGCGTCCCGTCTCCATGTGGTGCACGAAGAAGCGTTCACCGCTGCCGTATTCCAGCGTGGTCGCGTTGCGCCATGTCGGGAACAGCCCGCCGTCGCGCGAGAGCTGCGTGACCGGAAACTGTCCGCGCCGCTTTTCAATGCGCTGCACCTCGCCGGCAATGCCGCCCCACGCCATGGGTGCCACGTAGACGTTGTCGCCTTCCTGGAAGGCCACATATTCGCCGGTGGGCGAGGGGACGATTTCGTCGGCGGCCGGGAACGACAGATGCTCCTGCTTGTCGCTGCCATCCGGCTTGACCGAGAGCAACGCGGTGCCCGCGCGGCCGCCGGTCGCGGTGGCGGCCTTCTCGTCAATCCAGAACACGCGCCCTTCCGGGCCGTATGACGGGCGCAC
>CALQGY020000158.1 GCA_943330235.2 Candidatus Kuenenia stuttgartensis
CTCGCGGTTCGGGCGGTCAGTGCCCTGCGCGGACGGCCGGCCGCGTTTCGCGGGACCGGTGCCGATACCGATTCGCTGCCGGCTGTCATGCCGGATGGAGCGCGGGGCACCCCGCTGAAACCGCGGCGGTGACGCCGACCGAGGCACGTGCCTCCCGCGCGCTCAGAGCGCGGGCTGCGCCGCGCATCCAGAACACAGTGCCCGTCGCCTGCCCACCCCGCGCGCGCTGCCGCCGATACGCTGGTGCGGCCGACAGCTGGATAGTTCTCGGGTCCACCGACCGTGCCGTTGGCTCGACGGCGGTGTTTGTCAATCGGCGGTTTCACAATGAGATGTTGATCGCTCGACAATTTGCCGACCAGAAGACGCTCGCGCAGTACACACCACTCATCCTTCGGAGGATTTCGCTCTTGCCATCGCCCGCACTTGCTGATTTGTGGTCGCGTACGAATGCGCTACCTGACCGCGAGCGAATTATCGGTTTTGCACGAATGATGATGGGAACTGCCTATTTGTACGGCGCGAAGAAGGCGAAGCCTTTCGAGGCGATTGGAGGTACCGAGCACTCGAAAATTGATTGCTCTGGGTTCGTGCGAGCAGTGTTCCATCAGGTATTCCCGGCCGAGGGCCTTGACGCACGGGCCGACCTCGACGCGCTCACCTTCCGAAGCATCGACTTGTTCGTGGACATCGATACCCCCCGCGAAGGGGATATCGTGTGTTGGGATGGCCATGTCGGCATCGTCTATGACCCGAGTAAGCAACTCTTTATCGGGTCACAAACGTCTACCGGTGTGATGGTCGCAGCCTATGGCTCAGGGTACTGGGCAACGACCAAAGTGGTGAAGAAATTCAGGAAATGGAGGACACTCTGAATTCGGCGTTCCCACTCGTATCTACTCGGCGACGACGACAGGGAAAGTTCATCTCCACCACCCATCGCCTCACTCCCACCGACGTCGAGTAACTCTCACCCACCGGCCGCGCGCCAACCTCTGGCGCTCGTCCGCCGGAGCGACAGCTTCTTGCGTGAGCCGGTTGATCGAACAATCACCAATCACGCCGTGCCGACGCTCCGTCGTTCACCGTAACGAGGCCGATTATGTCTGATGGTAACTTTTCGATTGCGCCGACCGTTGACTTCAATAAGAAGCTGCCCAGCGGATACACGGTGTTGGCGGAGCTTCGGCTCAAGCGCATCCGTCTTCAGGATGGAATTGCGGCTATCGAAGCCGCACGGCGGGACATGTCGACGTTCAATGCGGAAGGGCAGCGCTACGCTGGCTTTGCCGCAACCGCTGCCGGGGTGCTTATGCTGACAGACATCGTCAGTACGGGGATGCAGGCGATGCCCGGATCAATCGGCACAGGCTCTCGATTCCTATTCACGCGCTGGGAACAGGCCGAGGAACGTGCACGCAAACTGCTGAAGCATTTCGGTGTGCAGACGACGACCAAAGCCGATCTGCTGAAAGGCGTTGCAGACCAGACGTCGCGCCAGATTCTCGAGGTGGAGGAGGCCGTCCGTGAGGCCCGCGAGCATCTGAAAAAGGTCGGTGTAAAGCCGCCCAAGGAGCTGGCTGTCGTATTGGATTTAGCGTCCAAAATGGCGCAGGACTCCGCCTTGATGCTTGACGCGGCGCGAACCGGCACGAGAGTCGGACAGCAGGCGAAGTCCCAACTGACCCAGGTCGATATGCGGCTCTCGCGTCTGCGCGTGCAATTGCATCAAGTTGACACCGAAATCCGAAACATTCTCGAAGAAGGCATTCGACGCGCGCAGCGCATGGAACTCGTGGAACGTTACCATCGCACCGCCTGATCGCCGCAGCGTCCCACTCGTGGTGCGGAGCATGCACTCCGCACCACGTCGTTCACATCACTTCCCCGGCAGCCCTACCGTCACGCCCAGCTTCGCGGCGTACGTCGTAAACGGGTTGAACGAGCCGCCCACGTTGCCGCCGACGTTCGTGAAGGTGAAGTCGCCGAACGTCTGACGCACCAGCTGCACGCCGCCGTCGATGTTCACCGTCTGCGACAGGCTGATGGCAAGGCCGACACCGGCGCCGAAGCCAGCGCCCATGGACGACGTGCCGAAGTCGCTGCTCTGATTGAGCAGCGCGAGACGGCCGGAGAGATACGGAATCACTTCGCGATTCTTGGTCTGCACGCTGCGTGGGACCCAGCGCGGCTCGAGGAACAGTCCTTTGATCTTCATGTTCTCGCCGCCCTTGCTGTGCGACGTCCACTGCGCGCCCAGGCCAAGGCTGAAGCCGGCCAGCTGCTCCCGTGCGTACACCAGGTTGTAGCGCAGCTGCGGTTCGATACCCAGCCCGGCGATACTCGAGGAGCCGGTGCCGTTGATGGACGTCGCGAGTGCGGCGAATTGCACGGACACTTTCTGCGCGGACTGCGCCGACACGGCGGTCGCACCCGACAGGCCAAGCAGCACGGCGACGCCCAGCGCGCCACGCACGAGCGGAGAAATCAGACGAGACGTCATAGCGAGAAGATCAAAGCGTGAGAAGGATGACCGACACGGCAACTCGGCGACGAACGATTGGCGTTCTGCTGCATGTACACAATGTCTGACGACCGGCGAAGGGTTCTGCCTCGCGTCGGCGACCTGCACTACAACCGCTTGAGCGGCGACATGGTCATCGCGCCCCGCGTTAACCGGCCGCCGCTGCGGCTCAACTCCACCGACACCACCGACTCGAAGCGCGCGCGCTGACCGCCCGCATCAATCTTGGAGAAGCGCAGCACGAACTGCGCCTGCGCGCGGCCGCGCCCCTCGTCGACGATTTGCGCCGCACCGGTCAGATCCACCGCATGCGCCGCGCCGAACTTCCAGAAGGTGACGATGTCCGGCGACCCGCCCTTGGTCTGCCGCATCTCCATCAGCACGCTCGCCGCCACGGTCTGCGCGTCGTTGACCGTGGGCGCGTCCACCGGCGCCTCGTCCACCACGACCGGCGGCGCCTCCACTTTCTTGGATGCGTCCTGCGTCGCTGCCGCAGACGTTGTGACGGGCGTCGGATTCGCGGGAGTGGCGCCCTTCGTTGCAACGGGTGCCGGCGAGAGTGGTGCAGCCACCGGCGCTTTCGACGACGGTGGCGTCGTCGTTGCGGGTGCCGGCTTCTGCACCGGGTTCACCGGCGCGCGGTCCGATCCCGCGGCTTTCGGCGCAACCGGCGGTGCAACCGGCGGCGCCTCTGGAGGTGTCGCGCCTGATCCGCCGCGTGCCACCGCAGTCGGCGTGGGCGCTTGCCCCGGATTCGAGCCCGCTCCAGACACCGACGGTCCCTCCGCGACGGTCGGCGTGGCCGCTAGCGTGTCCGCTGTCGTGTCTGTCCGCGAACGCATGGACCACACCGCGATTGCCACGCCCAGCAGCGCCACCACGGCAACGGGTATCAGGAGCGGCGATCGCGTCCGCACGGCGGCCTCCGCCGGCGGCGCCTCCATCACGGGCTCTGGCGCCCGCGCAGCGGGTGCAGGTGCCGCCGCAGGTGCACCCGCAGTTGCAGCCGCGGGCTGCGACTGCGCCGGCGAGGCGCCACCCACGAACAGCGCCGTCGCTGATGGGAGCGGCACCGCCGGCGGTGCCACCGGCGCTGCCACCGGCGCTGCTACCGGCGGTGCCACGGGGGGTACCGCCGTCGGCAGCACGACGGGGGCCGTTACCCCACGCACGCGCACCGGTACCCGCAGGTCGAGCGCGTGCCCATCGCTCTGTCGGACGACGGCGCGCAGCAGCGCCGAGCCGGCGGCGAGCGTCTGCACGGACGGGGGGGCGTCGGGGGTGAGGCGCTCCACGATGGCCACCTCGGGCGCGTCGGATTCCCACGCGATGCGCACATCGTCCATCACGCGTCCGCGCTCGTCGTAGGCGCGCACCGCGATCGGTACGGCGCTGCCGATGCGCGCGTCGATGACCGTGGGGGTGGCCTCCAGCCGCACCGCCACCACGGGTCGCACGGCGACTTTCACCAGACGATCAATGACCGTCGTGGACGTCGTGCGCTCGTAGGTCGCATGCACGTCGGCGGTGCCGGCGGCGAGCGCCACGATGGTCTGCCCGTCCTCGCGCACGGCGACGATGTGGGGCTGACTGCTCCAAAAACGCACGCCGGTGCGCGACCGTTCTTCACCCAGCGCATCCACCACCCTGAGCGTGAGCGACGCCTCGTCGCCCACCAGCAGATCCGGTGTGGACACGGTCAGCGTCATCGACGCGACCGCCGGTTCGATGACCTCGAGCGCGAAGGTGTCGGTGGCATCATCCACCGAGACGGTGACCGTCGCGTGACCGGGCCCGATCGCGAGCGCCGTGCCCGCGGAGTCGACATACGCCACCTCGGCGGGCGACGCACTCCATCGCACGGCCGGCGGGGTCACGCGCGTGCCGCGATCGTCGAAGGTTTCGAGTGTGAGCGCCATCGCTTCGCCGCGCTCCATCGTCCGTTCGTCGCCGCGAATGCGAATGAGGGCAATGGGGCGCCGCTGCACCGCGAATTCGATGACCCGCTGCAATCCCCCCGTCGTCGCCACAATGGCCGCCGCGCCCGGCGCGAGCGCGACGCAACGCCCCTGCGCGTCCACGCGCACCACGTCGGGCGACTCGCTTTCCCAGGTGATGGGCGCGTCCGCGCGTGACTGGCCGTTCACGTCGTACGCCGTGGCGGTGACGCGGACGTCGTCGCCCACCAGCAACGTCTCCACCGGCGCCGCAACGACGAGTCGCGCCAACGGGGCGGCTTCCACGCGCACGCTCGCCTCCGACCACGAATCGCCCGCCTGCGCGCGCACCGTGACCGTGCCGGCGGATACGCCCACGACGGTGCCGTCGGCGCTGATGGTGGCGATGCTCGTCTCGCTGCTGCTCCACTCCACGCGTGCGCCCGGCTCGGTCTGTCCGTTCTCCAGCGACACCGTCGCGCGTAGCGTGAGCGCACTCCCCGAAAAGATCGTGGCACCCGGCGGCGAGATGGAAAGCAGCCGCGAGGCGCTGTTACGCTTGCGGGCGCCGGACGCATTGATGGGCGTGGGACTGACCGGCGTCTTGGCCGACAGCGCGGGCGTCCGCTCGCGACGCTGCGTCATCAGCTCACGCGCCGCGTCGGCAAGCGCGGCGCGCGCCTCGCCGCCGTTGCCGGGCATGTTGGCACTGAGCACGGCCACCAGGTCGTCCATGGACGGCCAACGATCCGTCACCTTCTTGGCCAGCATGCGCATGACGGCGCTGGCGAGAAACGGCGGACAATCGGGGCGCAGTTCGCGAATGGGCTGCGGCGTTTTCTGACCGTGGTCCGCGATCAGCTTGTACAAGTCACCGGTGAACGGCGGCTGTCCCGTGAGCAGTTGATAGGCCGTGATGCCGAGCGCGTACTGATCGCACGCCGGGCCCACCGGCTGATCGGAAAACTGCTCGGGGGCCATGTAGATCGGCGTCCCGATGGAGGTCCCGGATTTGGTGAGACTGTCCCCGTCCACCGCCTTGGCGATGCCGAAGTCGGTGAGGATGATCTCGCCCTGCAGGTTGATCAGGATGTTGGCCGGCTTCACATCGCGGTGCACGATGCCTTCGTCGTGCGCATACGCGAGCGCGCGCGCGGATTGCAGCAAGAGCCAGCGGATTTGATCAATGGGAATGACGCCGGGACGTTGACACAGTTCGTCCAGCGCGCCGCCCTGCACGAGTCCCATCACGAAGTAGATGATCTCGTCGCTCTGATGGACTTCGTGCACGACGATGACGTTCGGATGCTGCAGGCGCGCGGCAATGCGCGCTTCCTGCAGGAACCGGTCGGCCATTCCGGGCGTGAGCGAGAGGCGCGGATCCATGACCTTGATGGCGACGGTCCGCTCGAGTCGCAGATCACGCCCCACATACACAACTGCCATACCACCGCGACCGAGCTCGCCCGCGACGTCGTACGAACCGAGCGTCGCGAGCCGCAGTCGATCAAGCAGCGGATCCGACGCGCGTCGGTCCGGTTCTGTGGCGTGGTCGGTGGACATGGGGCGGGAACGCGTCGGGAAAGGTCACTCGGGGAGCCTCAATTGGCCCGTGCGCAAAGCTATGGTTTGGCTCGCCGCTTGGGAATTGTGCCTGCGAGCAACCGCGTCGTCGAGGGGTCTGCGCTCTGCAGCCTGCGGCGGTTCCTCGCCCACGGCGACGCTGGCGTGTTGTTGGCGGGTCCCGCGGGAGGCATGTCCGGAGTCGCAGGATTGAGGAACTGATGCAGGATGGAGGGAGCAGCGTCGCATGCGGCATGGGGCCGCGGTGCCTGCGTCCTCGATCCTGCATCAGTTCCTACCCCCCTGCGACTCTCGCTGTTGGCCGCCGGCCACCCCTTCACGGCGGTACCGATCGCGCGCATCACGCGGGTGGCGCACGCGACGCAGCCGCTCCGGACCCTGACCTTCCGGCCGTCCTTCCGGCTGCAGCGGTTTCCGCAGTTGGCCGTGGCGTCCACGGGCGCGGATACGGTGC
>CALQGY020000159.1 GCA_943330235.2 Candidatus Kuenenia stuttgartensis
CCGTCACGGCGTTGCTGCGGCATGCACCGCTGCCACTCGGGGATCACGACACGGTGGTGCGAATGCCCGATACGCCGGCTGAGTACGCGCACGCGCTGTACGCCGCGCTGCACAGCGCGGACGCGCGCGGCGCGGCGCTCATCGTCATCGAGCGCCCCCCGGACGAAGAGGACTGGTCAGCGCTCCGCGATCGGCTGGCCCGCGCGGCCCAATAACAGAAATCGGCGCGGCGCAGGGTGGCCGCATGGATGCATTCCCGTAGATTACGCCAATGCTCTCCATCGATCTGACCGGCAAGCGTGCCCTCGTGGCAGGCGTCGCCGACGACGGCGGCTTCGGCTTCGCGGTCGCCAAAGCCTTTGCCGAAGCAGGCGCCTCGGTGTGTGTCGCCACCTGGCCCCCTGCCCTCAACATCTTCCTCAACCTGCTCGAACGCGGGAAGATGGACGAGTCACGCCGCCTCTCCGACGGGTCGTTGCTCACCTTCGAACGCATCTATCCGCTCGATGCGGTCTATGATGCCATCGACGATGCCCCGGCCGACGTGCGCGAATCCAAGCGCTACAAGGACGTCGGGGACTTTTCCATCGGCGGCATGGCGCAGCGCCTAGTTGACGACTTCGGCGAACAGCCGCTCGACATCGTCTTTCATTCGCTCGCCAACGGCCCCGAAGTCAAAAAGCCGCTCCTCGAAACCAGTCGCGCCGGATACCTCGCCGCGTCCAGTGCCAGCGCCTATTCGCTGGTGTCCATGGTGCAGCGGCTCGGACCGCTCATGCGGCCGGGCGGCAACGTCTGCTCCCTCACCTACATGGCCGGCGAACGCGTGGTGCCCGGCTACGGCGGCGGCATGTCGTCGGCCAAGGCCGCACTCGAAAGCGATACGCGCGTCCTCGCGTTCGAAGCCGGTCGCAAGCACGGCCTCCGCGTGAACACCATCTCCGCCGGTCCGTATGCGTCGCGGGCGGCCAGCGCTATCGGCATCATCTCCAAGATGGTCGCCTACTGCACGGCCAACTCCCCGCTCCCGCAGGACCTCGAGGCGGCTGAAGTGGGCGCCACCGCCGCGTTTCTCGCCAGCGGCTTGGCCAGCGGCATCACGGGCTCCACGGTCTACGTGGATAAGGGCTATCACGCGATGGGGATGGCGGTCACGATGCCATCTGGAACCGAAATCGTCGGGAGTTGACGGAGTCCGGGCGCGTGAGCGGCCTCCGTCGCTTCGGGGATATCCGGCTTCGACTCATCGGCGTGGCGTTGATCAGTGCCTTGCCGTTGGTGGTGCTCGGCGTGGTGCGGTTGACCACGCGGTCGCTGCACGAACATGCGACGCTCCACACCGAGGCACGACGCGCCGCTGAAGTCTCGGCGGCGCGCATCGATGAGCGCCTGCGCTCCGCCGACGCGCTGCTGCTCGGACTCTCGCTCACAGTACGCGACACGCCCGACCATCGCGTCGCGACCGAGCAGACGCTCGTGCACGCGCTCAATCAGGCGGCCTTACCGTTGGCCAACCTGTTCGTGCTCGATACGTCGGGCACGCTCTTCTCTACTGCGCGGCGATTCAACGCGGGCGATGATACGGCGCTGGTGGTCGCCGATCGCGGGTATTCCGACGCGGTCCGCCGTTCGCGGGGGCTGGTCGTCGGCGAATTGCGACGGTCGACGGTGTTGGCCGAGCACCCGTGGGTCATCGTACTCGCTCGCGCCATCACGCAGGAAGACGGCACGTTCGGTGGCGTCGTCGCGATGGCCGTGCGACTCGACTCGCTGCTCAGTGTCACGCGCGGCAGCAGCGCCGTCGGCACGCCGGTCATCACCATCTACGACACGTCGGGCGTCGTCCTCGCCAGTTCCACCGGAATCGATTCGCTCATCGGGCAGCATCACTTCCGCTCCGGGAACGCCCTCGATACCAGCGGCGTGCACACGCTGCCGGGGTCCGGCGTCCAACCGCAGGTCATGGGGCTCGGGCGCCTACACACGGCGCCGTGGATGGTCCACGTCAGAATCTCCCAAGCGGCCCTCGACGCGCAGCTGGCCCGGAACCTGCGCGATGATCTGGTGCTGTTTCTGCTGGCCGTCGTCCTCGCCGTGATCGCGGCGTTTCTCGTCGGGAAGCGCATCACCAAGCCCATCACCCAACTCATTAACGCGGCCCGCAGCTTTGAGCGCGGTGAGACCGGCGCGCGCGCCAGCAGTAGCGGCCCGCGCGAGATCCAGCTCCTCGGCAGCGCCTTCAACCAGATGGCGGAGACGGTGGAGCGCCGCAGCGCGGCGCTCGCCGACAACGAACGCCGCTATCGGCTGCTGTTCGACAGCAATCCGCTTCCCATGTGGGCGTGGGATGCCGAGTCCACGCACATCATGGCCGTCAACGATGCGGCCATCGAAAAGTACGGCTACGACCGCGACCACTTCCTGTTATTGCGCCTCACCGATCTCCTCGATCCCACCGAACTCCCGCGCTTCAGTGGGGCGCGACTGCCGTTCTCGGAGAATCGCCAGAGCGCCGGACTGTGGCTCCATCGCACCGCCAGTGGACGGCAGGTCGCGATGGACGTGGTCACCACCTCATCGCGCCGCCTCGGGCGGGACAGCTGGCTTTCCGTTGGGATCGACGTGACGGCGCGGCGCGAGGCTGAGCGTGCATTGGCCAGCAGTGAAGAACAGTTGCGGCAGTCGCAGAAGATGGAAGCCATCGGCACCTTTGCCAGCGGCATCTCGCACGACTTCAACAATCTCCTCACCGGCATGCTGGGGTACTGCGACCTCGCCCTCGCCGATCTTGACGACGATTCAGACCTGCGTCGCGACATCGAAGAAGTGCGCGCGCTCGCGCTGCGCGGCAGCGATCTCGCGAGACAAATCCTCACGGTCAGTCGCCGGCAGGTCCTACAAACCACCACGCTCGACCCCAACGAAGTGGTGCGCGGACTCGATCGCTTGCTACGTCGCATCGTGGGCGCGCACATCGAATTCGATGTGCGACTGGCCGAGCCGATTGGCACCATGCGAGCCGATGCCGGGCAGTTGGAGCAGGTCCTGCTCAACCTGGCGTCCAACGCGCGTGACGCCATGCCCTCCGGCGGCAAGCTGCGCTTCATGACCAAGGTGGTCACGCCGGAGCAGGCCATTGTGCACGATGTGCCCCCCGGGCAGTCGTGGATTCTGATCTCGGTCAGCGACACCGGCGTCGGCATGTCCCCCGAAGTGCGTGATCGCATCTTCGAACCGTTCTTCACCACCAAGGAACGCGGTAAAGGCACGGGACTCGGGTTGGCCCTCGCGTACGGCATGGTGGAGCAGGCGGGCGGCGTCATGCGGGTCGATACCGCGCCGGGCGAAGGCACCACGTTCTCGCTCTACTTCCCGCACACCGTAGACGCCACGCAGTCCGCCGTCTTCGAGGACGTCTCCACCCTGGACCTCGCCGGCACGGAGACCATCCTGCTGGCCGAGGACGAAGAGAGCGTACGCACGGTCGCCACGCTCGCCCTCGAGCGGCAAGGGTACCGCGTGCTCGCGGCGGCTGAGGGCCATTCCGCCATCGCCATCTCGCGGGCGTTTCCCGGCCGTATCCACCTGCTCCTCACCGATGTCGTCATGCCCGGCATGAACGGACGGCAGTTGGCGCAGACCATGCGCGACCTGCGTCCCGGCATCGAGGTCATCTTCGCGTCCGGCTACACGGACGACGATGCCTTGTTGGGGGACGTGCAAAAAGATGAACGGGCGTTTCTGCAGAAGCCCTTCACGACGCTCGAACTGATGCGCCGCGTCCGGACGGCGCTCGATCTCACCGTGCGCGCGGGATAACGACGATGCTGTGGATCCTGTTCATCATGGCCGCGATGGTGGCGGTCGTTGTCGCCATCATCGTGGGCGGACTGGTCACGCCGCGCGATTATGTGGTCACGCGCACCCTGCGACTGCACGCGTCCGCGGAGGCGGTGTGGGCCACCATCCGCGACGTCGACCACACGGACTGGCGCGATGATCTCGACGATGCGCATGACGATGGGCATGACGATGCATCCGCCCGCAGCGAGTGGAGCTGGGACATCACCCCCGATGGCGACGGCATCCTCGTCGCCATGACGGAGCGGGGCCGCATCGGCAATCCGCTCGTGCGATTCTTCGCGGCCCACGTAACCGGGCACACGAAGCGCATCGATGGCTACCTGCACGCGCTCGCGCGTCGCCACGGCGAATCCGCCGTCACGATCGTGAGCGCCACCACGACGTGAACGCCCCGGGCCGCGTCGCCCGCTTCTGGCGCAGCCTCGGCCCGGGGCTGATCACTGGCGCGGCCGACGACGATCCGTCCGGCATCACCACCTACTCGCTCGCTGGCGCCCAGTTCGGCACGGGGCTGCTCTGGCTTCCGGTCATCTCGTGGCCGCTCATGTGGGCCGTGCAGTATTCCTGCGCGCGCATCGGCATGGTCACCGGACGCGGACTGATGGCATCACTCCGCCATCGCTACCCACGCCCGGTGCTCTTCGCCATCTGCATCGCGCTCTTCATCGCGAATGGCATCAACATCGGCGCCGATCTCGGGGGCATGGCCGACGGCGCCGAGCTGCTCTCGGGCGTGAACTCGCACATCTGGGTCATCGTGTTCGGCGTCGGCTTGATGGTCGGCACCGTGCGCCTGCGCTATCGGCAGATGGCCCGCATTCTCAAATGGCTGTCGCTGGTGCTGGTGTCGTATATCATCACCGCACTCATCTCCCGCCCCGACTGGATGTCCGTCGTGCGGGATATGCTCACGCCGCGTATGCCACGGTCCGCCGACGCATGGGGCATGGTCGTTGCCATCTTCGGCACCACCATCTCGCCGTACCTGTTTTTCTGGCAGGCGTCCGAAGAAGTCGAGGAAGAGAAAGCCATCGGACGCATCGGCCATGAGCGCCTCGGCGCATCATCCACGGAGCTCCAGGCGCGCTCGCGCGATGTCGCGGTGGGAGCGTTCGCGGCGACGGTCACCATGTTCTTCATCATGCTGACCACCGCGCTCACGTTGCACACGCACGGCATGACACACCCCGCGACCAGCAACGACGTGGCCAGCGCCCTGCAACCGCTGGCCGGTCGCGCGTCCATGCTGCTCTATACCATCGGCCTCCTCGGCACCGGCGCGCTGGCCATCCCCACGTTGGCAGGCGCGACCGCGTACGCCGTCGCCGAACTGCTGTCGCTCAGACAAGGCATCGACGAACAATTCAAGCGGGCGCCCGCATTCTATGCCGTCATTCTCGTCTCCATCGCCGCCGCGATTGGCCTAGACTTCCTGCATATCAGTGCCGTGCGCGCGCTGTATCTCACCGCTGTCATCAACGGACTTCTCGCCCCGGTGCTGCTCGTCGCGATCGCGGGCACCAGCGCGGATAGCGTCATCATGCGCGGCCAAACCGGCGGCCGACTCGTGCGCACGTTGGTCTGGCTGGCGGCCGGCATCATGACCACCGCTGGCGTGTTGATGTTCGCGCTGTAGCCCCTCGGTAGCGCTGCGGTCGCACCTTGGTAGCGCTGCGGTCGCGCTATGCCAGCGGTACCATAGCCCTCAGGGATGGCGCTCAGGGTTTGTGGTTCATGTGATCCATCCCCGCCATGCCGTCCATCGCATTCATGACCATGCGCCCGGTCCGCCAACGCAGATACACGGCGGCGCCGAGCGGAAAACGCGATCCGTACGCCGCTCGCAACGGGGCCGGCACCACATTGACCGTGCCGCGTGCCCCGAGCCCAACGCGACCGGCACCGCGCACCGACCGTTCGCGCAGGGCGCCCAACGAGAGCTGTCCCACTTGGTAGCGCGTCTCATCGCGCGGCGTCAGCACCAGCTCCTCTCCAGACTTCTCCACCGCTTCGGCCCGAGCGGTCAGTTGCAGGCCGCCGCGCAACTCGGCCATCGCCTCCACCGACACCCCATATGACGAGGCCTCGTCATCCACCGCGTTGCTGCCGAGGATAATCGCCACGGACCGACTGCCGCCGTCCGCACGCGAGCGAGACCAGAGCAGCGACGTCACCTCGCGCTGCACCGCAGCACCGGGATGTGCCTTCTCCGCGTCGGCGAGACGGCCGATGCTCGTGGACAGCGACAGCTCCGGTGACGGGTTGAGCGTCACACGCCACGCGTAGGAATCGAGGCGCGCGCCCTGCCAATCGATGTTCGTGCGCACGCCGTCCGGCTCGCGCCCATTGAACACCGAGGCTTCCACCTTCAGGCGCGACGAATACACGCCGGCTGTAACCACACCGAAACTCACGTGCGTCGCGTCCTGCCAGTGATGCCCGATGGTCGCAAACGGATCAGCCGCTGCACTGGGCCGATGCGGAAACGCCACCGGCCCCAGCGCTGGCTCGCCCGACGGCGCCGCGTACAACTGGAGGCCTACGGACTTCGTGAGCGCATGCTCGTACACGGCGGCCAGCTCCATAAACATGTCATGCGGATGCTGACGGTCGTGCAGCGCCTCATTGCG
>CALQGY020000160.1 GCA_943330235.2 Candidatus Kuenenia stuttgartensis
CGACACTGGGCGCGAGCCCGGGAGCGACAGCCGACCACGGTATGCGTTGAAGGAGCGCTGCACGTATCCGCGTGAGCACCAGCTCCACGTCCAGATCACCGACCACGATGCGCGGCAACGCCGTCAGCAGCAACGCGTCGGACATCAGAGCACGCATCGCGTCGTTAGTCGCCCGCTCTCGGTTCGGCTCCAACGCCGCCCTTCGCACGGAATCCCGCAACGTCCGGAACGGCGCATCATTCATCACGAGCCCGAGTATCGCCCCCGCCAGCGACTGCGCCGAGACCTGCTCGTCGGTCGCGAGCAGGCGGAGGACTTCGCGCACCAGCACATTTCCCGACTGCAGCACCACGCCCTGGAGCATGGAGGCCAACAGATGACGCAGCGGCGCATGCGTGGGCGCCGCCGCCACGGCATTGAAGAGCAACACTAACGCGTCGTTGGTGCGGCCTGCGGCGTGCAACGTATTCGCCAGATTGAGCTGCGCGTCGACATAGCCCGGACGCATTGCGAGCGCCCGCTCAAACTGCACCTCCGCCTCCGAATAGCGCCCCAGTGCGCGGTAGCTATCGCCCAGGGTATTCAAAAAATCGGCCCGCGACGGATCGAGCGTGACCGCCGTCGTCAGCGGCGCCAGCGCCTCCTCGTGGCGTCCCTCCTGATGCAGCAGCACCCCCAGCAGATACAACGCATCCAGCTGATCGGGCCAGCGCGCCAGCAGCGTGCGGTAACCGCGCTCCGCGTCGGCCAACCGACCGGCCTGGTGACTGCGCAGCGCGGACTGCAGAGCAGATTGCAGAGCAGATTGCAGAGCAGATTGCCGCGCGACCGACAGCGATTGGGGCGTCATCTCTCAGGAACCGGGGAAATCCTGCGGCGACAGGATCGGCAAACGCCGCAGCAATTGCTGCGTATATAAAGCAAATTAACGCACGGCCAGACCGTCGTGCCTGCTTTCGCCGTCCCCTTCTCCGACCACCCGCGATGCGTTTCTCCCCTGTCGGTGCTGCACCGATCCTGCTCGGCCTGATGGCCGCCGGCCTCGCCGACGCCCATGTCGCTCGCGCGCAAGCGGTCCCGCCGCGCGCGGCCACTCCGACGGCGCCGCGCACCCTCGGCGCGACGCGCACCGCCAAGCCGATCGCCATCGACGGCATCTTAGACGAAGCCGCCTGGGCCACCGCGACGCCCGCCGACGGATTTACGCAAGCCGAGCCGCGCACCGGCCAGCCCGCCTCCGAAGCCACGGAAGTGCGCGTGCTCTTCGACGGGAACAACCTCTACATCGGGGCGACGCTGCACGATCCCGATGCCGGACGCATCGTCGTCAATGACATCCGCAAGGATTTCAAGGAAGAGGATCAAGACGACTTTGAGGTCTTGCTCGACACGTTCCATGATCGGACGAACGGCTATCTCTTCCTCACGAATGCCGAAGGCGCACGCGCGGATCGTCAGATCGCCAACGAAGGGCGCGAAGTGAATACCAGCTGGGACGGCGTGTGGACGGTGAAAACGCACCATACCGCCGACGGATGGACGGTCGAGATGGCCATCCCGTTCAAAACGCTCCGCTACAAGATGGGGAGCGGGGACAGCTGGGGGATCAACTTTGCGCGGCGCATCCGGCATCGTAATGAAATCACCTACTGGGCGCCCATCGCCCGGTCGTTCACGATTTCGCGCGTCTCCGTGGCCGGCGAACTGACGGGGCTCTCCATTGATGGCACCTCGCGTGATCTGCGCGTCAAGCCGTATGCCATGGGACGGACGGTCCGCGATCTCGGCGGGGCGAAATCCACCACCAGTGAAGCGGTCGGCGTTGACCTCACCTATGGCGTCACGCGACACCTCGCGATGAACCTCACCGTCAATCCCGACTTCGCACAGGTTGAGGCAGACGAGCAACAGGTCAATCTCACGCAATTCAGTCAGTTCTTTCCCGAGAAGCGTGAATTCTTTCTCGAGAACTCCGGCATCTTTTACGTCGGCGATGCCGCGCGCAACAATCGCGTCCAGCTCGCGCCCACGCCCGACGAAGACATGCTGCTCTTCTTCAGTCGTCGCATCGGCCTCAGTCCGGACGGACGCGCCGTACCGATTCCGGCGGGCATCCGATTGACCGGCACCGCCGGCGGCATGACCATCGGCGGCCTCGCCATGCAGACGAGGAAAACCGCAACAACACCCGCCAACCAGTACGGCGTGCTACGACTGCGCAAAAATCTGCGCCCGGGCTCCGACATCGGCTTCATCATGCTCGACCGCGAGGCGGTCGGTGATAGTCTCGTGGGCAATTGGAATCGCGTCGCCGGCGTCGATGCCAACTTCCGCCTGCCCCGTACGTGGGATTGGAACAGCTACGCGGTCGGCACGCGCAAGCCGGGCAAAGCCTCGGGGCAGTACGCCTGGCGTACGTCGCTCAATCACGAGGGCAACTTCTTTCACGCCAAGGTCGGCGTGCTGGAAGTCGGCGAGGGATTTTCCGACGATCTCGGATTCTTCCGTCGCACCGACACGCGCAAATACCTCGCCGACATCGGCCTGCGTCCGCGGCCGTCGTGGCTCTCGAAGATCGCCACCCGCGAGATGCATCCGCACATTACCTGGAACTACTACGAGTCCCTCGACGGCAAGATCTCGGCAAAAGATCTGCACTCCGGCTGGACCATGTTCCTCAGCAGCGGTGCCTACGGCGAGCTCTCCGTGAACCCGCGCTACCAGCGCATCGCCACGCCGTTCAAGATCAACCGCGACATCGCCGCCATCCCGGCGGGCGGGTACGCGTGGACCGACTGGATGGTCAAAGGCGCGACGAACCTTAGCCGCCCGGTGTCATTGACGTACTCGTTCATCGAAGGCGGCCTGTGGAACGGCACACAGCACACGCAGCAACTGCTCGTGACCGCGCGGCCGTCCGCGCAGTTCAGCTCCTCGCTCGGCGTGTCGCATACCGAAGCCACGCTCACGCGCCCCGCGGCCAAATTCGAAGCCATGCTCTGGACGGCGCGCATGAACTACAGCTTCACCACGAACATGTTCTTCGACGCGCTGGCCCAGCTCGATCCGCGCTCGCACCAGTTGAACGCCAACCTGCGCTTCAACCTGATCCATCATCCGCTCAGCGATCTGTTCGTCGTCATCAATCAGCAGAAGATCAACCTGCCCGATGCCCCCGCGACCGGCTTCGGCGTCATCGTCAAGTACACCCAGATGTTCGCGTTCTAGCGAAGGCGCGACGCTTGGCGGCCGACGACTACCGTTCGGCCGCCAGCGTCGTGATCAACGCGCCCTCACCGCAGTCGCTTGCGTGCCAACCGCGCAATCACCACCGTCGCCGCCACGGCAGCGGCCCCCAGCCCAACCAGCAGGCCAATGCGCCGCTCCACGAACCCCTCCCCCAGCAGTACCGTGCCAATCGCATACGGCAACTCAGCGAGCGCCAGCGCGGCCAGATAGCGACGCAGTGGATAGGCCACGAGCCCCAGCAGGTAGCCTGGAATCTCCGAGGGAAAGGCCAACTGGAACAGCAGCACCAGACCAAACGGTGTCGTGCTGGTCAGTCGTGACTCCAGCTGCGCCAGCATAGGGGCGGAGGCCAGCTTGCGCACCACCGGTCGCCCAAGGCGCCGAGCCACCGTGTATGAGGCCAGCCCGCCCAGCATCCAGCCGAGCCAGAGCAACAGCGCGGTGATCATCGTTCCCCACGCGTGCACCGCCGGCGCCACCATCATCGCGCTCGAGAAAAACGCCAGCAGCGCCGACAGCGCGGCCAACCCCACGAACACCAGCGCGCCCAGTACCGCGTGCTGCGCAATGATCACGTCCGAGGCCGCCAGCAGCCGCACCAACAGGCTGTGCACCGCGTCTGACGACGCCAGCACCACGAGGGCCGCCACAAGCACCACCAACACCACGGTGCGGGACGTCGAGAAAGTCTTTGGGGAATCGGTCATGCGGATACCAGAGATTGCCGCACGAGCACGGATACGCAATCCGGCATCCGACTACAAATCGGGGAACTCTATCCGCGGCGCGGGAGCCCCTCCTCCATCATTCTGCACGTACAGCCGCAGCAGCTCCTCGGCCGCCGGCAGATACGCCTCGACCGGAGGCAGTCCGCCATCCAGCAACGGACCGCTCTCGCGGAGCGCGAGGGCAATGCCGTGCGCCAGCGTCGCCGTATCCCGATGCTCATGCACGCAGCCTTCCAGCAGGTGCAGCAGATAGCTCGCAAGCTCCTCGGGCGAGGGATCTCGGACCGCGCGCCAGCCAATGCGCTCCAGCGCGCGCGTCAGCGCAGGGGTCGCCCCACCGCCAAAGAGGCCTGTATCCGCGAGGAATCGCGTCTTCAGCGTTTCGAATCTGATCATGAGGGAATACTGGCCATCACACCCCAACTCGCAAGGCGGCACCGCAGCGCGCCACGGGTCTGGGATAAAAAGCCGTTCTGACGATGTCAGTCGAGCGAGCCAGATCTCTTCGTCCCTCAGACTACATTGGCTCGAGTGACTTTGACGGATCTTTGACGCGTGTCCCACTGATTGGGTGACAATGTTTATCGCGACGCTAGGCACACTGGAACTCTTTGACGGCACACCCGATGCGCCGGGACCCCGCGTCCTAGGTGCGGGCAAGCCGCTGGCAATGCTCACCTACCTTGCGCTGGTGCGCGGCCGACGCGCCACCCGCGGCCAGCTCATCGA
This sequence comes from Candidatus Kuenenia stuttgartensis, assembly GCA_943330235.2. GTDB lineage: Bacteria > Gemmatimonadota > Gemmatimonadetes > Gemmatimonadales > Gemmatimonadaceae > Gemmatimonas > Gemmatimonas stuttgartiensis_A. The sequence goes on from CALQGY020000160.1 coordinate 4,707, forward strand.
CCTGCTCTGGGCGGGCAACGATCCCGAGCGCGCACGCGCCACGTTGCGCCAGACCATCTGGTCCCTGCGGCAGCGCGTGGGGGAAGACGCCATCACGGTTGAGGAGGACAGCGTTGGACTCACCCGCGAGCTAGCCACGGACTCGTCACACTTCGAGGCGCTCGTCGCCAACGGCGACTACGAGCGCGCGTGGCAGGCGTATGCCCGCCCCTTTATCCCGGACTTCGCCGTCCCGGGCGGCGCCGCCTTCGAGCAATGGGCAGACCTGCAACGAAACCGCTTGCGCACCGTCTGGATCAGCGTCGGCACGGAGCTCGTCCGGCGCATGCTCGCCGACGGCCGTACCGCCGACGCGGTCCTCATCGCGTCGCGGCTCGTCGAGGACTCACCCGAGCGCGAAGCGCTCTGGCGGATGCTCATCGAAGCGCGCCTCAGCGACGGTGACCGCGTCGGCGCAACGGCCGACGTCGAAGGGCTGCTCGCGCAGCTGCAGCTCATCGAGAAGCGCCCGAGCGCCGACACGCGCGCCCTGATCGACCGCGTGCGGAGTCCGCTCCGCGCCCACGGCACCGACGACATCGGCGGCGACATCTCGTCACCAACCAAGGGGCCGCTGGATGCGGTCGATGCTCGGTTGAGAACAGAGCTCGTTGGCCGCGAGCAGGCGTTCGCCACGTTGCTCACCGCCTGGCGAGCGGCCTCCAGCGGCGTCGGCACGCTCTGCGCCGTGCGGGGATTCGCCGGCCTCGGCAAGTCACGCCTGCTCAACGAATTCAAGCAGCGGCTCGATGCGATGACGGTGGCGACGATTACGGTACGCGCCCATCAGGCCGATCGAGACATGCCGTACGCTTTGGTGGCCTCGCTGGTCGCGGCGCTGGCGGAACGCCCCGGGGCGGCGGCCGTCTCCGCCAGCACGGCCGCGGTCCTCGTCAGTCTCGTGCCGTCGCTCTCCAACAGTTATCCGCGCGCCGCCGCGGCCAGCACAGACACGGAAGAACTGCCACGCCTGCGTGCGCTCGCCCTCACCGAGTTGCTGCAGGTCGTCTGTGACGAAGCGCCGTTGGCGGTTCTCGTTGATGATCTCCACTGGGCCGATGACGCATCGCAGCAGTTGCTCGCGAGCGTGAGCGAGCGGGTCACGGAGATGCCGTTCCTGCTCGCGACAACGTTTCGACCGGTGCGCGGGGCTTGGGCGCCTCCGCGTCGCGCCATCGTGATCGACTTGGTCCCGCTCAGCAGCGAGCACGTGGGCGCCCTATTGCTCAGCATCGCGGACCTCAGCGACGACCTCCGGCTGCACCTCGCGCATCTGCTGCATGAAGTCTCCGGCGGCATTCCGTTACTCGTGATCTCCACCATCGATCTGGCCATCGAGCGTCGCTGGCTGCAGGTCGTGCAGGGTCATTGGGTCTGTCCGAGCATCGAGCAACTGCGACAGGATCTCGCGCGCGGCAGCGCGCTCGAACAGCTGATGCTCGACCTCTCGCCCGATGCGATGTCGATCCTCGTGGCCATCGCGCTGGTGCGCCGTCCGCTGCAACCCGCCTTACTGGCCGCGGCCATCGGCATGCAGGAGGACGCGACTCCGCTGCCCTCGGCCGTCACCGCCGCGCTCGAACACCGGGGGCTCCTGGTGCAGGATGGTGAGGCATGGGATGTGGCGCACGACCGGCTGGCCGAGGCAGCGCTTTCCATGGCGACGCCC
>CALQGY020000161.1 GCA_943330235.2 Candidatus Kuenenia stuttgartensis
AGCCACGCCGCCCCCATCGCGACGGCAACGCCGGCCAACAGCAGATCGCGATCACGAATGGTGCCCGGGAGCAAAGCGACGACATACCAGCCCAGCACCGCGACCAACAGCCAACCGCGATGCAGCTGGCGATCGGGCTCGATGTACGCTGCGAAGACCGTGCCGAGTACGCCCGTGGCGAACGGCACGATGAGCAGGACTAACCACGCGCGCTCGGTGCCGCCGCTGGCCAAGCCGGCCAGCCACATCAGCGGTACCAGCAGATACACGAGTCCCATCAGCGGCAGCTCGAGGGCCAGCGACCGCACCGTGCTGCGCCCCTCGATCCGACGGAGTACGACCGCGTAGATCCACGCGCCCAGCACCGCACCGGCGGTATTGGTCGCGATATCCACCAACGACGTGTAGCGGGTGGCCTCGAAGAGCTGGGCCGTCTCGATGATGCCGCTGATGGCGGCGCCTAGCAGCAGCACCCGCACCCAACGGACGGGTGAGCCAGCGGGGCGCGTGAGTTGATAGACGAACCCGAAGGGCACGAACATTACGATGTTCATCACAATGTCCGACCAGTCCCAGAGATCGGTCAGCCCATGCGTCGGCGCCGTGGCAAACCGGAACGGCGCGAGCGTGATGATGAGCGTAATGGCGGCCAGATAGCCGAGAATGGCGCGCCCGAGTCGAAAGGCGGTGGCGTCGGCCGCGCGGCGGAATTGTGGCTTCGTTTCCAGTTTGGTCTCGGGCATTGCATGGAAGTATCGGCGGCGAGCACGCGGGACGATAGTTTTCCCCACGCGCCGGTTCCGACTTTCCGCTCGACCCAACCCGCCCTCCCATGCGACGCGTTTCCGCTCTTGTTCTCGCAGTGACTCTGCTGCCCTTGGCGATGTCCACCGCGAACGCGCAAGCCAAGCCCAAAGCCGGTGCGACGCCCGCCCCGGCCTCGGCCACGGGTTCCGCCTTCGACTCGACCACCTTTGCTGCACACACGTGGCGCAACGTCGGCCCGTTCCGCGGCGGACGCGCGAACGCGGTGACCGGCATTCCGTCGCAGCCGCTGACGTACTTCGCCGGCTACACCGGCGGTGGTGTGTGGCGCACGGATGACGCGGGGCTCAATTGGCGCAACATCAGCGACGGCTTCTTCAAGACCAGCTCGATTGGTGCCATTGCGATTGCCCCGTCCGACCCCAACGTGATCTACGTAGGCAGCGGCGAATTTGCGGTGCGCGGGCAGTCGTCCACCTATGGCGACGGCATGTATCGCAGCACTGATCAGGGCCGTACGTGGTCGCGTATCGGGCTCACCAGCTCGCGGCAGATTTCCGCGGTGCGCGTGCACCCCACCAACCCCGACGTCGCGTACGTGGCGGTGCAGGGCGACCGGTGGAAGGGGACGACCGATCGCGGCATCTATCGCACCACCGACGGCGGCAAGACGTGGACGCAGCTGCTCAAGGGGGAGAACGCGACCAGCGGCGCCGTTGATCTTTCCATGGATCCCACCAACCCGCGCATTTTGTACGCGGCCATGTGGGATCACCAGCGCACGCCGTGGATGGTGCGTAGCGGCGGCGCCGGTAGCGGCATCTGGAAGTCGCTCGATGGCGGCGAAACGTGGACGCGGCTGTCGGACGGGCTGCCGAAGCTGATGGGCAAGATTGGCGTGTCGGTGTCGCCGGCTAATCCCGACCGCTTGTACGCCATCGTCGAAGCGGAGAACGGCGGCCTCTATCGCAGCGACGACGCCGGCAAGAGCTGGCGCTTAATGACGGGCGACCGGCTGATCCAGACGCGCTCGTGGTACTACATGAACGTGACCGCCGACCCGCACAACGCTGATGTGGTATGGGTGATGAATGCCCCCGTGTTGCGCAGCATTGATGGCGGCAAGTCGTTCCAGGTGGTGCAGGCGCAGCATGGTGACAACCACCAGCTGTGGATCAACCCGACGAACTCGCAGTATCTGATCAACGCGAATGATGGCGGCGCATCCATCTCGCTTGATGGTGGCAAGAGCTGGAGCACGCAGGACAATCAGCCCACGGCGCAGTTCTACCATGTGGCGGTGGACGATGCGTTTCCGTACAAGCTCTATGGCGGCCAGCAGGACAACTCGTCGGTGATCATCAAGTCGCGCACCGAAGGCGGCAGCATTGATATCCGCGACTGGGACACGGGCCCCGGGTGTGAAAGCGCCAACATGGGCGTGAGCGCGAAGAATCCGCGCTACGTGTACGGCGGCTGCTATCAGGGCATCATCGAGGAGCTGGACAGCGGCATTGGCACCACCAACGCGATCATGCCGTGGCCGGAAATGAATCTCACGGAGCCCACCGACAAGACGCGCTATCGCTACAACTGGACGGCGCCCATTGAAGTGTCGCAGCACGACGACAAGGTGGTGTACCACGGCGGCAACGTGCTCTTCAAGACCAGCGACCGCGGGCAGCATTGGACGCCCATCTCAGGCGACCTGACACGCAACGACAAGACGCGTCAGGGGTGGGGCGGCGGTCCGATTACGAACGAAGGCGCCGGCGGCGAAGTGTACGCCACCATCGTGGTGATTGAAGAGTCGCCGCATGATGCCAAGACGTTGTATGTCGGCACCGACGACGGGCTCATTCAGCGCACGCGTGATGGTGGTGCGACGTGGACGAACATCACATCGGCGGCGTGGGGCGACGGATTGGTGAACGAAATTGCCGTGTCGCCGCATGATGCCGGCACGGTGTTCGTGTCGTTCCGGAAAGATCGTGTCGGTGATAACACGCCGCACATTTTTATGTCGAGCGATTACGGCGCCACGTGGACGCGCATCGTCAACGGCCTGCGCGAAGGAGAGCCGGTGCGCGTGGTGCGTGAAGATCCAACGCGTCGCGGCCTGCTGTATGCGGGCACGGAGACGGGCGTGTACGTCTCGTACGACCGGGGCGCGTTGTGGCAGCCGTTTACCGGATTCCCGGTGACGCCGGTAACCGATCTGGCCGTCAAGCATGGCGATCTGATTGCGGCCACCGAAGGGCGCGCGTTCTGGATTCTCGATGATCTCTCGGTGCTGCGTCAGCGCGCCGATTCTATCGTGACGGCAGCGGTGCATCTGTACGCGCCGCGTGCGGCGGTGCTGGCGGGTGGCAGTGCGGGGCCCGCGCGCAATGCAGGGCGCAATGCGCCGTACGGCGCGGTGGTGAACTACCGCCTGGCGTCGGCGCCCGATTCGGTCACGACGGTCACGCTCGAGTTTCTCGATGCGAAGAACACGGTGGTGCGCTCATTCGCCAGCAAGGGCGATTCCATCAACAAGCTCACGGTGAAGGCGGGGCTCAACAGCTTCAACTGGAACCTGCGTCGCGCCGCGCCCACGCGTTTGGGCACGGTCTTGTTGTTCGGCGCGCCTGGTGATGGCGGGGCGCGCGTGGCGGCGGGGCGCTATACCGTGCGACTCACGGTGGGGAAGACGGTGCAGACGCAGCCGCTGGAGATTCAGCAGGATCCTCGGCTCGCTGTGCCGGCCAGTGTGATCGCTGAACGCGATTCCATTGCGAATTTGCTCTCGAGTCGCATCTCGGAAATTCATGATGCCGTGTTGCGCGTGCGTGACCTGCGCACACAGGTGCAGGGCTTCGTGACGCGGGCCAAGGACATCGACACCGTGATGAAGGCGGGCAAGACGCTGACGGGCAAGCTGGAGAAGCTGGATCCGCGCATGACCACCAAGGCCACGAACGGACAGGACATCATCAACTACGCCAACGGCATTAACGGCCAGTACGGATTCCTGCTGGGTCAGGTGGAAGGGAACAGCGGCCTGACCGCGCCGGTGAAGGAGCGGCTGGTGGAGCTGGAGAAGTTGTGGAACGCGCTGCGTACGGAAGTGGAGTTGGTAGAGACGCAGGACGTGGCGGCGTTTAACGCGCTACTACAGGCGAACAAGGTGCCCGGTGTGCTCAACGCGGCGAAGAAGCGGACCATCCTCCAGTGAGACAGACCATGCAGCATGCTCGCTTGCGCGCGTTGGTATCGGGTGCCCTCGTACTCAGCGCGCTGACGCCAAGCGCGCGTGTCGACGCGCAGGCGAAGAAAGTCGTTGCCGCCCCGGCGCCGGCGTATGTCCCGCCGGCCGGTACATGGGAGCGGCGCTCGCCGAGTGCGATGGGGATGGACTCGGCGAAGATCCAGGAAGCGATTGCGTTTGCGGTGGAGAAGGAGAGCAAGACGCCGCGCGATCTGGAACTCAATCACTATCAAACGTTCGGGCGCGAGCCGTTCGGCGCGGCCATCGGGCCACTCGCACCGCGCGGCGGGGCGACGGGCATCATCCTGCGTCGTGGGTATGTGGTGGCGACGTGGGGCAATCCGTCGGCCGTGGAAATCACCAACAGTGTGACGAAGAGCTTTTTGAGCACGGTCATCGGACTTGCGGTGGATGACGGCAAGATTCATAGCGTGCAGGACACGCTGGCGAATGTCATCGGACCGATTCTGCGCGCCATGCCGAATGGCACGGGGCTTGGTGCTGACTGGCCGGGCGATGCGAAGTGGATCCGTCCGTTTGACAGTCCGCACAACAAGCGCCTGACGTGGGATCACATGCTGCGTCAGGTGAGCGACTGGGAAGGGACGTTGTGGGGCAAGCCGGAATGGGCTGATCGTCCCGATGCGAAGGTGGCCACGTGGACCACGCGTGCGCGTGTGGAGCCGGGCACGGTGTACGAGTACAACGACACGCGCGTGAACGTGCTGGCGCTGGCGGCGTTGCAGGTGTGGCGCCGTCCGCTGCCTGAGGTGCTGCGCGAGCGCATCATGGATCCCATCGGTGCCTCCAGCACGTGGCGGTGGTACGGGTACGACAATTCGTGGATCGTGCTGGACGGACGGCAGGTGCAGTCGGTGAGTGGCGGTGGCCACTGGGGCGGTGGATTGATGATCAACGCGTGGGATATGGCGCGCTTCGGCTTGCTGACCGAACGTCGCGGCGTGTGGGGCACGCAGCGCCTGATGTCAGACGCGTGGGTGACGCAGGCGCTCACCCCCACGAAGGCGCAACCGACGTACGGCTACATGAACTGGTTCCTCAATACTGACCGCAAGTATGTGCCGTCGGCGCCGCCGCAGGCGTTCGTGCACGTGGGGGCCGGGAACAACATCATCTACGTCGATCCGGTCAACGACATCGTGGCGGTGGTACGCTGGATTGATAACAACCAGTCGGTGGACGGTTTCGTGCAGCGGTTGTTGGCGGCGGTGCCGGGGGCGGTGAAGTAGGGGCCGCGGAGGGCGCAGACGGGCGCGGATGACTGCGGGGGTAACGGCGCGCGTGGGGCGTTGAGGCGGGGGCGGGGTAGATTTCGGTATGTCATCGCACCGAGTAACCTCAGCGGCCGAAGAATTGGCCAATGCGCTCACGCACGGTGTGGGCTTGGTGGCCAGTGTGATCGGCTTGCCGTTTCTCGTGCTGGCGGCCCTGCACAGTGGTGAACGCGAGATGGTGATCGGGATGAGCGTCTTTGGTGCGACGCTCATCGCGCTCTATGCGGCCTCGACGTTCTATCACGCGGTGCCGCACCCCGAGCTCAAGCGCCGGCTGCGCGTGGTGGATCACGCAGCCATCTATCTGCTCATCGCCGGCACGTACACGCCATTCACGCTGGGCGTCCTGCGCGGTGCGTGGGGGTGGACGCTCTTCGGCTTTGTGTGGACGCTGGCCGCGCTGGGCGTGCTCTTCAAGGTGTGGTTTGGCAGCGGCACTTTCGCGAAGGTCTCCACGGCGGTGTACGTCGCCATGGGCTGGGTCATTGTCATTGCCATCAAGCCGCTGGTGCATGCCATGGACCACGCCGGTTTGTTACTGCTCATTGCCGGTGGTCTCTGCTATACCGGCGGCGTGGTGTTCTACATCGATAAGCGCCGAGCCTGGACGCATCCCGTGTGGCATCTGTTCGTGCTGGGCGGCAGCGTGTGTCATTACTTCGCGGTGCTCTGGTACGCGTTGCCTGCGCGCTCGTAGGCCTTGCGGGAAGCGCACTGCAACCGCCTTGCGCGGAAACGCACTGGAACCGCTTTGCGCGGAAACGCACTGGAACCGCTTTGCGCGGAAACGCACTGAAAAAGCTGGAAAGAACAGGAAACTGCTGAAAACAGCTATTGAGTTGTGGTGGTATCCTGATGTTTCCCGCTCTTCCGCGCGTTTCCGTGCAAGGCAGTGATGCGGGAAGCGCACTGCAACCGCCTTGCGCGGAAACGCACTGCAACCGCTTTGCGCGGAAACGCACTGAAAAAGCTGGAAAGAACGGGATACTGCTGAAAAGTGCGATTGAGTTGTGGTGGTATCCTGATGTTTCCCGCTCTTCCGCGCGTTTCCGTGCAAGGCAGTGCCAGGCCGTCCCAAGCGGTTGCAGGTCGCGCGCGCA
>CALQGY020000162.1 GCA_943330235.2 Candidatus Kuenenia stuttgartensis
CGAATGGATCTGGCCGCGACTGGCCGAACGCGTGCCCGCGTTTGATGCGCTGCGGGTGACGTCCAGCTGGGCGGGCTACTACGAGATGAACACCTTCGACCACAACGGACTCGTGGGCGCGGTGGCGCCGTATGACAATCTCTTTACGGCGTGCGGCTTCTCCGGCCACGGCCTGCAGCAGGCGCCGGCCACCGGCAAAGGGCTGGCGGAATTGATCGCGACGGGCGCGTACCACACGCTGGATCTCTCCCCGTTGCGCGTGGACCGCGTGGCCGAGGGGAAGCCGTTGCGTGAGGCGAATATTATCTGACGTCGCGGCAACGACTTACAGTGTGTACCGCACGCGGAGTGTCGTAGTAACCCATGCGGAGTCACACATGCGGAGTCATACATGTGGAGGCAGACATGCGGCGTCGCGCGCGGAGGTCTCTTTCGCGTTCCGAATAGCGTCGATACATTAGCGCACCGCTGCGTACCGACTGACATGCCATCGCCACATTCATCTGATCTATGATGCTTCGTCGATGTGTTCTCACGCTGGCCTTCGCGTTGACGCCCGCTCTGCGACCGGTGCAGGCACAAGCAGACGCGCCGGCGGCGGTTCGCTCCGCGCTCGCCGATGTCCCGTTGCCAAACGGCACGATTCTGGACAAGGGAATGTTTGGCCGTGCGGCCGGTCGCGTCATGATTGACCTCTCGCTCTCGCCACTTGGCATGACCAGCGGTGATGGCTTTGAGATGTTCAAACTGGCTCCGGCTGATGGCAGCATCCTCACCAACGCCATTCACGATGCATTTCGTGCACAAGGATGGCGCATGACGCCATTGCCGGCGTTGGCCAACGGTGATCAGCAGGCATGGTCCGAGAAGAACAGTCGCAAGCTGTATGTCTACGTACAGGTGAAGGGGAAGAATCCTCAACTGTATCTCGCTGACGCGGTGCCGGCGAAACCATCAGTCGCGACAAACGGCGCGACGGCTAAAGCCGCGCCGCTCCCCGGGTCACCGACTTCCGCGGCGTCACCCAAAACGTCGTCAGCGCAAACGCCAACCACCACGTCGACCACCACGTCGTCCATACCGGCATCGCCCACGCCGACATCACCCACACCCACCGTCAGCTCGTACTTCTACGGGTCGACCAAATTCGATGATGGCTGGCTGTCCACCGCCAAGCCCAATTGGGTGGAAGTCACGAAGGGCGACATCACCGTGTTCTTACATCACCCGCGGCCGGTTGATCAAACGTACGAGTCGGTGCTTGCCGAACAAACGCGTAAAGCGTGGAACTCACTGGTCGCGCCACGATATCGCGATGCGAAAGCCCTCTTCATCGAACGATTCAATGTGGGGGACTTTGAATCGATCAACTTCGCCGAAGGGGATCTCACCGACGCCGCGACCGGACGCTCGGTGCACGTGGTGCTCATGAAGAAGAACATTCCGTCGGGGCGGTGGACCGAGATTGTCACACCGGACAAGGCCACGTACGAACGTGAATTCGGGCCCTACCTGGTCGAACGCACGAATTGGAATCCACTGCTTGCATTGTTGCGTCGGAATCGTTTCGGCGTGGGACCGTCGGACGTGTCCGGCACATGGACCGACGACTGGTCGGGCGCAACCGAGATGGTATACGCCGGCACGGGATGGTCGGCCGGATTGATGTACGCGGGCGGATCAACGTCCGTCGTGTTTGGAGGCGGACGGTATGAGTGGAGTACCACGTCAGGCACGGGGATGACGGGCAGCGTGAAGTGGCAATCGCAGACGAAGCGCGGCACCGTGAGCGTGCCCGATTTGTGGACCGTGACCTTGGTCAACGGCGCCAATTCGGAGGCCGAGCGATACAACGCGTGGTTTGAAGCCGTCTCCGGTGGACGCATATTGACGCTGGATATGCCCAAGGAACGCGGCTATCCGGTCACGTATCATCTGATTCGCGCGAAGTAATCAGCGCGCACGTATGTCCGCGCGCCTTACGGGTTCGCCTTCAACCAGTCGAATGGATCTGGCCGCGACTGGCCGAACGCGTGCCCGCGTTTGATGCGCTGCGGGTGACGTCCAGCTGGGCGGGCTACTACGAGATGAACACCTTCGACCACAACGGACTCGTGGGCGCGGTGGCGCCGTATGACAATCTCTGTACGGCGTGCGGCTTCTCCGGCCACGGCCTGCAGCAGGCACCGGCCACCGGCAAAGGGCTGGCGGAATTGATCGCGACGGGCGCGTACCACACGCTGGATCTCTCCCCGTTGCGCGTGGACCGCGTGGCGGAGGGGAAGCCGTTGCGTGAGGCGAATATTATCTGAGCTGATGCGCGCGGCAGTCGCGCGCCTACTGCCAGCGATACCGCAGCGCGACGTTCGCCATGAATCCCTCCAGCGGCGCCCACACGTCGGTGGTCCACCGACCGGCCATGCCGCGCGTGCGCATCACCATCGGGTCGGTGTCCGTCTGTCGCACGTTCAACAAATTCTCGAAGTTGGCCACCAACTCAACCGGACCCACCTGCCGCGCTGCGATGGCCATGGTGTACAGGTAGGGCTTCGACGTCGACCGGAACGGATTCTCGTCGAGCCGCTGCGCGCCGTACCACGTCCCCTCCAGTCCCATTCGGTAAATGCCGGGACGCTCGAGCATGAGGTCACCACCAATGCGGTGACGCGGCAGCATGGGCATGTCCTCACGTAGCGCCGTCGCCGCATCCGGCCGCGTGCCGCGCGCGTAGCCATACGTCGCGATGAACTTCCCGAGCGGGAATCGCCACACGCTGACCGCTTCGACGCCGCTGACCCGAGTGGCCTGCGCAGCATTGCGCAACGTCGCCATCGGAGCGTTGGACGACTGCATCCCCGCATGCGAGGTGGGATCGCCCGCGGTGCCCGCAGTGGGCGCGAGTTGCATCGCGTCGCGGATGGTCGAACGATACGCCGTGATCAGCAGCTCGGCACCCGCCAGCTTTCCGTTCAAATCGAGCATCGCACCGACACTCCGCTCTGGCCGCAGTGCCTCGGTGGACGCAATGAAGCGAAGTCCCGTCGCTTCGGTTTCCTCGGTCGTGCCCGTTGGCGCTGCGAAGCCGGTACCGATGCTCCCGCGCACTGACCAGCCTTCCACGGGCTTGGCCAGCACTGCCAGTCGTTCGGTGACCTGCACACCGGCCTCTGGATGCGCATCGGCGCGCGCACTCGCGGAAAGCGTCAAAGGACCGACCGCGCGCTCGGTCGTCACGAAAACGCCCGGCGTGAGCCAGCGGTGATCGAACCCGTTGTTCAGGGTATTCACGAAGCGGTCCGCCTGAACGGCCGCACCAATCACGGTGCTACTCCGCGACGCATCAAACGACCGCGTGAGTTCCAGAAACCCGGTAGACAAACGATCATCTTCACGCGGGCCGGCGCCGAACGTGCGCGCGCGGGCATTCGTGGCGTACGCGAAACGCATGGCCAGGCTGCCCGCCGAGACAGGAATACGCGCCGTCGCACCCACGTCCGCGCGGCGGCTTAGCAACGCTTCTCGAAACGGCAGGCCGTCGGGCGCGCGAGCCGCCCCCAGAGTGCCGCCGTCGCGATCGTCGTAGCCATACCCGGCGGTCACGAAGAGTGATCGGCCGCGCTGGTCGACGGCATTGAGTCGGGGGCGCACGTTCCATCGTCGGGCGCGCGACTGATCCGCCCACCCATCGTGATCGAGGTCCTGCGCGCGCTGCGTTGTCCCCGACGCCAACAAGGACACGCCGGTGCTCTTGCTGAGTCGATGACTGAGCCACGTGGCCGCGTCGGTCACGCCGAGGGTTCGTCGGTTGAGCAGGAATTCCTTCTTTCCCGTGGGCGGCTTGGCTACGAGGTTGATCACGCCGCCCAACGCCTGCCCGCCGTACAGCGCCGACGCCGCACCTTTGATGATCTCGACACGCTGCAAATCCACCGGCGAAATATCGAGCGGACCGAGCGCGCTGGTGCTGCCACCGTAGAGCGGCAACCCGTCGGCGAGCATGACGGTATACTGGCCCGGCAGGCCAAGGATCTGCACGCTCCCCGTGCCCAGACTCGGCGACGCCACTCGTACCCGCAGCCCGGGCGTTTCATTGAGCAGCATTCCGATGCCGCTCGGCGACATCAGCGTCTTCTCATCCACCTCCATCTCGTCGACGACCTCGACGCGAATGGGCGTCTCGCCGGCGAGTCGTTCGGTGCGCGTGGCGCTGATCTTCACGTTCTCGAGTTCCATCGCCATCTCGAGCATAGACACCGTGATCTTCGCGTCCACCACGCTGTCACGCACCACGACCACACGCACCTGCGCGGGCGTGAAGCCGACGCGCGTGACCGCGAGGAGCTGCCGTCCTGTCGGGAGCGTGAGGCGCGCGCGACCGGCGGCGTCGGTTGTCGTGCGCTTTCCGGCGGACTGCACCAGGAAGCCCGCGCGCATTCCCATCGGCTCATCAACCGTGAGTTGCACGACACCGCTATCGGCCGGCTGAGCCCCGACATGCGAACCCCTGATGAGCGGAACCGCGAGGAGGATCGCGACGATTCGTGATATGCGCATCAGGGGAGTTTCGCTGGGGAGTCACGACGCGGCAAGGATGCCGCGGTCGTGACGTCGAGTATGTCCGCGCGCCTTACGGGTTCGCCTTCAACCAGTCGATGGACTTCTGCAGCAGCTGCATGGCGTACACGGGATTGTGCACACCCATCGACAACTCACTGTTGATATAGCCGTAGTTGTACGCCGCGCCCAATTCCCCGTACTTCCACGGCCGGCCCATGCGCGTGGCATAGCTCGCGTCGGTGGCCATGGTGACGGTGTTCCCGTAGACCACAAGACCGGAGGTAGGCGAGACCGTGTTGGCGGCGACGAGCGCGGTGCCGAAGAGGGTCGTGGAGGCTGTAGTCGGGAACAGGCGGCCGTAGAAGTCGTGCGTATTCACGGCCGAGTACGACACGACACCGGCGGTGCTGGTGGACTTGCGGAAGACCTTCCGCGCCGTGAGTAGCTCACCCAGTTCAATGCGCTTCGCATCTATCTTGGCTTGTGTTGGCGCGATCTTCTCGGTGTCGTGGCACTGCTCGCAGGCCAGCGTGTTCACGATGAGCGAGTGACCGCCCACCTTGCGCACCGGGTCCACCTTGTTCATGTGGCAGGTGGTGCACGTGTTGGCCGAGTGCTGCCACGTGCGCGTGTACGTCTGCCCCGTGTACTCGTAGCCGTTGATGCCCTTGAAGAGATTGGACTGATTGCCGTCATGCACCGAGAAGCTCTGCCCCACCTGATAGTTCACCGTGGCGAGGTCGTTCTTGGTAGGCGAGAACGGGAAGAACGGCAACTGACTGAAAGACCGCACGACACCCAGCGAGTCCGTGTACTTCTCGGAGGTCACGCCACGAATCTGGTGGCAGGTGTTGCACAGGTTGTTGATCTTGCCGAAATCCGTCGCGACCAGATTGATGGTGTAGTTCAACAACACCGGGGTCGTGGTGCGCAGGGTTTGCGCGTTGGTATCGGCGGAGAAGTCGAAGCTGCGGTGCGCGTGGCAGGTGCCGCAGGTGATGCGCGTGGCACTGGGGATGTCGTTGTTCACGACAAACGTGCCGGTGCTCGTAATCTCCTTGAAGCCTTCATTGGTGTGGCAGCGCGCACAGTACTTGGTATTGCGGCTCAGGCTGGTGACGCCTGTGAAGTGCTTTGATTGGCGATACTCGACGTCTTTGGCCGCCATGTTGGTGCTGGCGTGACAGCCGAGGCAGACGTTGTTGGCATCTTTGCCCGCCGCGCCGTCGGTGCCGTTATTGCCATTGGTCCCGGCGACACCTGCGGGCCCCATCGGTCCTTCGCAGGCCACCAGCACGAGGCCGGCGAGAATGATGGTGAAGGAAAAGTGTTTCATGTGGCGGGCCCGCTCCTGGGCGGTTGAACCGAGAGAAGTCGTAGGTCCTACGTAGGTAGTGCTACTACGTTGGAGTGTCCGACTTCTCACCCGCGCGAGCGATCAGGCATCGCCCCATGCTGTGTCAGGCGAATGCCTGCTCTCGCATTTTTGTATACAGCGCCCCCGAAGGTGCGAATAGTGCCTCAGGCGCCCCCTCAGGCCGTCGCGGTCGCCGCTCGAAAGAA
>CALQGY020000163.1 GCA_943330235.2 Candidatus Kuenenia stuttgartensis
CATGATTCTGCTCGCCGCCAACATCGGACTCTGGGTGTGCATTGCGGTGCTCGCCGTGTACACCGTTCGCCATTACTTCTTCACCCTCAACCGTCTCTTCGGTCGTCATCGACAGCCGTACGTCGACGTGATTCAGGCGGACTGGCCGCTGCTTACGGTGTTCGTGCCGGCCCACAACGAAGGACGGGTCATTCGTGACTCGCTCGATGCGCTCCTGTCGGTGGATTACCCGCAGGACCGCCTGCGCATCGTCCCCATCGACGATCGGTCGAAGGACGACACGCGCGCGATCATGCTGGAGTATGCGAGCGCCTATCCCGACCGCGTGATCCCGTTCCTCCGTGACGGAGGGATCCCGGGCAAAGCGGCCGCCCTCGCGGAAGCGATGGCGGAACGCGTCGGTGAGATCTACATGGTGTTCGATGCCGACTACATCCCGGGTCCGCGACTGCTGAAGCAGTTAGTCGCGCCGTTCTTTGACGCCGAAGTCGGCGCGGTCATGGGACGCGTCGTGCCACTCAACGTCGGCCAGTCGTTGCTGACGCGACTGCTGGATCTTGAACGTGCCGGTGGCTATCAGGTGGACCAGCAGGCGCGCATGAACCTGAGGCTCATTCCGCAGTACGGCGGGACCGTTGGCGGCGTACGGCGTGTCGCGCTGGAGCAGGTCGGCGGATGGCGCATCGATTCGCTGGCCGAAGACACAGACTTGACGGTGCGTCTTGTGATGAACGGCTGGGACGTCGTCTATCAAAACCGCTCGGAGTGCTACGAAGAAGTGCCGGAGTCGTGGGAAGTGCGCATCCGGCAAATCAAGCGGTGGGCGAAGGGACACAATCAGGCGCTCGCGCGCTACGTCGCGGCGCTCATCCGCAATCGTCGCGACCTTCCGTGGTGGCAGGTGCTCGACGGCGTGCTGTTGCTGGGCGTCTTCGTGGTGCCGCTCGTGCTGCTGCTGGGATGGGTGTGCACCATCACGCTGTTCTACGCCGGCTATCCACCCTCGTGGGGGCGCCTCACGATTCTGGCCATCTCATCGTTCAACACGGTCGGCAATTTCGCGGCGTTCTTCCAGGTCGCGACGGCCAGTCGTCTCGATGGCTCGCGTGAGCGCATTCGTATGCTGCCGTTCCTGTTGCTCGGATTCCTCGTCAGTACGCTGTCGGTCGCCCGCGCATCGCTCTCACGCGCGTCGTGGTTGCGCGGTCGGCCCGTTGAGTGGCACAAGACCGATCGCTTCCGTGCGGCACGGCCAGACAGTACACCCAAGGGAGGCGCGTGAGGTGACCCCCGATATCGCGTTCCTCCTGTTGCTGCTCGCCACGCTCGCGTGGATTGCGGTGCCGTTCATTCCGGCGCTGATGGAGCTGATCAGCCCGCACGATGCCCTGCCGCTCAATGCCGTAGGGCAGGACTCCGGCCAGCTCACCTACTTCGCCGCGTCGTTCACCGAACGCATGACCCGCGAGGGATTGCTCGGCACGTCGGTGCCTCCGTCGCTATCAGACGGGTCGGTCGTGCGCGTGCATAGCGCGATGACGCCGTTGGTGCCATCCACGCAGCCCATCACTGACCTCGTCGTGTTGATGGACGATACGCCGGTGGCCGACGGTACCATCGTCGCGACGGAATGTCTGGCGCGTCGCACGTTTCGCGGCGGCGCCAACAGCAGCTACCGCGCGGTGCTGGGCCAGCGTGATATCCATCTCGGCGCTAACACCACCGTCGTGCGATGGGTGCACGCCAATGGACGCCTTGAAGCGTCCACAGGCTCGCGTCTATCGGGGCGCGCCACGTCGGATCGCGAGATCCTGCTGGAGGCCGGCGTGCAGTTCGATCGACTCGATGCGCCGATGGTTCGTGTGGGCGGCGGCGGGACGATGGAGACGCCGGTCATGCCCGTGTCGGCCTACACGCCGTTCACCCCGGAGCGAGCGATCGCGTTGGGTCCCGGCTACTGGCGCGTGACCGGAGATCTCGTCATTCCGCCGGATACGTCGGTGGCCGGATCCATCATCGTCATCGGCAATCTGGTGGTGAGCCAAGGCGCCCGCGTGGAGGGCTCCATCAAGTCGCACGGTACGATGCACATCAAGACCGGCGCGGTCATCATGGGTTCGTTGTCGGCACGCAAGCGCATCGTGATTGAAGACGGCGCGCGACTGAGCGGCCCGGTGATTTCCGAGACAAGCATTGTCGTGGGCGCCGCCGTGGTCGGGATCGCGAGTCATCGCACCACGGTGACGGCACCACGCGTGGAGCTACGCACCGGTGCGACGATCTACGGGGCCGTCATGGCCGCGGATGGCGGCGAGTCCTTGAAGTAGGAACATCCGCGCGGTCGGCGGCACAGCGAAAAGCGCCCCGGAGCAGTGAGCTCCGGGGCGCTTTCTGGTCACGATACCGCGCTGCAGACTACCAGCGATAGTGCGCGAACGCCTTGTTGGCTTCGGCCATGCGGTGCGTGTCTTCCTTCTTCTTGATGGCGTTGCCTTCGCCCTTGCTGGCCGCGAGGACTTCGTTCGCCAGCTTCTCGTGCATGCTCTTCTCGTTGCGATCGCGCGAGTAGTTGATGAGCCAACGCATCGCGAGCGCGGAGCGACGATCCTGACGCACTTCGACGGGCACCTGGTAGGTGGCACCACCGACGCGACGGCTCTTCACTTCAACAACCGGCTTGAGGTTGTTGAGCGCCTGCTTGAAGATGGCGACGCCCGGCTGGGCCGTCTTGGCTTCAACGATGTCCATCGCGCTGTAGAAGATGCCTTCGGCGGTGGACTTCTTGCCGTGCGTCATCAACGAGTTGATGAACTTGGAGACGGTCTGGCTGTCGTAGCGCGCATCAGGCAGCACGGTACGCTTTACGGCACTCTTGCGACGGCTCATTTCTTCTTACCTCCCTTCGCGGCCGCAGCGGCCGCAGCGCCCTTCTTGGGCCGCTTGGTGCCGTACTTGGAACGGCTCTGGTTACGTCCGTTCACGCCCGATGCGTCGAGCGTGCCGCGAACGATATGGTAGCGCACGCCCGGCAAGTCCTTCACACGACCACCGCGCACGAGCACGATCGAGTGCTCCTGCAGGTTGTGTCCTTCGCCGGGGATGTACGCCGTGACCTCGAGCTGGTTCGTCAGACGAACACGCGCAACTTTGCGCAGCGCCGAGTTGGGCTTCTTGGGCGTCGTGGTGTAGACGCGGGTGCAAACGCCACGCTTGAACGGATTGCTCTTGAGCGCGGGTGCTTTGGACTTCTCCACCACGTCCTTACGGGCGCGACGGACGAGCTGATTGATTGTTGGCATTCGCCGGTTACGTCTCTCGTGAATGTTCGGGAACCTGCCTCTACGTGGATCGCTCTGGCGATATCTCCTTCTGCGTCAGCGATGACAGCCTGCATCATCGCACCTACAACGCGGAGACACCAAAACGCCCGAGGCCATGCGAGAGCTGCACGCATGAGCCGACGAGCACTGCCAGTCGCGGCACGGAACAGAATCGAAAGCTAGCCGATGCCAAGCGCGCTGGTCAACCCTTGACCCATCGCGGCCGCCCGAGGCGCCCTATTACGTGTGTTCGCCTCAAACCGTTGTGAATTAACAACTTGTGGTTTTCCGCGTCGTATCAGGCAGATGCCGACGGCGAAGTCGCCGCCGAGTCCGCAACATTTGACGCGGGAAACGGGTCCTATGAGCGGCAGAACGGCGGGAATGCCATACTTTGGGACTGCGCGTCCGCCGAGCGCCACCCGCCGAGCGCCAGTCGCCACCTCTCCAGTCTTTCAGCCGTAATGTCCGACTTCAAGCACCGCCTCCAGCACGCCCTCGACGCCGACTTCCTGATTGACCGGGAGTTGGGCGGCGGCGGCATGTCCCGCGTCTTCCTGGCCACCGAGCGCTCCCTGCAGCGCCGCGTGGTCATCAAGGTGCTGCCGCCGGAACTGGCGGCCGGTGTGAATGTCGATCGCTTCCGCCGCGAGATCCAACTGGCGGCGCAGCTCCAGCACCCGCACGTGGTGCCGCTGCTGGCCACCGGTGATCAGGACGGCATCCTCTGGTTTTCCATGCCGTTCATCGAGGGCGAATCGCTGCGCGGCGCGCTCAGCCGCGACAAGCGTCTGGCACCACGGGATGTAGTGCGCATCCTGCACGATGTCGTGGACGCGCTCGCCTACTCGCACGCACGTGGCATCGTGCACCGCGACATCAAACCGGACAACATCCTCACGTCAGGGATGCACGCGCTGGTCACCGACTTTGGTGTGGCCAAAGCGCTCAGTGCCGCGATCCCCATGGCCGGCGGTACCTCCACCGGCATGGCCATCGGCACGCCGGCCTACATGGCCCCAGAACAGCTGGCCGCCGATCCGGCCGCCGATCACCGCGTGGACATCTACGCCGTGGGGCTGCTGGCCTACGAGCTGCTCACGGGTCGCTCGCCTTTCGGCGGCTCCTCGCCGCAGGCCACCATGGCGGCGCAGCTCACCGAAGTCCCCAAGCCGCCGCACCAATTCGCGGATATCCCCTCCGGTTTGTCGGCCGTAATCATGCACTGCCTCGAAAAGGACGCCGCCAAGCGTCCACAATCGGCGCAGGCGCTGTTGGCGGAGCTGGAGGCCCTGCCGCCCCTCTCGGCCAGTGGCAGCAGCGCAGCGCGGCCGCCCGCGAGTCGGCGCTGGATTGGCGGTCTCGCCGCCGCCGCGCTCGCGGTGGTAGTCGTCGGCGTCCAGATCGCACGTCGCGGCCCCACCGGCGTGCGTCCCGATACCCTGACCGCGCGGGACGCCGGTCCGGGTGGGGATCGGCAGCGGTTGCTCACGCTGGCGCAGCAGGCCGGCGAGAGTGCGGCGGCACGACCGGAAACCATCGTGGTGTTCCGCAACGGCGCCGATAGCGTGGCCGATGCCGCGGCGGGCATTCAGGTGCCGGTCGTGATTTCGCGCGCCGAGTCGCTGGCGATCGCCTCCGCGGTGCGTCTGCGCATCGCGAACGAGGCGGCAGTGGCAGCGAAGAATCCGGCGCCGTCCGCGCCCGCCGCCCCGGCCACCCCGGGCGCGGGCATCGTGGTCAGCGCGGATGGCAAGACCGTGACGCTCGACCGAGCGCAATTGCTGGAGGAAGTCGGCAAGATCTTTGCCGACTCCGTGGCCATGGCCTTCAGCCGCCGCGACACCGCCTTCGCGCGGACCGCGCGCGACTACCGCTTTGACATGTCCCGCCCCACGGGACGCGGGATCACCCCACAACTGGCGCCGGTGCGCGACGGCCGTGCGCGCGTGGTGGTGTCGAACTTCACCAATGCTACGGGCAAGCGGGAATTCAGTGGGGTGGGACGCGAGATCGCACACTTCATCCGCGCCGCGCTTCCCGTCGACAAGTTCGATGTCGTGGACAACGCCACCACCGATCGGGCGGCACAGGGCGCCGGTGATCCGATGTCGCTGGGCTGGGGCTTACGCGCCGACTTCGTGGTGAACGGCATGGTGACGCAGCGCGGTGATTCGCTGCTACTGCTCACGATGTTCAACGACGTGCGCGACGGGCGCTTCGCCCGCGTATCGGAAGCAGCGGCGCCGGCCACGGACACCAAGGGCGCGTTTGACGTCTCGCTGGTGCGCGTGAACGCGTGGCTGGATTCCGCGAAGGTGCTGCGCGCGCGACGCGCGAGCGCGGCACCGCGTGCGCCGGGTAGCGGGGATTTACGACGGAATCGGTAACGGTCATCGCCGTGGTTCGGCGGCGTATTCGTGCCTAGCGCTGCCCACAAACGTCAAACGGGAGACATCCAGTCCACTGGATGTCTCCCGTTCGTTTACTCCACTGCGCTGACCGTGTTACTCGATGTCGCCCATCGTGAACGGCACGGACTCGACGAATGACGCCGGCAGCAACGCTTCGAAGTTCGGCTCGATCGCCACGGGCACCGGCTCCGGCTCAGGCAGCGCATCCGAATCGACATCCACTTCCTGATACCGGTACATACCCGTACCGGCAGGGATGAGGTGGCCGATGATGATGTTCTCCTTGAGACCCAGCAAGTTGTCGCGCGAGCCACGGATGGCCGCATCGGTGAGGACGCGCGTGGTTTCCTGGAAGGAAGC
>CALQGY020000164.1 GCA_943330235.2 Candidatus Kuenenia stuttgartensis
CGGACCCGAGCGACCGAATCCTCGACAGTCAGTGACGGTCATCCCACCGAATCCGGGGAGCTGTTCAAGCGCCATCATAACTGCGTCCAGTCGAAACGGTTGTATCACGGCCATGACCATCCGCATGTCCGTCGCCGTTGCAGCGACTTCATGGCCGGTACTCTCGCGCTCGTCTCTCATGTCCTGCGACATCATGTCCTCGGTGCGTATGGAGTGTGCGCTCGTGAATACATCGCCCGCCGGGGCAGCGACGGCGCGACAGCGAACTGCAGCCGAATCGTTAGTGCTCTTCGTGGGCGCCCTCGAACCATCCGTAGAGCGTGGGAAGAAGCAGGAGCGTGAGCAGTGTTGACGTGAGCAGCCCGCCCACCACAACGGCGGCCAGTGGACGTTGCACTTCGGATCCCGCTCCGGATGAGAACAGGAGTGGCAGGAGGCCAAGGATTGCTACCGTGGCGGTCATGAGCACTGGCCGTAGCCGGAGCACGGTGCCTTCGAAGACCGCGTCGCGAACGCTCTTCCCTTCGAGTCGCAGCGCATTGATGTAGCTCACCAGCACGACACCATTCAGCACCGCGACACCAAAGAGCGCGATGAAGCCCACGGAGGCCGGTACGGAGAGGTACTGACGCGAGATGAGCAGTCCCAAGATTCCGCCAATCAGCGCGAACGGCACGTTGAGGATGATCAGCGCCGCCTGCTTGAGCGATCCGAAGCTCGAGAAGAGCAGCAGAAAGATCAGCACGATAGTGAGCGGCACGATCACGGCGAGACGCTTCATGGCGCGCTGCTGATTCTCGAACTGCCCGCCCCACGTCGTGAAGTATCCTGTGGGGAGCTTCACGGACGTCGCGATCTTCTGCTGCGCCTCGGCAACGAACCCTCCCATGTCGCGTCCCCGGACGTTCAACTGGATGACGATGCGTCGTTGTCCGTTGTCGTGACTGATCTGCTTGGGTCCGACCACCGTACGGATTGCGGCGAGCTGTGCAAGTGGCACGCGAGCGCTGCCATTGGGTGCAGGAATCAGCAGACTGCCGATGGCATCCACATCGCGACGATACGGTTCCTGCAGACGCACCGTGATGTCGAATCGGCGGATGCCCTCGAACACCTGGCCGGCCCCCTCGCCGCCAAGTGCCGTTTCAATGGCCTCCTGCACGTTTTCGACATTGATCCCGTATCGTGCAATCGCGGCCCGGTCAATCTTGATTTGGAGTTGCGGTTGACCGGTCACCTGCTCAGTCTGGACGTCGGCCGCCCCGGGAATGCTGGTGACCACGCGCTGGATCTGATCCGCCACGCTCACCAACTGGTCGAGGTCATCACCGAACAGTGAGATGGCTAACTGCGCCTTCACGCCACTCAGCAACTCGTCGACACGATTCGCGATGGGCTGCGAAAAATTGAAGCCGACGCCTGGAATCTTCGCAAACTTCGCTTCCATCGCTTCGATCAGCTCGGCTTTGCTGCGTCCGCTCGCCCATGCTTTCTCCGGCGTGAGCGTGACGATGGCTTCGATGTTGTTCACCGGTTCCGGATCGCCGCCCGCTTCGGCGCGTCCAATCTTCGAGACCACGTCAGAGATCTCCGGAAACGACTTCGCCATGGACTCAAGTTGCGTGGCAATGCGCAGCCCTTCGTCGAGTCCGGCTGACGGAGCGAGCGTCGCGCGATAGAGGATGCTGCCCTCCTCCAACACGGGCACGAATTCCGTGCCGAGAAACGGCACCAGCGCCAAGCTGATGCCAAGCGCCGCCACCGCACCCAGCAGCATCGTCTTGCGGTTGGCAATCGACCATCGCAGTACCGGCAAGTACGGCCGTTTGACCACCCGCATGATCCACGTGTCGTCTTCCGACCCGCCCTTGAGGAAGTACGAGCACAGCATCGGAATCACGGTCAGCGAGAAGAGCAAGGACCCGAGCATCGCGAACGAGATCGCGAACGCCATCGGCCGGAACATCTTGCCTTCCACACCCTGCAATGTGAACAACGGCAGGAACACGAGGATGATGATCGAAATCGCGAACACGATGGGTCGGCCAACCTCGCGCGCCGAGCGCAGAATGACGTGCATCCGCGACTCGTTCTTTCCGAGATGCTCCGCTTCGGACAGGTGACGATAGACGTTTTCGACCATGACCACGCCGCCGTCCACCATCATGCCGATGGCAATCGCCAATCCACCAAGACTCATGAGGTTGGCGCTGAAGCCAAACACCTGCATCAGTGTGAACGCCAGCAAGAGCGACAGCGGCAGCATCGTGGTGACGATGAGTGCGCTCCGTACATTGCCAAGGAAGAGGAAGAGAATGACGACGATCAGCACCGCACCTTCCAGCAACGCTTCCTTCACCGTACCAACGGCGCGCTCGACAAGCTCAGACTGATCGTAGAACGGAACGACCTTCACCCCCGTCGGTAGCGTGCGATTGATCTCCGTCACTTTGGACTTCACCGACGCGATGACCTGTGACGTATTTTCGTAAATGCGCTTGAGCACGATGCCCGTCGTCACTTCGCCCTGACCATTCATGGTCACGGCGCCCCGTCGCACTTCGGGGCCGAGCACAACCTCCGCAACGTTCCGCACGTAGACCGGAGTGCCCTTTCGGTCGGCAACGATAATGTTGCCCAGATCGTCGAGGCTTTCCGCAAGACCGATCCCGCGGATGAGGTATTCCTCGGGTCCCCGCACGATGTACCCACCACCAACATTGCGATTGTTCGCGCCAATCGCTTCTCGCACACCTTGCAGTGTCACGCCGTACTGCAAGAGCGAACGAGGATCCACGCGCACTTGATACTGCTTCACCTCACCGCCAAACGAGAGCACATCGGTCACGCCACCAACCGTGCGCAAGTTGTACTTCACGATCCAGTCCTGCAGCGTGCGCAACTCCGTCTGGTCTTGGCCGCTACCGCGCAGCACGTATTGGTAGACTTGGCCGAGTCCCGTCGTAATGGCACCCAGCTTCGGCTCACCCAATCCGGGAGGAATCTGCTCACGCGCGTCCTGCAGCTTTTCGAGCGTGAGTTGCCGCGCGAAGTAGATGTCCACGTCGTCGCGAAAGTAGACCGAAACTTGGCTGATGCCGAAGGCGGAGATCGACTTCACCTGCACGATGCCCGGCAGCCCGTTCATCGCGACTTCCACCGGATACGTGATAAGCTTTTCGACCTCTTCCGGAGCAAGCCCGGGCGCTTCGGTCACGACCTGCACAAGCGTGGGCGACACGTCAGGGAACGCGTCGATGGGGAGGCGGCTCAGGGCCCACACGCCACCGCCCATCGCGCCCAGCGCGAGCAGCACGACCAGCAGGCGATTGCTGAGCGAGAATGCGAGGATGCGATCAATCATCGCGCGCTATTCCTCACTGCCGAAGCTCGCCTTCGTGAGTTCGGCCTTGAGCTGGAAGGCGCCCTTCACGGCGATGCGTTCGCCGGCACGCAAGCCAGTGGCCACCACCACCGCCCCCTGGCCCGCGCGTGGCCCCAGTGTAACCGCTCGCGCGATGTACCGACCGGACGCGCCTTCGGCGACGAAGACCACTTGTTTGCCACCGAGCTCCTGAACCGCGATTTCAGGCACGACAATGGCGCCGTTCCCGCCGGTGACGGGTGTCTCCATACGCACCTGCGCGAACATGCCGGGGCGCAGCCGAAGCGACGCGTTATCCATTTCAACGCGGACCTTGAACGTACGGGTTGCCGAGTCAACCACACCACCGGCGTAGGTCACGCGCCCCGCAAACGATTCGGTCGGGAGTGCGCTCGGCACGACCACGGCCGACGCGCCCCGCACGACGCGTGAAAGATCCCCTTCGTACACGTCCACCGTGATCCAGACACGGCGCAAATCGGCTACCGTAAACAGATTGGTCGTTGGACCAATAACCTGACCGGGGCTCGCGTTGCGCTCGACCACGGTTCCGCTGACCGGTGTGGACAAGCCGAATGTCGCGCCGTCGCCGTCGCCCGCGCCGATGGCGCGAAGCTTTGCGGCAGCACTCTGAAAGTCCGCTTCAGCAGTCCTGAATGCTCCTTCCGCCTCGAGCAATTCCTTCTGCGGCGTGATCTGTTCGGCGTAGAGCCGTTTCTCTCGTTCGTAGTTGCGTCGGGCGACGTCGACACCGACGCGCGCTCGTTCGAGATCACCGCGCGTCGAGCCGACTTCGGCACTCTGCGCCGTCGCAAGGACATCGCCTGCGCGCACCTTCTGCCCAAGGTCGGCGCGCACGGTGGTGATCCGTCCCTCCGTGCGAGAGGACACGACCGACACACGGTCCGCATCGAATGTGATGATGCCGTTCACGATTAGTGTGCTGGTGTTGCTCGCGGCGACCGTCAGGAGTTCAACGCCGGCAAGGCGTTGTGCCGTTGAATCGAGCACGACGACACTGTCGTTCGTGGCCGGCGTCGTCTCTGACGCAGCCGTCGCTACGGCGACTGGCGAGCCGTTGCGACCGAAGTACACCCACACGGCGGCGATGAGGATCACAACCACGGCGGCAGCGATGGGCCATCGACGACGCAATCCTCCGACCGTCCTTGGAGGCTTTTCGCGTGAAGGTCCGGACAGCGATGCATGCATGGAACGAGTCTCCGTCAAGGGACGGTCGGGGATATGGTCAGCGCGTTGACGCGCGGCGTACACGGGATCGCGTTCGATGTTGTGCGGCGAGTCGGGCGTCATCGTGGCGTCTCGGTCGGGAGCCTGTCGCTCGCGATGTTGGCGCCGGTCGCCTCGGCGAGCACTGCGATTGCCTCGCGTTCGGCGAGCCACGCACTCCAGTAGTCGAGTTCAGCGCCGATCACTTGGTTGCGGATGAGCAGCAACACCGGCAAACCGACTTTGCCCTCTCGGTATGCCGTCTCGAGCAATTGTCGGTTCTGTCGAGCGGGCGCGAGCACGGTGGTCTCCAACACCTCCACCTGCACGGCGGCCGAGCGGTACGACATCACTGCCGCCGCGATCTCCGCCCGCACACGAGTTGTGAGCGCGTCCCTTTGCAGTGTGACCTGTGTGACGGCGGCACGCTTGCCTTCCGTCTCACCCTGGTTGCGATTGAACAAGGGGAGTGTGATGCCAACCCCTGGACGAACCACTCGGCCCGAGCCGCTGTTACGCGCTTCGGAGGCAACGCGGGCCACCAGATTCGGAAGTCCGTCGCGACGGCTCACCGCCACGTCCGCCGTCGCCAGTCGCACGGCCGAGGTAGCTGCGGCAAGATCCGGACGTTGACGCAGTGCGAGCGCTGTCAAGCTGTCGACGTCGAGGGCGCCCGCCATCCGCAGCACGGCGATCACATCCGGCGCAATGATGCGCGCGGAGTCAGCCGGTGCGGGATGTTGCGTGCTGTCAATGACGGGTTGCAGAGGAACGTTTGCATTCACGCCCAGCAGCCGTCGCAATTCGATATCCTCTTGCGTGCGCTCGCGCCGCACAGCGATAGCAAAGGCGCGGGAACGGCCGAGTTCGACCACCGCGAGATTGTAGTCCAATCGACTGATCTCACCGGCGGCGAGCTGCCGTTCGGCGACGTCTGCCAATCGCTGGTTGAGCGCAAAGACGTCGTCAGCTAACTCAGTGCGCCGCGTCGCGGCGACCAGCCGATAGAACGTGCGGTCGACGGCACCCAGGGTGAGGCGTCGAACGTTCACCACATCGGCTCGCGTCAGATCGACGCGCGCGCGGCCGACCGCGCGGCGTGCGCCGCGCTGTCCAAATAGCTCGATCTCCTGCGAGAGCGACGGCTCGGCGACGTTCGCGCCGACTCCCAACAGCAGGTCGGCCGACGGGTTAAACCGGACAAGGCCGGCTTGACGGAACGCGCCACGGGCGATGGCGGTGTCGAGGCCCGCCGCGCGGAGATCAGGGTTGGATCGCAGCGCGGCTTCGCGCGCCGCCGCTAGGGATAGTCGAACGGTGTCCGCCACAGGCTGGGCACGGAGTCCGTCCGCGTTCAGGATCAAAACACACAGCGAACCAACTAGCCCACTCAGCGGCCGCCGCCTCCCGAGGGGGACGACCGCCAGACGATGCTGCCTTCGCACAGATGCTCCGAGGACGCGTGCTCCCCG
>CALQGY020000165.1 GCA_943330235.2 Candidatus Kuenenia stuttgartensis
GAGTCGGCGCGCCGCCGCTCGGCGACGGGACGCCCAGCGGGGCGCCCAGCGGGGCGCCGAGTGGGGCGGACAGCGGCAGCGCCGGGAGCCCTTCGCACCCCCACTGCACCGCCCGGGCCGCGCTGGGGACGGCATAGCCAACACGCGGCAGCACTTCGCGGGCGCCCAGCACCAGCCCCCACACCGTCACCACGAGCGACGCCATATGCGCCACGGCGAGGCGGTGTCGCCACGTCCCGATGGCGCTCCAGAGCCCCAACAGCGCGACGCCGCCGGTCGCGGCCGTAAACCCCATCAGCGGCGCGCCACATCGCGCCGGCCACGGCCAGTACATCAGCCCCGCGGCCGCGGCGACCGCGACGCCCACTTTGAGCCACGATACCCACGCGCCGGCCATCGGCGCCGCACTGCCGGTACGCGCGGGTGCCGCCGCCCCCGCGGGCGCCGACGGCCGCGCCGCCGCGCCTTTGGGTGCAGACACGGGCGTGCGCGTCGCCAACAGCTGCTCGTCCGAGACGGACGCCAACTGTTTGTCGATCTTGGCGAGCTCGGCGTCCCAATTGCGGTCGGTCATCGGCGGTAGGTCAGACGAGGTGGACAGGATCAGGAGAGCGCATCAGCGGCCGTCTCCCGTGTCAGGGCATACCGTTCGATTTTCTTGTAGAGATTCGACCGCGGCATATCGAGCGCCCGCGCGGTCTCCGACACGTTCCAATCGAACGCGCGCAACTTGGCCAGCAGAAACGCCCGCTCCGCCGCCACCTTGAACTCCTCGAAGGTCTGGCAATCCAGCAGGTGCCCGGCACTCGTTGGCTCGGCGGGGCGGCGCCCCACCAGTCGTTCCACGTCGGCCGTGTTAATCAAGGAGCCCGTGGCCAGAATCACTAATCGCTCCACGGTATTGCGGAGCTCGCGCACAATGCCGGGCCACTCCAGCCCCGTCAACCGGCGCAGCGCGTCGTCGGTAATGGAGCGCGCCGGCAAACCATCACGGGCCGCCAACTGGCGCAGGAAGTGGATGACCAGCGGCTCGATGTCCTCGCGCCGTTCGCGCAGCGGCGGCACGGTGATGGGCACCACATTCAGCCGATAGTACAGGTCTTCGCGAAAACGCCCCGCAGCGATTTCGGCCTCCAGCTCTTTGTTGGTGGCCGCCAGCACACGCACGTCCACCTGAATGGGCTTGTTCCCACCAATGCGCGTCACCACGCCGTCCTGCAGCACGCGCAGCACCTTCGCCTGCGCGGCCAGCGACATGTCCCCGATCTCGTCGAGAAACAGCGTGCCGTGATCGGCCTGCTCGAACTTGCCCGCCCGGTCGCCGATCGCGCCGGTGAACGAGCCTTTCATGTGGCCGAACAGTTCGCTCTCGATCAGCTCGGACGGAATCGCCGCGCAATTCACCTCGACAAACGGCTTCTTCGCGCGCGTCGATCCGCGGTGAATGGCGCGAGCCACGAGCTCCTTGCCTGTCCCGTTCTCGCCCGTGATGAGCACACGCGCCGGCGTCCCGGCCACCTTCTCGATGCGATCCAGAAGTGCGCGAATGACCGGCGTGCGCCCCACCATTTCGAAGCGCGATTCGATGGTCTGCCGCAGCCGCTCGTTCTCTTCGCTGAGCGACCGCTGCTCGAACGCATTGCGGAGCAGCACGAGCACACGATCGGTGTCGAGCGGCTTTTCGAGAATGTCGTACGCGCCGAGTTGCGTGGCTTCGACCGCGGTCTGGATGGTCGCGTGACCGCTGATCATCACCACCACCGCCTGCCCGTCGATCTGCCGGATGCGCTTGAGCACCTCCATGCCGTCGATGCCGGCCATCTTCACATCGAGGAACACCAGCTGCGGCCGGAACGTCTCATACTCGCGCAGTCCCTCGGTTCCCCCGGACGCGGTGCGCACCTCGAAGCCCTCGTATTCGAGAAGCTGGCCGAGTGCCTGGCGGATGCCCGGTTCGTCGTCGACGACAAGAATGCGGCGTGTGCTCATGCGAGGCGGGAAGCGAAAGAGCGATCGCCGCCGACCGCGCCGCTCGGCGCGACGGTCATGGCGAGGGAACGGTTTTGTAGACGATGACGCGCCCATTGTTGATGCGGAGATCACCGACCGACGCCGGGAGCCGCACCGCCAGCGCATCGTCCGGCACGCTGTCGATGTGCGGACCGCGGCGCAGCGCGCGCATCACGGGCGGCACCAGCGGCCCCGGGATGGTGACGCCTGTGACCGACGCCGACTGCACGCGATACAGCGCCACGCCGGGCGCGATCATCTCCATCGTTCCGGATAACTGCACCGTATCGCGTCCCGACAGTGCGGTACCCAAGACCCGCGCCAGTGTGCCATCGCCGGCCAGCTCCGCGATGTTCACGACGGCACGCACGAGCAGTCGGCTGCTGTCCAGCGCGACTTGCACCGCGGTGGCCGATGCCGGCAACTGTGCCGACAGCGCCCGCGAGAGCAGTTTCGCGACGTCGCCCGCGCCGATGGACAGGTACGCCGTGCCGTCGCGTCGGGCGAGCGGGGCGAGCGGGCCGGTAAGGGAGCCTGTTGGCGGCTCGACGGTGGCCCAGAGGATGGGGCGCGATGCGGATCCCGCACGCGTGCGCCCCTCGTCACGGCCGGTCGCGCGACCCGCATCGTTCGCCGATGGCGGCGAGGCCGCGTCTCGAACCGACTCGGCCGCGCGCGTCGCGACGTGCGCGACCTCGGCCGGAAACCGGTCGCCATACAGGTACCAGCCGGCGGCCCCTGCCCCCGCCAGCACGACCAGACAACCGATTCGAGAAAGACAGCCCACGCGCGTCACATCCGGGAGAGTGTGACGCGGAAGCTACCGCGGGCGTGGGGCAGACGACAACACGCTACCGCCGCCCCACCTCCGCCGCCGTCATCATTACCACACCCAGTACAGCAAGTTGTTGGGCGATCCCGCCCCGGCGTTTGTCACCTTGTTCTTCGTGCTGTACGTCTTGAGCACCGCCTCCATCATCGGCGGCGTCGTGAGCGGCTGACCCTGAAGAATCTGCGCGGCGATGCCAGACACAAACGGCGCGGCCGCCGACGTCCCGGACATGAATCCAGTCGATGTCGACGCGTCGCTCGTGTTCCATAGGCTTTGGATGCTCGTCCCGGCGGCAAAGAGGTCAACGGACGCACCGTAGTTCGCAGTGGGGTAGCGCGCGTCGGACTGCGAGGTCGCACTGACGGTGATCGCGCCCGGCACGCGAGCCGGCGAGTAGGACGCCGCCGGCGCATTGTTGTTGCCGGCGGCCACCACCACCACCACCCCAGTGAAGAGGGCCGCGTTGACCGCGTTGTCGACCGTCGTGGACGCACTGGCGAGCGTCAAGCTCAAATTGGCAATCATCGGCGCAGTCCGGTTGGCCGCCTTGCGGGCAGTAACCCAATCCAGCCCAGCCGCCACCACCGCGGCACTGGCCAGGCCGTTGCAGTCGAGGACACGTACCGACACCAGCTTCACCTTCTTCGCGACACCGAAGGTCTTACTGCCCACGGTTCCCGCCACGTGCGTGCCGTGTCCGTTGCAGTCGCCAAGATTCGGCACCGTTGTCGGCACGAAGTTCGTACCATACGACGCGCGCCCCTCGAACTCGACATGTGTCGTGCGGATGCCCGTATCGAGGATGTACACCGTCACGCCGCTACCCGTGTTGACGTACGTGAAAGCGGGATAGAGCGGCAGGTCATGTTGAATGATGCGTGACAGCCCCCACATCCCGGCAGTCGTCGGCTGCAACGACGGCACGACCACACCGATAGTCTGCGACTGCGTCGCCATCGCCTTCTGATCCTCCTCCACGTACGCCACCTGCGGATCATGCGCAATCAACTCGGCATCGGCGGCGGAACCCAGACGGATGGCATACCCCTTCAGCGCCTCATGATACGTGTAGAGCACCGAGCCGCCGTAAGCCTCCGCGCTGCGGCGCGCGTGCGCGTCGATGGCGACATCCGACGCGCTATCGGGGAGCACGACGAGATACTGCCCCTCGACGCGCGCATCGATCGGCACGGCGCGGTACCTCGACACCAGCGCCACCGGCGAACGAATGTCCGGCGCCGAGGCCACGGGCGCGTCCGTGCACGAGGCGAGCACGGTGAGCGCGACAATCGGGAGGAATACGCGGGCTGGCGTCATAGAGGGCTCACGGAGTGGAGAACGAAAATTGCATTCGGGTACACCCAAGCCTGCCCCGTCCCCTCTTCGAGGCCAAGATCATTCGCCGCCACGACGGGTTGCGGTGCGGTCACGGTTCCGTCACAGCGCGTAGGGAGGCGACGCGCCTCGCGGCGGTCGCGTATGCCGTGGTATCATCTTCCCGGCACAACAACCACGGCCCCGTCGAGCAGAAGCTCGACGGGGCCGTCACGTTTCGATCAACCGTACGCGATCACCGCATCGCGTGCGGCGCGACTCAGTAGTTCGTAAACAGCAACCGGTTCGGCGAACCAGTGCCGGCACCCGTCACCACGTTCAGCGTGCTGGCCGCAATCAACGCGGTGGCAACCGCAGTCGGCGACGCCGTCGGATTCGCGCTCAGATACAGCGCCACCACGCCCGCCACATGCGGCGACGCCATCGACGTGCCGCTGGCAATCGCCAGCGCCGTGCTGCTCGTCATCCACGCCGAGATAATGTTGGTGCCTGGCGCGAAGACATCGACGCAAGCGCCGAAATTTGAAAAGCTCGCTCGCGCGTCCACGTTGGTGGTCGCGCCCACGGTGATCGCGGCCGGCGTGCGCGCCGGCGACGACGTGCAGGCATCCACATTGCTGTTGCCGGCGGCAATGGCGAACACCACGCCCTTGGCGATGGCCTTCGTCACCGCATCATCAAGCGCGGCGGAGATGCCGCCGCCGCCGAGGCTCATGTTCGCCACCATCGGCGTGGTGGGACTCGCCATCTTGCGACCAGCCACGTAATCGATGCCGGCAATCACGCCCGAACTGGTGCCCGACCCATTGCAGTCCAGCACGCGCACCGCCACCAGCTTCACCTGCTTCGCGATGCCATACACACTGCCGCCCACGGTACCCGCCACATGCGTGCCGTGCCCGTTGCAGTCGCCATTGGCGGCCGGCGTCGGGAAGGCATTGAATCCGAGTGTCGCGCGTCCGCCGAACTGCGAGTGGTCCGTGCGAATACCGGTGTCGATGATATACGCCGTGACGTTACTCGCCGTCGCCTTGTAGCTGAACGACCCGCTCAGCGCCTGCGTCCGCTGGTCGATGCGATCCAAGCCCCACGTCGCGCCCGCTTGCAGCGTGTTCGCGGTGAACCGTTGCTCCTCCTCCACGTACGCGACGCGCGGATCGAGCGCGATACGTTCGGCGTCCTCGGTGGAGTTGAGCCGGATCGTGTACCCCTTGAGCGCCTTGTGATACGTCGCGCCCACCTCCCCGTCGTTCTCCAGCGCGCGCACGCTCGCATCGAGATCCACCGCCGCATCACTGACATCATCGCGCAGCACCACCAGATACTGACCGTCCACACGGAGCGCCGCCGGCGCAGCATGGTATTTCGCCACCTGCTGCACGGGCGACCGAATCTCCGGCGCCGCAGCGGTCGGAGAGTCCTGACAGGCGGCAACGAACGCCACCGAGGAGAAAATCACCGCAACGCGAACGGAGCGCATAGGAGCAGGGGTAAGACGTAGATTTGAAGGGGCGAGAGGACGACGGGTATCTACGAAACAATGGTAGAGCTCGCCATATCTCAGACGGCGTCCCACGTCACAGGCGTGGCACCCATCCCCCTTCGCGCCCCTTCGCGCCCCCTTCGCGTCAGTCAGTTCCGCCCGCCCTCGACCACGGCGACCAACGAACGCCCCCCGCCGCAACCCAAACGACCCCGCCGAGCATTCGCTCAACAGGGCCGTTAGGTCAGTCTCAACGCTCCGTACGGCAACGCCGCGCGCTATCAGGTCATCGCGCCGCGCACCTCAATAGTTCGTAAACAGCAACTTGTTCGGCGATCCC
>CALQGY020000166.1 GCA_943330235.2 Candidatus Kuenenia stuttgartensis
ATCTGGCAGAGATTGCCCCCGAGGGCCGCCGCGGTCGCTATGCCGCGTTCTTTTACATCTCCACCGGCTCCGCGCTACTCGTGGCGTCGCTGATGGGCGTGCTGCTATCAACCACCATGACGGTGACCCAGCTGCGCACCTTCGGCTGGCGGATCCCGTTTGTGATTGGTGGGCTGTTGGCGGTGGTGGGCGTGTACCTGCGCGGGAGCCTCGCCGAGTCCCAACATTTCGAATCGCGGAAAGACACGGCCCGCACCGTCCGCCGCCCGTTGTTTACCACGCTCACGCATCATCCGAAGGCCGTGCTGCAGTTGGTCGGCATCACGGTGTTGAATACGCTCACGTATTACACGTTCTTCAGCGCGCTGACCCCGTATGCGGTGGGGACGCAGGGGATTCCCGCGCCGAAGGTGTTCATCGCCCTGTCGGTCGGCACCGCGCTATTCATCGCGCTACAGTATCCGTTCGGGGCGCTCTCCGACCGCATTGGCCGCAAGCCGCAGCTGCTGATCTGGTCGGCGGGTATTGCGCTGCTCATCATCCCGCTGTCGCGCCTGCTGACGCCCAACGCCGGACTGCCGCAGTTGCTGGTGGTGTTCTGCACGGGGCTGGGCTTGTACGCGTTGATGGCGTCCATTGCGCCCGCCATCATGAGTGAGCTGTTCCCCACGGAGTTACGCGGAACTGGTATCGGCGCGTGGTACAACATCACTGTGGCCACCTTTGGTGGAACCGCGCCGCTGGTGATCGCGACTCTCGCCCGATGGGGGCGCCCGGACCTGTACTTCGTGTATGTGGCCGTGGGGGCGCTCGTGGCGTTCTGCACGGTGCTGTCGCTGCGAGAGTCGGCACATCGTCCG
Source organism: Candidatus Kuenenia stuttgartensis (assembly GCA_943330235.2). Taxonomy (GTDB): domain Bacteria; phylum Gemmatimonadota; class Gemmatimonadetes; order Gemmatimonadales; family Gemmatimonadaceae; genus Gemmatimonas; species Gemmatimonas stuttgartiensis_A. The sequence goes on from CALQGY020000166.1 coordinate 861, forward strand.
CTGACGTAGCGACGAACATGCTGCACCGCGCGTGTCAGCCCATGGACGATCCGCGCGCGGCCCCCACCACAATGCTCAGTGCGCGCGCGATGCCGCGGGCACTGTCGGTGTCGTCGTACCACTCGTGATCGGTGTGCGCGGCCCCGCCCGTGCCGCCGGCGCCAATGGAGATGGCGGGAATGCCGCGTGAGAGCGGCACGTTCGCGTCCGTCGAGGCGGATGCCGATTGGGGATCCCGCCCGTGCCAGCGCGTCGCGGCGTCGGCGAGCGCGACCAGCGGATGCGCCGCGTCCAGCCGGCCGCCGGGCCGATCGCCGAGCAGCTCGTAGCGCGTCGTCAGCGCGGAGCTACCGGCGCTATCGCGTCCCCGACGCTCTCCATCGGTGCGTGCGCATATGCTCGTGCACGCACGTTCGACGAGCTGCCGCACCGTCTCGGTAATGGTCGCGATACGTGTCGGCTCAAGCGCCCGCAGATCGAGTTCGCACCACGCGTGCACGGGCACCGCGGTCAGCGATTCGCCGCCGCCCATGCGCGTGACCGCGATGGTCACGCCGCTGCGTTGCGCCGCGGCACATTGCGCGATGGCCGATATCGCGTGGCCCATGGCATGCACGGCGTTGCGCGCATGCGGGTCGGCCCACGGATGTCCACCCGGACCGGTGATGTGCACGCGCAGTCGCCGTGAGGCGATGGCGTGGTGCACAACGAGCGCATCGCCCGGACCGTCCAGCGCGATGACCGCGGACGGAGCCGGCAGCGCCGAGGCGTCGCGCTGGTCGAAGTAGTACGTCGCACCGCGCAGATTACCCACCCCTTCCTCGCCCACGGTGGCCACCAACTCGATGGGACGGGCGTCGAGTGGCAGAACCTCGGTATCGCGCAGCACGCGGGCGAGTACAAGCAGCGCCGCCAAGCCACGGCTGTTGTCGCCAATCCCAGGGAGCACCACGCGCGATCCCTCATGACGCGTGGGCGGCAGTGTCGTGTCGGGGCAGACGGTGTCCATGTGCGCCAGGACCACCACCGGCGCGCGCGCGGGGTCGTCCACCGCACCGCGGGTGATGCGCGCGATGACGTTGCCGACCGCATCCACGCGCACCTGCACGTCTCCCTGCGCAGCCCCAATCGTGCTGAGCCACGCCTGCAGCGCCGCCCCCCGACGGGATTCGTCGCCGGTGGGTGCGGCAATCTCAGCGATGGCAATCTGACGCGCCAACGTATGCGCTTGCGCGTCTGCGATGCGGCGCGCGGCATTGGCCAGCGACGTGAAGTCGTGGGGCGTGGACAATGCGGGGCGAAACAGGCGAGCGCGCAGGGAGAACGGCACCGGTGGTAATTGACGCCACCGGCATGGTGCCGCAAGGTTCACCGCATGAAGACACCGGAACGTGCCGAGCCTGAGGGCAACCGCTGGCGACCGGCGCGCAATGTGTGGGCGCTGTCCGCGGTCAGCTTTCTCACGGATGCGTCCAGCGAGATCATTGCGCCGTTGCTGCCGCTCTTCCTCACCGGCACCCTCGGCGCTTCGGTGCGCACGGTCGGCGTGATTGAAGGCGGTGCTGAGGCCATCGCGTCGCTGCTCAAGCTGGCCAGTGGTTGGTGGTCCGATCGGTCGCGTCGCCGGAAGCCGTTGATTGTGCTGGGCTATTCGCTGGCGTCGCTGGTGCGACCGCTGGTGGCGGTGGCGCAGTCGACGTCGCAGGTGATGCTGATTCGGTTCACCGATCGCGTCGGGAAGGGCGTCCGCGGCGCGCCGCGCGATGCGCTACTGGCGGCGTCCACCCCTGCGGCCTTTCGCGGGCGCGCGTTCGGTTTTCATCGCGCCGCTGATCACGCGGGCGCCGTGGCCGGCCCGCTCATTGCGATGGCGTGCCTGACGTGGCTGGCCATGCCGCTTCGGCATGTGTTCCTGGTGGCGGCGATTCCCGGCGCACTGGCCGTGCTGGTGGCGCTCGTCGCAGTGCGCGAGGAACGCCACGACGTGGCCGCGCCGGTTGCGGCCAATGGGCGGACTCCCGTCGCGCGCGCGCGCGGGCCGCTGCCGGCGTCGTTTACGCGCGCCATGATTCCGATTGCGCTCTTTACCCTCGGCAACTCCACCGACGCCTTCCTGATTTTGCGCGCGAATCAGCTGGGCGTGTCCATGGCGATGATCCCGTTACTCTGGGTGCTGTTGCACGTGGTGAAGAGCGGATCCAGTACGCCCGGCGGTGCGCTGTCGGATCGGATCGGCCGCACGCCGCTCATGGTGAGCGGCTGGCTGGTCTACGCGGCCGTCTACGCGGGTTTCTCGGCCGCGACCATGCAGTGGCATGCTTGGGCGCTCTTTGGGCTCTACGGGGTCGTGTTCGGCCTCACGGAGGGCACGGAGAAGGCGTTGGTCGCTGATCTCGTGCCGGCGGCACGTCGCGGCCGCGCCTTTGGATGGTATCACGCCACCATCGGGTTGGCCGCGTTGCCCGCGTCGGTCGCGTTTGGCGCCGTCTGGGACCGATACGGTGCGAGCGCCGCCTTCCAGATGGGGGCGGCGCTCGCGTGTGCGGCATCGGTCCTGCTGGTGCTACTGCTTGGCTTTCGTCCCGTTGGGACCGATGGTGCGCTCGAACAGGCTGAAAATGCGTGAGTATTCGTCGGTCCACGACGACGGACGCACGAAGCCGTGGTCTTCGACGGGATAGACGGCGAGGTCCCAGCCAGTCTTGCCGAGTTCGATGAAGCGCTGCGTCAGACGCACGATGTCCTGAAAGTTCACGTTGGTGTCTACCATGCCGTGCGCCATCAGCAGCGGGTCTTCTAGTCCGTTGGCGAAGTAGATGGGCGATGACCGCCGGTAGGCGAGCGTGTCGTCCTGCGGCAGATTGAGGATGCCGCCCGTGTAGCCGTGGTTGTAGTGCGACCAGTCGGTCACGCTGCGCAGCGCGGCGCCCGCCCCGAACTCTTTCGGCGCGGTGAAGAGCGCCATCAGCGTCATGAAGCCGCCGTAGCTGCCGCCGTACATGCCGATGCGCTCAGGGTGAATGCCCAACTCCTTCTGCAGGTAGCGCGAGCCATCAACCTCGTCGGCCAGATCGCGTCCGCCCATCCAGCGATAGATCGCGGTGCGCCAATCGCGGCCGTAGCCGGCCGACGCGCGGTAATCCATGTCGAGGACCACGTACCCCTTCGAGGCGAGGTAGTGGTTGAAGAGGTACTCGCGCGAATAGCTGCTCCAGAAGTCATGCACGTTGTGCATGTAGCCGGCGCCGTGCACGAAGATGACGGCCGCGCCATTCGGTGTCGCGCCGACATCCTGCGGGCGATAAATGCGTGACGGCACCTCGATGCCGTCGCTGGCGCGGATCTTCACGATGGCCGGACGAATCCATTTCCCCGCGCGGAATTCATCCGACGTGGACGTGGTCAACTGCGTGCGCGCCGCATCGGTAATGGCGGCGACAAACAGCTCCGGCGGCACATTCGCTTGCGAGAACACATCGGCCATGCGCTTGCCGTCGGGGCTGATGACGGCCTGGTGTCCGCCGTGGTCGCGCGTGAGCTGTTCGCGCGCACCGCCGGCCACCGGCATGCGATACAGATGCCGCACGAACGGCGATTCCTCACTGGTGTGCAGGTAGAACCACTTGCGGTCGGCGGAGAGTTCGGCGCGCTCGACTTCCCACTGCCCCGTGGTCAGCGCCACGCGTGCGCTGCCGTCGCGCTGCGCGGCGTACAGCTGCGCATAACCACTGGCTTCAGAGGCGTACCACACGCGGCCATCCGGAAGCCATCCCATACACCCGCCGCAGGGGCCACCCACCCACGCGGTATCGTGCAGCGCTTCCACGACCTGCACGCTGCCGGCATCACCGACGCTGGTGAGATACCGCCACTTGAAGTCCGGCGTACCGGCCGAGAGCAGTCCGGCGGAGCCGTCGTCGCTCCATCCCATGAAGCGCACCTGCGCGGCGACGCGCGTACTGTCGCCGGCAATCACATGCAGGGCGGTGAGCTTGCCCGTGGTGAGATCCAAACGGTACGCACGAAAGCGCGCCGTGGCATCACCGACTTTGGTGCGCCCGTTGATCTCCTCGGTGAAGCCGCTGCTGGTGACGTAGTTAGGCACCTGCGTATTGCGCGCGGCGGCGGCCGGGGTGCTCGCCGTGAGCACGACCGCGGTGCGCAGGGATGGCGAGACGCTGAGCTGGGCCAGACGCTCGCCGGTGGGCAGGTAGGTGGGCTGCAGGCCACGCGCTGCCGACGCGAGTCGCTCGGCGCGCTGCACCGAATCGGCGCGTTGGCGATCACGAATGACCTCCAATAATTCGCGCTGCTGCCGTTCGAGCGCGGCACGCTGTCCGGTGGCGCGCGCGGAATCGCGCGGAGCCGGACCGCTGCGGATGTCGGTCAGCTGCCGCGTCAGGCCGGTGGCGAGTTCGAACGTGAACGCATTGCCATCGCGCGTGAACAGCAGCTGTTTCTCGTCAGTCGAATAGCGCGGGTCGCCCTCGGCGGCCAGCGTTTCGGTGAGTCGACGCGCGGTGCCCTTTTTTGTATCGATGAGATACAGATCGCCGCGCGCAGAGACCGCGCGTTGCAAACCATCACGCGAGAGCGGGCCATCGGCGATGTACGGGGCGACGCTGTCCATCTGTGCATCGCTTAGTCGCTCGGGTACCGCCCCCGCGACGGCGCGCACGCGGTACGGCCGCGTGGGTTCGTCCCATTTGGTGCCGGGGGGATTCCACGCGAAGTAGATCCACAGGCCGTCGGCGCTCCAGTTCACATTCTGCGGCTCGCGCCCGAACAGCTCGGGGCCGCGCATGATGTTCGCGATGGAGAGGTCAAACGGGCGCGCAGTCGACTGCGCGTGCGCGGCCGCTGGCAGAAGAAGCGCGGCGGTGGCCAACCAGCGACGGGGGGTTGTCATGTTCGCACGGGGACGGAAGTGAATGTGGTTGGATCGAGCGGGACGGATTGACGCAAAAAACGCGAACGGGCGCGAATGGGGGATCGTGGTTCGACCCGGTTCGCTTCCGTTCGCGGTGTTCGCGTTCATCGGTTCATGCCATACGGTGCGCGTCGCGCGGTCCTTCAGCAGCAGCGCGTGCCGCCGCGGCGGTACTTCTCGGCGAGGC
>CALQGY020000167.1 GCA_943330235.2 Candidatus Kuenenia stuttgartensis
ACGCATAACCCGGCAGGCCCTCGTTCTCGCCAAATTCAATCAACTGCTGCGGCAGGACTTGTTTCGTCACAAGCGCAATGGCATCGATCCGTCCGGCGTATGTGAACGGCCCATTGGTGTGGCGCGCTGCCACGCGGGCTTCGATGCGCTGCCACCGCAAGTCTCCATCACCGCGCTCGTACCAGAGTCCGCCGCCAACGCCAGGCTCCAGAAATTCGCCCGTCACGTTCGGGTGGATCTCAAGACCAACCAACGTCCGGACATAGCGCCCCGGAGCGACCGGTCGATTGCTGCGGAACGACGAGTCGAGGTGAACGAGTCCAAATCGTACGCGGGTTTGTTCGCCGTGATCGCTGCCGACTCCACTTTCAATGCGAAAGACCGGCGCACCGCGCACGGGCAACGCCCGAGACGCGCCGACGACCGCGAGTCGCCGGTCGACATAATCGTAGTCGTCCGCGGTCGCCAAGAGCGCCATGAGTGATTGTTCATAGTCGAGGAGTGGCCTGAAGTCGTTGGTGTTGGCCAACGTACGTTCGGCGCGCGCGTTGTAGGACCACAGGCCGCGATTCCAGCGGCCCCATGCGGCACCGCGTGCGGTCTTCTCGGTCCACGCCCACCCCAGGTTCCCACCGACGGTCATTCCCGGCACGCGATCTCGAAACGCAAACATCGCCGCAGCGCCGGTAAACGCACCTTCAACCCGATTGAACCGCACGACATCATTTATGCGCTCCGCGCGCCAGGTCAATCGTGGCGCGCCTTGCGAGCGCCAGCTGTCGGGCGCGACTTCGTCGAAGTCATTGGCATGGACCGCGCTGGTGGCGACGCCAATTTCCTGAGACCAATCGACAAACGCCGAAAGACTATCTCGCGGCGCGAACGAGAGGCGACCGGCGTCTGCCACCGTCGCTGTCTCCCCATGCGTCTGAGTCCAGTCACCGTTGAAGGCGTACGCGCGGAAATGACTGACGACTCGCACGATCGGGCTGAACTCGCCCGCCAACGCGGTGCGTGCCTGCCCTTCTATACGCTGTTCAGTCGGCAGCCAGAATCGTCCATTGTACTCGCCGTTGATCAACTCGGCGAACGCAATCGTCTGCCAGCTCGCCGCAATGATCTTTCGCGCAAGTGATGGACGCGAGGAGAGCACCACAAATTGCCCTTTCATGCGAACGATTTGCATCCGCGACGCGTCGAGATCGATCTCGCCTCGAAATACCAGCGTCCGCTGCGGCGCGTTCGACACTGGCTCCACCATGATACGCATGACAGGGATCGAGCGTGTCTGGAGGTGCAGCACGGCAATCGTGTCTCCGCCGCTGAAGCGGTAGTAGCGCTCGCGATCGGCGGCGAATGGATGCACGGCCAGCAAGACCTTGGACTTCCCCTGCTCCGTCGTCGAGACGTCGCTTTCCGGGGCGTGGAGCTGGACCACGGAATCGTGACCAAAGAGCACTCGCAGCCTATTACCGTACAACACGGGCACCAGCCACGGGCGATGGAAGTAAGAAATCGTTGACACGTTGGCGGTCACTGCGCGCGAACGGTACCCGGTCACATGCTGCTCGACCGACCCGGAACGCTCCCAACGCAACGAGCTTTCAACCTGCTCCACCTGCATCGCTCGCTCATTGGCAGCATTGGCCTCGTCGGATCTGCCACGCTCATCGCTTTTGGCCGTCCGCACGATCAGCGCAATCTCGCTTTCGACGGTGGCACGATATGCCATGAGCTCCGCGGGCGCCTCTTTGCCCTGAGTGGCAACGTCCGCAATCGCTTGTTGCAGCGAGCGAGTCGCGTACGTTGAATCCGCGCGGAGCGCGCTCGCGTCGCGATGCCGACCCCGTGTCGACGCGCTGTCAGAACGCGCTTGTGCGTTTCCGACTGTTGCCCAGCACGCCGCGGCCAACACGACTACGAGCCATGGTGCTCGTAGACCCAATGCGTCGTGACGTTCATGCCAGTCGTGGGATACGCGTCCCCTACCCAGCGGGTGCTGCGAACGTTCACGACTGGCACGACGCATCGGTCTCACGATCGCTCCGAAAAGTATGATGGGTAAGTCCGTAACGGAGCCAATCGTAAGGTCTCCGCCGTTCGCGATCCTGGCGGAGCGTGCCGCCGATGGCCGAACTTAGCGTGGCGGAGTTTTGGCACCTTTCGCGGCGGCCGCTTTCTTCTCAGCCGCGTCTTTTCGACGTTCGTCCGCCTGTTGCTTCGGAGATTCGTGTTCCTGTGACACCACTTTCCCGCTCATGGCATCTACCAAGACTTCCTCAATGCCACTCTTGCCGGGAACTTTGATGTCGAACGAATACACCAGCTTCCCGTCTTCCTTTTCAATGCCTTCTTCCTCGATCGCGCCCTTGGGTACGCGCGCCAACGCAATCTTGCGCGCCTCGGCCGGTGCGACTTTCGCGAGGGCAAGCTGGCCTGGCTTGTCTTCTTTCATCGTTGCCGGCGTAGCCGTGGTTTGTGCGGCAAGCGAGACGGCGCTTGCGGCGATCATCGCTCCAGCAGCGAGCGCGAACGTCAGTTGACGACAATTGTTCCGGGACATGTTTCGCTCCGTAAGGTATGTGCGGATTTGTCCGTGCTGACACAGGCGCCGGACACTCCGTTGTATCGCGTGGCCGGAAGTCTACGACGCAAAGTTCACTGTACGCTCAACACCACCCGCTGGGTAACGGGAGGTCGCCATCGGGTCCGACAACGGCGAGTCCACACGAGTTGACAGGCACTTGGCAATCCCGCATCGTTGCGAGGGTCGCTGATCGCGCGGCATTTTCTCGACACATCATTCTTCAAATCGTCCTATGCGCGTCCTATTGGTGGAAGATGATGATCGATTGGCGGAGGTGATCGCCGCCGGGCTACGCGAACGCGCGTTTGCCGTGGACACCGCACGCGACGGTGACACCGCCATTTACCTTGCGGCGATCAACCCGTACGACGTCATCGTGTTGGACATTTCGCTTCCCAAGCGGGACGGACTCAGCGTGTGTCGCGAGGTGCGTCGCCGCGGGAATGCTGCACGGATCATCTTGCTGACGGCGCGTGACACCGTCGATGACCGCGTCCGAGGCTTGGACGTGGGAGCCGACGACTACCTGACGAAACCGTTCGCCTTCTCGGAATTAGTTGCCCGCATCCACGCGTTACTGCGTCGACATGGGGACGTCCGAGCTGACGTAATCAATGTGGGCGACCTCGAGCTCGATACTCGCGGTCAGCGCGCACGGCGCGCTGGCGTTCTGCTCGCTCTCACAACGAAGGAGTACGCGCTGCTGGAGTTCCTCGCGCGCAACGCGGGGCGAGTCGTCGGCCGCGCGGAGATTTCTGACCACGTATGGGACGATAACTATGATCCAGCGTCGAATCTGATCGAGTCCTACATCAATCGGTTGCGAAGCAAACTAGGCGCCAACGGACGCGACGCACTCATCTACACGAGACGCGGTGCCGGATATGTACTTGAGGTGCCGACGGACGCAACGTGACCCACACATCGAGCGCGAATGGTTCCGCGGTCGACGGCCGACGACCGCGTGCCTGGTGGCGTCACACGGTTCGCGTCCGGCTTGCCGTCTGGCACACCGCTACGCTCGCCCTGCTGCTGATGGCCTTTGCCTGCGGCGCATACCTGTTCCTCGCGCGCGTCACCCTGAGCCGAATAGATCGCGAGCTCGAAGCGACCGCGCGAAACGTTGCGGTGGCGTGGACAACTGAACAATCAGAAAGCCGGTCAACGGCACGCGAGGCCGCGTCGGAAGTCCTCGCGGAAGTACGTGACCGGTCGTTGCGCGTGTTGATGTATGACGGTCGCGGGCGATATGTCGGAGCGTCCGACTCGACGGCCCTGACGCCACTGGTCACGATCCCCAGGATGATCGGGAATGGCTCTACGTCGGTCGTGCCGTTGGTTCGGCGCTCCTCACTCAGGGCGCCACGCTATGAGACGATTGGCCATGACGATGGCTGGGTACGCGTCGTCGCGTTGAAGTCGGACAGCGCGGTCGATGCCTATACCGTCGTAGTGGCGCGTGACATGATTGCCGACGATGAGATCAAGGATATTTTTCTCGGATGGATGCTCGGCGCCATTCCAGTTGCCCTCATCTTTGCCGGCATCGGCGGATACCTGCTGGCGCGGGCGAGCCTGTCCCCGATAGTCGCGATGGGCGCGCAAGCGGAGCACATTGGTGCCAGTAGTCTGAGTGAGCGCTTGTTGGTTCAGCATCCACATGACGAACTCGGGCAATTGGCGGGCCGCTTGAACGGTCTGCTTGAGCGGTTGGAGCGGTCATTTGTGCAGCAGCAGCAGTTTATGGCGGACGCTTCGCATGAACTGCGGACGCCAGTCGCCGTCGTACGCGGAGTCGCGGATGTCGCACTCGAGCGCAAAGAGAGTTCGGTGCAGTCGTTGCAGGACGCACTACGGACCGTCAGCGCTGAGGGACAGCGCATGACGCGCATCGTCGATGACCTGTTCTTGCTCGCGAGAGCGGATTCCGGGCATCAACCCGTGCGGCGAACGCAGCTGTATCTGGAAGAGCAGCTTGCCGACGCGGCCAGCGCCGGCCGAGCGCTCGGGCGAACCCGCGGCGTGACGGTGCTGTCCGCACCCTGCGCGGAATCCGCGTTTCTCGGTGACGACACGTTGATCAGGCGCCTCTTGCTCAACCTCGTTGATAACGCGATCAAGCACTCCCCACGAGACGGAGTGGTTCAACTCTCGTTGGATCTCACGCACCATGCGCTGCTGCCAACTGGGCTAGCGCTTCCCGGAACGTGGTTTCGCTTGGCTGTTTCTGACAACGGACCGGGCGTCGATCCGAATATTCGCGACTCGCTCTTTGAGCGGTTTGTTCGTTCCGCTGAGTACGCATCACCTGACGGGGGAGCGGGCTTGGGGCTGGCGATCGCGAAATGGATTGCGACCGCGCACGCTGGCCACGTGGTGTTGGAGGCGACAGGGCCAACGGGGTCTCGGTTTGTCGTCTGGTTGCCCGCGGGCGCGATCTAGCGACCGCTCCGCCGTTTACGCTGTGCACGCTCAGTCGATGTGGGAGGTGGATCCATGCAGGGCTACGCTCCCGAAGTTGCGCAATGGTCGCGCCGAGCTAGTCCTCCAGGAGCAAATCCCCGCACGCCACAATCTTGCCCATGTTCGCTACCGACTCGTGGATGTTGACGTAGTAGTAGCCGCTGTCCGGCAGTGAGAAGCGCAGCGTCGCCTTGCCGTCAGCGGCACCTTTCGCGCTGATCCGAAGCACGGCGTATGCCTTCGCGTCGCCATAGATCGGTCCAGCCTTCTGGCAACTACCGACGTGCACATGCCACGGACGCGTCGAGCCGGCAACATCTCCGGTCAGCTTAACGTCCACCTCCGTGGTGCCGGCAACCTTGCCGCCGACCATGCCAATTTCGCCTTTGATCTTGGAGCCACCCCGTCCCACTAGCACCCCGTCCCACGCGCCGTGACGACGCGCGAGACCAAAGGCGACGGACGAGCACAACGCCAGCAGTAGTGTGACGCCAAGCGCCAGCTTTCGATTCATCGTTCGGGTCGGTGAAGTGTGATGTGCATGTCCGTGCGAGGTGCGCGCTACTTGATTTGCTTCAGCTCCTGATACTCACCGGATGTCTTGAGTGTGATGTGCACCGTTTGCTCGCTGCGATTGCGCCAGAACCAGCCATGAATGCCGTCGAAGGCTGCCACCACCGCACCCTGCTCACCGCGCGACGTGCCCTTGGCGTATCCGTGGCTGAATCCCTTCGGCGGGTTGGGCGGCTCGCCGTGCAGATTGTAGTACACCTCCGCGCTATCGGCACGCCATTCGTACGTGGCCTTTTGATCTTTGCGCATCGATAGCTTGAGCTCGATCGAACCGCCGGGCGCGAGCGTCACGCTCATCGAATCGCGGCGAGGCGCACCGTCCACCGCGGTCGCGCGATCACTTGCC
>CALQGY020000168.1 GCA_943330235.2 Candidatus Kuenenia stuttgartensis
CCCTCGCGGCCACGACCCTCGCGGCCACGGTCCTCGCGGGATGCGCCGCGTCATCACCGCGGGGCACCAACGGCAGGGAGGCGACCCAACTCCCCTCCGCGGCCGCCCTGGCGGCGCGCGAGCAGACGGTCGACCAGCAGGTGCAGCATGTCCTCAACCGACTCGCCTTTGGCGCGCGCCCGGGTGATGCCGCCGCGGTGCACGCCATGGGCGTCGACGTCTGGGTTGCGCGACAGCTGGAGCCCGAGCGCATCAGCGATGGCACGACGGACGCTTTCGTCGCGCAGTTCACGACGCTGCCGCAGAGCGGCGAGGCGCTGCTGGCCGCGTATCCGCCGCCGGGGGTGCAGCTGGCGCAACGGGCGCGACAAAACGGTGGTGACCTCACTGCAGCTGACTCGCTCGCGCTGCGCGAGCAAGGGCGACGCTCGAACGCGGCCCTCGGCGAGATCGCGAACAGTCGCGTGGCGCGCGCGGTGCTCTCCGAGCGGCAGTTGAACGAAGTGATGGTGGATTTCTGGGAGAACCACTTCAGCGTGTTCTCCGGCAAGGATCGCACACGCTACTTCCTAGCGGAGTACGACGCGCACGCCATTCGCCCCTATGCGCTGGGGCGGTTTCGCGATCTGTTGGGCGCGGTGGCCACCAGCCCCGCCATGCTCACTTACCTCGACAATTGGCAGAGCGTCGCCGACAGCGGTCGGCCGACGTTGCGGACGGTCGCGCCCATCCAGCGCGCGGCCGCCGCGCGACGCGTGGCGGCGCTCGCGCCCCAACGTCCGGTGTTGGCCCAGCTCGCGCAGCGCAAGCGCGGGCTGAACGAGAACTACGCGCGCGAATTGATGGAATTGCACACGCTGGGTGTTGATGGCGGATACACGCAGCAGGACGTCGTTGAGGTGGCCCGCGCACTGACCGGTTGGACGCTCTCGCGCGGGGCGAATGGCGGCACGTTTCTCTTTCGACCGACGGCGCACGACGCGGGGGCGAAGATCATCCTTGGTCAGACGTTCCCGGCCGGTCACGGCCAGGACGAGGGGGAGGCCGTGCTCGACCTGTTGGCTCGACATCCAGCCACCGCACGCTTTATCGCGACCAAGCTGGCGCGTCGATTCGTCAGTGATTCGCCGCCGCCCGCGTTGGTCGCGCGCGCGGCGGAGACGTTCCGTCGCACGGACGGGGATATTCGCGCCGTGCTGCGCACGATTGTGACGAGCCCCGAGTTTTTTGCGACGGCCGCGTATCGCGCGAAGGTCAAATCGCCCTTCGAGCTGGTCACGAGCGCGCTACGTGCGATGAACGCGGCGCCGGATGCCACGGCCCGCACCGCGCAGCTCGTCAGCCGCCTCGGACAGCCGCTGTACGGCCATCAGGCCCCCAACGGCTATCCCGAAACGGGCGATGCGTGGATGAACACGGGGGCGATTCTCAACCGCATCAACTTCGGGCTCACCATGGCGTCGGGGCGCGTGCCCGGCGCACGCCTCATGAACTGGCCCGCGGCCACCACGCTGGCGCCGCTGTCGCGCGAGCAGCAGGTGGACGGCGTCATCCGCGAATTGCTGGGCGGGTCCGTCTCGAACGACACGCGTCAGGTGCTGCTGACGGGCACCAATCCGTTCCTCACGGCGCGTGCCGCGCAGGCCGACGCGCTGGCGCTTGACGACCTCGACACGCCGCCGACGATGATCACGCGCACCGCCCCACCGCGCGCGCCCGTCTCACCGCAGGGACTCGCTCAGATCGTCGGGCTCGCGCTTGGCGCGCCTGAATTTCAACGTCGCTAGTCGCGCCCGTCGCACGATCGCCCTTCTACGGAACCCGTCATGCAGCGTCGCGTTTTTCTCAAGTCCGGAGCGCTGTCGCTCGTCACGCTCGGACTCTCGCCCTCCTTTTTGCGTCGTACGGCGATGGCGATGGCGTTGCCGCGCGCATCCCGTGGCAAGACGCTCGTCGTGCTGTTTCAACGCGGCGCGGCCGACGCGCTCAACGTGGTGGTGCCATTTGGTGACAGCGCGTATTACCGCGCGCGACCGCAGCTGGCCATCGCGTCGCCGGCACGCACGTCCGGTGCGGCCGGTGCGATCGACCTCGATGGGCACTTCGGGTTGCACCCCAGCCTCTCGCCGTTCAAGGCGCTGTGGGACCGCGGGCTGCTGGCCCCCATTCACGCCGTCGGGAGCCCCAGCGCCACACGATCGCATTTCGATGCGCAGGACTACATGGAGACCGGCACGCCGGACGTGAAAGGCACGCCGGACGGGTGGCTCAATCGGTATCTGGCCGTCAAGGGCACATGTGAAGCGTGTCCCCCCCGCGGCGGCGCGACGCCGTTTCGCGCCGTCGCGATGACGGCGCAAACCCCGCGCATTCTTGAAGGGCCGTCGCCCACCGTCGCGATGAATTCGCTTGAGGAGTTCTCCATTCGCACGGCAGGCGGTGACGCGGAGCGGCGTCTGGAGGCGCTCTACCGCACGGGCTCCGCGGACCTCGTGCATGGCAGCGGGACGGAGATGTTTGACGCGCTCAAGGTGCTGCGCGCGGCCAACCCGCTGCAGTACACACCGGCCGCCAGTGTGCAATATCCGCGCTCCCCATTTGGCCAGCGCTTGCTCTCCATTGCGCAGCTCATCAAGTCCGATGTTGGCCTCGAAGTGGCGTTCGCGGATGTCGGCGGTTGGGATACACACGTCAATCAGGGCGGTGCGCAGGGGCAATTGGCGCAACGCCTCACCGACTTCTCCTCCAGTATCGCGGCGCTCGTCGCCGATCTCGGCGATCGCATGGACGACGTCGTGATTCTCACCATGTCCGAGTTCGGTCGGACCGTGCGCCAGAACGGCACGGGCGGCACCGATCACGGACACGCGGGTGCGATGTTCGTGATTGGCGGCGCGGTAGCGGCCCACCAACGCGTGCTCGGACGGTGGCCGGGGCTCGAGCCGGAGCAATTGCATGAAGGGCGCGATCTGGCGCTCACGACAGATTTTCGCAGCGTCTTCAGCGAGCTCGCGGCCAAGCATCTGCAGGCGGGCTCGCTGGAGCACGTATTCCCGGGGTACTCGTCGGCGCCGTCGAGCTGGCTCGGGATTCTGTAGCCGCGATCGCCGCGTCGTGTCCGTACCGTCGTCGTTAGCTTGCGCGTAGATCGTTGCTTCACTCCGTGACAGAGCACTCGCACAACCGTATGCCTTTTTCTTTGCGTCCCACGGTCGGTCGCCACCGCGCGCGGCCGTTTCGGATCACGCGCTCGCTCGTACCGCGATGGTCCTTTCCCGTCCTGCTGGCCGGGCTCGTGCTATCCGCCGTGCCCGCGTACGCATTCGCACGTGGGTCCGGTGCCAGCCGTGCCACGCAGCCGGCGAAAGCACGCGTGTCGGCCAAGCGTGCGGCAACGAAGCGCGCGGTTCCGTCCGCCGCCGTTGCCACCGGCACGGTCTCGAATGACGCGCGCACGCCCAACGAGATGGGGCACATTCCGGTGTTGGAGTGGCATCAAGTGGTGGATGCGGACGGCAGCTACAAGGTGTCGCGCGATCGGTTCCGCGCCGAGCTGGCCGAGTTGTACGCGCGCGGCTACGTGCCCATTTCGCTGGCCGACCTGCTGGACCGTCACATCGATATTCCGGCGGGGAAGTCGCCGGTGCTCTTCACCTTCGACGACGCGTCCCCGAGCCAGTTTCGCTATCGCGAGCAGAAGGGCACGCTGGTGATCGATCCGACGAGCGCGGTGGGCATTCTGCTCGATTTCATCAAGGCACACCCCGATTGGAAGCCGCGCGGACTCTTCTGCGCGCTGCCGGCCGCGCAAGCCGGCCATGCGTTTTTCGGGGACAAGGGGATTGATGGTCAGCAATCCGCGTGGCGCTTTCCGAAGGTGCGCTTTCTCGCGGAACAGGGGTTTGAACTGTGCAATCACACCCTCTGGCATGCGATGCTCAACAAGTACTCCGACGCGGTCGTGCAGGAGCAATTGGCACGGGGAGCGCTGGCCATCGACTCAGCGCTGCCGGGGTATCGGGTGCGCGGGCTGGCACTGCCGTATGGACTGCGGCCAAAAAATCGGGCGCTGGCGGTGCGTGGCGCATGGTATGACCCGCGCGGCAAGCGCGAGGTGCGCTACGCGCACGACGCCGTGTTCCGAGTCACCGGCGGACCGGCGCGCAGCCCGTACGACCCAGAGTTTGACTCCCACTGGCTTCCGCGTGTCCCGCTGCAAGGCGGGACGAAGCTGAAAACCACACTGGACGCCTTGGACAAGCCCGGCGCCCTCGCGCGGTACGTGTCGGACGGCAATCCCAAGACCGTGGCGAAGCCCGCGCCCTGACGGGACGGGTCGTGTGAGACGCGGTGCTAGAAGCTGTAGTTGCGGAGCGTCGTGAGGGCCGTCTCGAGCGCCGCGCGCTGCTGTTCGGTTGGGGAGAGCGCCCAGAGTTCTTCATAGGCGCCAATGGCCATCGCGAGCGCTTCGCGATCGTGCTCGCTGGCCGCGAGCGACGCGGCGTTGTCCGCCAGCGCCGCTTTGGCCAAGGAATCCGTGGGGAAGCGCTGGCTGACCTGCAGCCAGCGAATGGTGCGATCGCGCTGGTTCCCTTCGGTCAGCGCCCAGAGATGCCACGCCCCGCGATTATCCGGGTCCGAGGCTAGAGCGCGACTGGCGAGCGCACCGACGACGTCTGGGCCGCGGCCCGAGAGCCAATACGCATTCGCCAGAATCACGAGCGCGCGTGCGTTGGTGGGTTGCTCCTCGACGACCCGCTCGTAAAGCGGTCCGGCCACTTCGGGCATGTGCAGAAACGCTTCAGCGGCCGCGACGAGGGCGTCGGGCATGATGCCCTCGCGCAGGCGGTGGAGGCGCTCCATTAGGGCGCCAATGTTGCCGGAGGCTTCGTATTGGGACACCGCCTCAGTGAGGGCGGCGGGGAGGTCGTTCAACGGTGCGATCATGATGGGAAAACTAGTAACCGGGTGCGCAATCGTCGCCCCGTTGGCGGGCGTGACCGAATTGCGACCATCGCGGCGGGTTGCGCGGATCGTCTTTGGTCGTAATACTCCAGAAGACGTTTCGCAGGGCTTGTGTACGAGTTGGTTGGATTTGCTGGTCTCGCCGGTCCCGAAGCGGCGTGTCCGCCGAAACCGGATCACGCCGACCACGCTTCGAGTGCCAACCGGGGTTCTGGGCGACTGCCCAGTGCGACGCCCCTCCAGTGATCGGTCGCGCAAGGCATTTGCGCACCCCCCAGCGGTACCGGAAGGCGATTCACGCCGTTCCGGCTGTGCGACGGCACGCAGCCACCCGTCCAGATCATCGCCAATTTTTTGCGCATTTGTGCGCCTTTCGGGTCCCTCGACGGACTCGGTTTTCTCGGCCCATGGCCATTCCTGCCATGGCGCTGCGCTTCGTCCGCCTGGACGAGAGCCCACGTATCACACGCTGTTTCCGAATGAACGAACGTAACCGTCCTGCCCGCCGCGGCCGTCCTCGGTCGAAGCCGTCCCCCGATGCTGCAGGGGACGAAAATCCGTATCTCGACGCGCCAGACGCCGGCCCGTCCCCTCAAGCGCCTCCACCGGCTGCAGAAGCGGCGCCCACGCGTCGGCAGGCTCCGAAACCGCGGCAGAGTCCCGTGGAACGGAGTACCGTCGATCAGCTCGAGCGCATTCAGCGCATGGAGCAGATGGACCGCCTTGAGCGCGCGCCGGTCGAGCGTGCGCCAGTCGAGCGTGCGCCAGTCGAGCGTGCGCCGGAGCGGACGGTCGAGCGTGCGCCGGAGCGGTCGAGCGAACGGCCAGCTGAACGGGCGCCCGATCGGGCCCCTGAACGGACGTCCGAGCGCTCATCGGATCGTGGCGAGCGTGGTGGCGAGCGCGGCGGCGAGCGCGGTGGCGAGCGCGG
>CALQGY020000169.1 GCA_943330235.2 Candidatus Kuenenia stuttgartensis
GCTCATCGCGCGCGGCGTCATCGGCGACTTCCGCGCGCCCGATGTCATGCGCTTCGGGCTGACGCCGCTGTACCTGCGCTATGCGGATATCGCGCAGGCGGTGGCGGTGCTGGAGACGGTGCTGCGCACGGAGGCGTGGCGCGCGCCGGCGTACCGCGTGCGGCAGGCGGTCACGTAGGCGCACGCGCACGGAGGTGTTGAGCGCGTTATGTATGCCGTACTCTTATGCATGCACAACACTCCTAAGCGCGTGCGCGAGCCGGTTCAGGTGTACATGGAGCCGGATGACAAGGCCTTGCTCGACCAGTTGGCCGCTGAGACGTCGTTGTCGCGCGCCGAGCTGCTCCGTCGCGGGCTGCGAAGGATTGCCGCGGATCCGCGCGGTGCCCGCGCGACCAACACCACGAGGAAGCCGTGGCCGTGGCGGTGTGGACGCGGCGCTGATTGAGGCGGCCACCGTGAACTGGCTGCTGCGCCACGCCGACCTGCGGCTGTCGCTCTCGGACGCCGTGACCTGCGAGTTGATGCGGCAAGATCGGCTGGATACGGTGTTCGCGTTCGACCGGGATTTCGTGACGGTCGGCTACCGGCTGCAGCGTGAGGAGCTCGTAGCGAATTCCTAACCCATCTCGTTCCGGTCCCGTCCGACCACCACCCTTACGACGGCTTCGCCGCCCCCGCGCCGCCGTCCAGCATCCCGCCACGCGACACCAACTGCGCCGCCATGACGGTCTGAATCACGCTCACCATGTTGTTCGTGGTGGTCTCCGGCGCACCGGCATCGCCGCCCGAGATGGTGACCATGCGCGCTTCCGCCAACGCCTGCGCGATGGCTGGTGCGATGCTGGGCAGCATCTCGATTTGCCGATAGCGGAAGTACGCTTCGCCGCCCGCCTGAATGGCCTGATTCACCTTCTGAATACTCTCGGCCGTCGCGTCGGCGATACGCCGAATGCGAATCGCTTCAGCATCGGCTGAGGCCTCGGCGTCCAGTCGCACGATGGCCGCGTTGGCGCGCGCCTGCGCGATCTGCGTGGCGTCAAGTTCTGCGGTACGCTGCAGGCCAGCCGCTTCCTGCCGCTTCGCTTCTGCCTGCGCGATGAGTGCGGCGTTGGACGCTTTCGTCTGCTCCAGTTCGCGCTGCTTGTCGGAGATGGCGCGCTCCGCATCCAGTTGCGCTTCCTTCGCGCGCCGCGCCTGCATGGCCGACACGATTTCCGCATTGGCCTGTGCTTCAGCGGCCGACTGCCGACGACGCGCTTCGGCCACTTCCGACTGCACGATCTTGATGTTGAGCGAATTGAAGATCAGCCCCAAGTCCGTCAGTTCGCGTGAGCACGCCTTGCGAATGATGACCGCCAGCGGATCGTCTTCGTCCTCGATGATCGTGCCGTCGCTGTGCATCGCGGGCACCACTGGGGCGGGCGCCTGACGTACCGGCAACGCGCCTTCGGCCGCCGGCAACAGCGCGCGCGACGCAGACGGCGTGGCTTTAGCCGAGAAGAGCTGATCGTGCGTGAGCAGATTGATGGCGCGTCGACCGGAGCTGGACAGCAGATCGGTGAGCGTGTTCATCTGATCGGCCGTCTGCTTGGAGAAGAAGCGATTAGCCGCCGTCTTGATCAGGACATCCGAGTCACCCACCGACACGATGGCGCTGGCCAGCACACGCACCTTGATCGGGCGCGGGGTGCCGGTGTCGTCGACATCGGCCGTCTGGTCGGTGATGTCGAGATCCACGTTGATGACTTTGCTGGAGATCGTGGTGCCCGTGGTGAGCAGCGGAATCTCCTTGGACTTGCCGGGGCCGCGATACGTGACCGTACCGCCGGCGAGCCAGCTGACCAGGCGAATTTCACCGGCCTCGACATTGCGCAGAAACTTCGCGACGATGACCGGGATGGCCATGAGCACGAACACGACGACGGCGATAACCAGTACGCCGCTGGAGAGAAGTCCGTCACTGAGTGGCATGGGCTTGGTTCCGAAGGAGAGGAGAAGAATGCGCGCGCAACGTGCGCAGTGACTAGCGCAGTGATTCGCGCAGTGATTAGCGCAGTGACTAGCGCAGTGAAACCGTGCAGCGATTCCGGGCGGCGTCCACCGACTCGACGCGCAGTCGTGTGCCGGCGGTGATGCGGATGGCCATCGCGCGATCGTCGGCTTGCAACGTGCCGAGCAATTGCACGACTTGACCATCCATTTCGATGGCAATGAGCCCCTGGCCGTTTGCGTCGAAGTTCGTGACCGCATTGGCCTCGCCCATGACTGCGCTTTCCAGCGTGAGCGCCGGATTGCTCGCAAACCGGAAGAGCGCGTTCCACAGCGGCCCCACCAGCACGCGCTCGAAGGCGATGCCACCAAGCAGCGCTACGGCAAAGAGCGGCACACCGTCGAGCGTGTGGCGCAGCACCATACCCGTGGTGCCAAGTCCGAGGCAGACGCTAAACCACAGTCGCGGTGACATCAGCGACAGCCACATCGGCCCATTGGTGTGCGCCGACGTGTGATCGGCGTGGGCGTCGGTACCGTGCGCGTGTGCGCCGTGCGCGTGTCCGACATGCGCGGATCCACCGTGCCCCGCGTGGCCGTCACCGCCGTGCGCGTGTGCGCCGTGTGCGCCGTGCCCGCCATGCTGGCCGATCCCGCTGGCCGCCATGGCCGCGAGCCCGACCACGCCGATGCCTAAACTCGTGAGATAGATATCCATTCAGCAATGAGCGACCAGCGTCGTGGGCCTGCACGTACGCGCAGGCCCACCCGAATCATGCACGGCCGCTCGGCGCTGCACCAGCGAAAGCGCACCCCGCGAACGCCGACTGGTCCCTCGGTTATCCGAGGTCGGCCGCGATCACCGCGTTCAAGAGTACGTCCGCGCCGTGCGCGACATCCGCCGCGGTCGTGAACTCCTTCGGCGAGTGGCTGATGCCGCCCACACTCGGTACGAAGATCATCCCCATAGGGGCAATGCGCGCAATCTCCTGCGCGTCGTGTCCCGCGCCGCTCGGCATGCGCTGCTTGGTGAGGCCGAGGGCGGTCGCGCTGGACTCAATCCAGCTCATCACCTGCGCGTTGGCGAGTGCGGGCTCGCTGTCCACCAGTCGCTTGAAGGCAAACGTGGTGCCCGTGGCTGTGCCGATGTCGCGCCCCAGCTGCTCGAAGCGCTCGGTGAAGTGCGTCAGCTTTGCACGGTCGAGATCGCGCAGATCGACCGTGAGCACCACCTGCGCGGGAATGACGTTGGTGGTGTTGGGGAGCACATTCACGCGCCCCACGGTGGCCACCTGACGGCCGGGCTCGCCGGTGACGGCCTCGTTGACGGCGACGGTGAATTTCGCCGCGGCCAGCATGGCGTCGTGCCGCTGGTTCATGGGCGTGGCGCCGGCGTGATTGGCGAAGCCGGTGATCGTGACCTCAAACCAGCGCAGCCCCACGATGCCTTCTACCACGCCGATCTGCAGCCCCGCCTTTTCCAGCAGACCGCCCTGCTCGATGTGCAGCTCGATGTAGCAGGCGAAGTCGCCGCTCTTTTTCACGGCGTCTTTGAGCTTGGCCACATCGCCGCCCACCAGACCAATCCCCTCGCGAATGGTCTTGCCTGAGCGCGCGACCTTGTCGAGATCGGCGTCGGTGAGGTCGTTGATGGCGAGCTTGCTACCAATCGTGCCGCCTTCCTCGTTTTGCCAGATGACCACGTCCACCGGATGGCGCAGGCGCACCTGCTGATCGCGCAGCGACCGTGCCACTTCGATGGCTGAGAACGATCCCACCGGCCCGTCGTAGTTGCCGCCGTCGGTGACGGAGTCCACGTGCGAGCCGATGAGGATGGGCTTGAGCGACGCGTCGGTGCCGGCGAGGCGCGCGTAGATATTGCCGGCCGAGTCGACGCGCGGCACGAGCCCCGCGTCCTTGATGAGGCCAAGGGTAAAGGCGCGCCCCTCAAGATCCGCCGGCGAATACGCGACGCGATTGATGCCCGTGGGCGTGCGGCCGATCTTGTCGAACGCGGCGAGCCAGCCGTTGAGCCGTTCGGCATTGACGCGGAGCGGTGCCACCGCGCCGCGGGCAACCGACGCGCCGGTGAGCCCCCGTGCCGACGACGGCAGGCCGACCAACGGGACGGCCGCGAGGGCGGCCGAATGCTGCAGGAACGTGCGACGCTTCATGGACGGCTCACCGAGGATGGCATTTACGGGCGGGAGCCTCAATAGTGAGGGGCGCTGTCTGGCGTGTCCAGCGGGGTCGCCGAGCGACATCGTGTCGCCGAGTGTTGGGCGTCGAGTGGGTCTTGCTCAGGGAGTGAAGGCTATGTCGGTGGATCTGCAGCCTACGTTGCGCGGGGCACTGCTGGAGATGCGTCCGTTGCGCGCGGACGATTGGGACGCGCTGTACGCGGCCGCGTCCGACCCGCTCATTTGGGAGCAGCACCCGGAGCGGCTACGCTACACCGAGCCGGTCTTCCGCGAATTCTTCCGCGTGGCGCTGGCCTCGGGGTCGGCGCTGGTGGCCATCGATCTGGCGGATGGTCGGGTGGTGGGCTCGTCGCGCTACAACGACTACAACCCCGCGTCGCGCACCATCGAGATTGGGTGGTCGTTTCTGGTGCGCTCGCACTGGGGTGGTCGGTACAATGCCGAGATGAAGCGGCTGATGCTGGACCACATCTTCGCGTTCGTGGACGAGGTGCACTTCGTGATCGGCCCGCAGAATATGCGGTCGCAGCAGGCGATTCAGCGGCTGGGGGGCGAGTTGCTGGGGATGCGGACGGTGCGCGGGGCGGAGAATGTGGTGTTTCGGATGGTGCCGACCGCGGGGTCATTGGGCGGAGGGTGAAGTCACCCCGGGGCCGCGGTTCCTGCGCCCTGCATCGGTTCCTACCCCCCTGCGATTCGCGCTTTTTGTTGCCGGTGCCCGGGCGCGCGTGCCCGGAGTCGCAGGGTTGAGGAACTGATGCAGGATGGAGGGGGCAGTGTCTCATGCGGCACGGGGCCGCGGTGCCTGCGTCCTCGATCCTGCATCAGTTCCTATCCCCTTGCGACTCTGGCGGTTGGCCGCCGCTCCCGCCCGCACGGCCAAATAACGGCTACATAACGGCACCGAACTACGATAGGCGCGATCTCGTGTCGCGCGTGCAAGCCGCGAGACGCCCTCAAGCCATTCGCCGGTCGTCGTCCTGATGCCTTGCTCTGAGTTTCCTGTACTCCGCCCGCGCCTGGTCGCGCGCGCCCTGTGCTCCGCGGTGATGCTCGCCGCGGCGATTGTGATGAGCGCGTGCGGCAAGAAAATCAGCGACAGCCTCACCGAACGGACTGGGTGCGGCATCGTCACCTGCCCGACGCCGCCGGCCGCCGATGCGTTGTCCGCCGTCGCTCTCTCTGCGTCAAGCAGCACGATCATCGTCGGGCAGGTCGCCCAGCTCATCCCGTCGCCGCAGACCGCCGGCGGCGCCGTATCCGTGAGCTACAGCTACACCAGCTCGACGCCTGCCGTCGCCACGGTGTCCGGCACGGGGCAGGTGTTGGGGGTCGCGCCGGGCATTGCCACCATCACGGTGACCGCGACCGGTTCCGGTACCGGCTTCGCCACGAGTACCCGGACCGCGTCCACCACCATCACCGTCACCGCGCCCACCCCGACCACGCCGGCGATCAGCGGAATGCAGCTGGGGTCGGTCACCGACACGGTGGGCTCGGGCCAAACCCTTCAGATAGCCCCCCGCGTGCAGGCGGCCGGCACCAGCGTCGCCTTCCTGATCACCTACGCGACCTCGGCCGCGTCGGTGGCCACGGTGTCGTCCAGCGGGCTGGTGAC
>CALQGY020000170.1 GCA_943330235.2 Candidatus Kuenenia stuttgartensis
GACGGGCTTGGCGTTGACGGGCTTGGCGTTGACGGGCTTGGCGGGTTTGCGGGGGGAGGGCATGGGGGAAGATCGCTGGCCGCATCGGGCGTGCCAACCGGGGCGTGGCCAGGGGATGTGCCATCCGGCGCGCGAGCCAGGGCGCCGTTGTAACGCAATGGATCAGCTATCGAACATTGTGTTGCACCCCATGGGTGCCACACGACCGGATAATTGCACGCAACGTGTTGTCAGATATTCAGTTAGCGTCATTTGACGACGGTGGCACTAATCCTGCTAAAAATGCGGCTATTCGAAGGCGCACGGACTGTCCGCCGCCCTCGCTTTCCTCCAGACCAGAGCCGCCCGCATATGATCCGGACCAAAGCCGCCCTCAGCACCGTCGCCCTCCTCGGATTCCTCGCTGCCTGCAGCGACATCACCGCTCCGTCCGCCCAGATCGGCGCGCAGCCCCGGCTGGCGAAGGGCGGCGGCGAGGTCGCGCCCCCGCCGACCGTACCAAGCCTTCCGGTCTGCGCAAACATCACGGTCCTGAATACCGGCGCCAGCGTGCGGAAGGCCGTCATGCCCGACATCAAGTACAGCGTCGAGGGATGTGGCACGTCGGCCGCCACGGTGACCGTGAGCGTCAAGGAATCCGCGTCGTCCTGGTCCACGGTGTGCCCGTCGCCCGTGGCCGCCGCGATGCAGTACACGCTGGCCCCGAAGCAGAAGATCGTCGCGACCGCCCCGGTGTATCGCGGCGGCTGCGGTTTCTCCAGCAACGTCAACGGCGTGCTCGTGCAGAGCACGTATGCGTGGCAGGGGCACAATCTGGTACTCACCGTAACCGACAACGCCACGGGTGCCGTGCTGAGCTCAGGGTTCTACAGCTGGCAGGATGTGTTGATTAACGGCGTCTGAGTCGCACGACACACCGCACGACACACCGCACGACGGCCCAGCGACGTTGCGACGTCGCTGGGCCGTTGGTTTTGGGGGAGGCCGCTGGATTGGCCACCAATGCCGGCTGCACCAGCCATTCGGCCGCCCGTGTCGTAATATTCGGGGTCCTCTTACCCGGGTATGTCATGCGCCTGTCTCTCGCGTTCGTCGCTGCCGTTCTCATCGCCACCCCGTTGGCGGCCCAACAGGTCACCGCCGATCCCGCGCTCGCCGCTGAAATCGATAAGCGGACCGCCGCCATCGCCGATAAAGTCACGGCCTGGCGCCACGACATCCACCAGCACCCAGAGCTCGGCTACGCCGAAAAGCGCACCGCCGGCATCGTGGCCGCGCACCTGCGCGCCTTGGGCATCGAGGTGCAGGAAAACGTGGGCGGCATCCCCGGCGTCGTGGGCATCCTCAAGGGCGCCAAGCCCGGCCCCACGGTCGCGCTGCGCGCCGACATGGACGCACTCCCCGTGACCGAGCTGGTGGACGTGCCGTTCAAGTCCACCGTACGCACGGTGTACAACGGACAGGAAACGGGCGTCATGCATGCCTGCGGCCACGACATGCACACGGCCATTCTGATGGGCACCGCTGAAGTGCTGGCCGGCCTCCGGGATCGGCTCCCGGGCACGGTGAAGTTCCTGTTCCAGCCCGCCGAGGAAGTGCCGCCCAAGGGCGGCGCGGGCCCCATGATTGAAGCCGGCGTGATGAAGGGCGTGGACGGCGTCTTCGGGCTGCACGTCGGCCCGGGCCCGCTCGGCGCGATGCACTACCGCGCGGGTGCGATTTCGGCCAGCGCCGACGGCTGGCGCATCATCGTGCACGGCCGTCAGGGCCACGGCGCGATGCCGGCCAACACCGTCGATCCGATCGTCGTCAGCGCGGAAATCGTCACGGCGCTGCAGACCATCGTCTCGCGCAGCCTCGATCTGTCGGTGGCGCCGGCCGTCGTGACCGTGGGCGCCATTCATGGCGGCCTGCGCGAGAACATCATCCCCGATTCGGTGTGGATGATCGGCACCATTCGCGCGTTCGACGCCAAGGCGCGCACCACCATTCACGAGCGCATGAAGCGCATCGCCGAGAACATCGCCGCCGCGCACGGCGCGACGGCTGATGTGATCGTGGATATCGGCTATCCCAGCTCGGTCAACAACGACGGCATGGTGGCCAAGTTCTCTCCGACGCTCAAGCGCGTGGCCGGTGCGGCCGGTGCGAACGAAGGCGACGTGACCATGGCCGGTGAAGATTTCTCCAAGTTCTCCGCGCTGGCGCCCGGCTTCTTCTTCAACCTCAGCGTGACCCCGCCGGGGCTCGACCCCAAGACGGTGGCCAGCAACCATTCGCCGCTGTTCCAGGGCGATGACCGCGCGCTCGCGGTTGGTGTGCGCGCGATGAGCAACATGGCGATGGATTTCCTGCGCTCCGGCGGCGCGCCCAAGCTCACGCAGTGAGCGGAGACCGGCCGGCCATGTCGCGATTCCGTTCGCTCCTCACGCTCAGCACCATCCCGACCGCGAACGACTTCGGCTTGTTGGTACTGCGCGTGTGGCTGGGCGGCAGCATGGCCGCGCTGCACGGCCTGGGGAAACTCCAGCGACTGCAGAGCGGCGGAGCCTTCATGGACCCGTTCGGCCTGGGCTCCACCGCGTCGCTGGGCTTGAGTACGAGTGCGGAACTGCTCGCCGCGGTGCTGCTGGTGTTCGGGTTGGCCAGTCGCTGGACCGCGGCGCTGACCGCGGTCAACATGGTGGTCGCCTTCGCGCTCGCGCACGGCGGCGCGCTGACCGGGGACCAGAGCGGTGAACTGGCGTTTGTGTATCTGGCCGGCTTCGTCACGCTCCTGCTGACCGGGCCCGGGCGGTACAGCGTTGATCACGCCATGACGCGGTAACAGGGTAGCGGCACCGCGCGCACCAACGAAAGACGGCGGCCATCGCACCTGCGATCGCCGCCGTCTTTCGTTATCACCAGCACCAACCCGGTACCCCGTTACGGCACCCCGTTACGGCACCCCCTACGGCACCCCCTACGGCACTCCGTTACGGCACCACCGGCCCCGGCTTGGGCGTGTTGGCGTGCTTCACGTACATGTCCAGCCACGCCGTCCAACGCGCCCACTGGTCCAGATCCGATTCCTTGGTGGCTGGTCCGTGGTCTTCGTACGGATACATGAACAGCGACGACGGTTTTCCGTTGGCCCGCAACGCTTGCATCATGCGGATCGAGCTGATCGGATCGGTGCCGACGTTCTGGTCCTCGATGGAGTGATACATGAGCACCGCGCCCTGAATCTTGTCCGCGTAGAAGAACGGCGACATCTCCTCGTACGTCTTCTGCGCCTGCCAGAAATCGCGCCGCTCGTTCTGGAACGACGTCGGCGTGAGCGAGCGGTTGTACATACCGTCGCCCGCAATGCCCGCCTTGAAGAACGGCGTGTGCGCCAACGCATTCATGGTGCTGAACGCGCCGTAGCTGTGGCCGCCAATGCCTAACCGCGTGCGATCGATGTACCCCTGCCGATCGAGTTCGTCGATGACCGTCGACAGGTTGGTCACGAGATCGTTGACGTAGTTGTCGTTCATGCGGCCGTCGGCGCCCACGATGGGCGGATCGAAATTGGCCACCGCATAACCGACCTGCGCGAGATACTCGATGCTGCGGGGACCACCGCTCGGAAACGCCATCACGTTTTCCGCGCGCAAGGTGCGATTGTAGTTGGCCTGTTCCGTGTACTCGTACGGATAGAACCAGAACATGCCGGGTAACCGTGTGCCCGCCTTGTAGTCGGCCGGCAGCGTGAGCTTCACGACAAACGTGAAGCCGTCCGGACGCGTGACGGTGATGCGCTTGCGAATGGCATTCGTGAACTCCGGCGTGTAGTCCTTGTTCGCCGTGAGCTTGGTCATGGTGCCGGCTTTCACATCGCGCAGGTACGAGTCCGACGTCTCGTGCGGCGACTCGCGATTGACAATCGCCTTCGTGAAATCGTCGTCCAGCGCGGTGGTCACGGTTTCCGACGCATCGGCCGCACTCAAGAACAGGCGCGTCGTGGTGCCGGTCTTGATATCCACCTTATCCACGAAGTCGCGCGGCGCGTGCTGCAGGTAGTTGGGATCGTACTTGGTGCCCACCAGGAACACCGCGCCGTCGCTGGAGACCATGGCCACTTGGCCGCCCAGCGTGCCGCGCTTGGTCATCATCGCGCCGGGGTTCGCATAGAACATCAGCGAATCATCGGCGGCCGCGGCCCCGCGGCTGCCACCACCACCGCCACCCACACCACCGCGACCGCCGCGGTTGCCGTCGGCAAACGCTGGCGTGTACGCGCGCTGCCGCACGATGGTGTGCTTCGTCGCCGGCGTAGCGAGGTCCACGTGATAGATCTCACCGGTGCCCGCGGTGCTGGTTCCGATGAACAGTTGCTTACCATCGTCGGTGAACGTGAGCGACGCAATCGTGCCATCGGCCTGATACAAGGTGGCCGTGTCGGCCGCGCCATAGGGCGGCTTCCACTGCATCACGCGCTCGCGCCGAGCGGCCGCCCCTGCGGCACCGCGACCACCACGACCACCGTTGCCGACGCCACCATTCGCGGAGTCGCTAGCCACGTAGTACATCCCCGTGCCCGCCGGCATCCATGCCAACAGGCGCTTGCCGGCCGGACCCGCCGCCCCGCCACGTCCGGCAAATCCGGCGCCGGCCTGCGTGGAATCCGGCATCTCACGCAACGGCCGCTTCTGCAACTCCGCCACCGACACACCAGCCGCATCCCAGATCTGCTCCACGTTGCCAAAGCTCGTGTACTGCACCATGTACGAGAACGGCTCCTGCATCACGCTCACGCGGAAGTGCTGGCCGGTGGGCGCGGCGTCCACGCTCTGAATCATGGCCGGCGCCCCCACCTTCTTCGCGAGCTTGGTCTTCACATCAATCACGGCCAGCTGACCGGTCGTGTAGTACTTGAGCTGCTCAAACTGCCACGGCTCGTCCATCAGGCTGGCGAACTGGCGCTGCGGCGACTTCACGGGCTCGAGCCACAACCGCACCTGCGGCCCGGTCGCAATCTCGGGCTTCTTGGGTTCCGCGCCGCGGCCATCCGGCACCAGCACCGCCACCACATTCTTGCCGTCGGCGGTCCAGTCGATGGTCGTCACCAGCGTCGCGAGCAACGGCGTCTTGGTGATCTGCACCGATTTCGCGGTCGCGATGTCGGCCACGAACACGTGCGAGGCCGCGGCGAAATTGGCGATGTACGCCAGCTGCTTCCCATCCGGCGACCACACCGGGCTGCTCACCGTCGCGCCAACGGGAATCGCGATGGCCGTAGACTTGCCCGTCATCGGATCAATCAGCGACAGCCCGGTGCTCCCGCGCGTGGTCAGCGTGCGCGCGCGATTGGCCTTGGGATCCACCTGCAAGCCGGCATAGTAGTTGTGCGCCTTCCCGAAGTCCTGCACACTCGGCAGCCCTTCGCTCTCGACCTTGAGGAAATACTTCCGGTCGGGGCTGGGCTGCGTCAACGACACATTCAGATGCTTGGGCGCGGTGACGAGCTTCGCGATGGCAGCCGGTGGCACCTGGTAGCCTTCCTTGGCCAGCAGCGCCTTGTCCGCCGCAATCTGTGAGGCAGCATCGGTCCCCTGCGCCATAGCCGGTGCGGCCAGCAACAAGAGACTCATGGCACCGGGGGCAAGCCGGAGCAGCAGTGGTGTGCGCATCGTGCAGCGATCCTCGCAAGGGGGTAGGCAGCCTCACCCGGATATCCCGTGTCGGCCTCGAGAACTTACGCGCGCGTCGCGCCCTGCGCTGACGCCCTGCGCTGACGCCCTGCGCTGACGCCCTGCGCTGACGCC
>CALQGY020000171.1 GCA_943330235.2 Candidatus Kuenenia stuttgartensis
GAGATTCAGGGTGTGCTGCTGGTGCACAACGAAACGGCCACCGGTGTCACCAACGATGTCGGCGCGGTGCGTGCCGCGATGGATCGCGCCAAGCATCCGGCGCTGTTGTACATCGACGGCGTCAGCTCCATTGCCAGTCTCGATTTCCAGTTTGATGCGTGGGGCGTGGACTGCTCCATTGCCGGCTCGCAGAAGGGCTTCATGCTCCCCGCCGGGTTGGGCATTTTGGGCATGAGCGAGAAGGCGCTCGCGCGCGTGGCCACGGTGACCACGCCGCGCTCGTATTTCGATCTGCGCCCCATGCGCGACCAGAATGCGCGCGGCTACTTCCCGTACACGCCGGCGCTGTCGCTGCTCTTCGGGCTCGATGACGCACTCACCATGCTGCTGGACGAAGGGATGGACGCCGTCGCTGAGCGTCATCGTCGCATGGCGGTGGGTGTGCGCGCGGCCGTGAAGGCGTGGGGGCTGCACGAGTGCGCCAAGCGCCCGGAGATTGCATCCAACACGCTCACCGCGGTGGTCATGCCTGAGGGGCAAGACGCATCGCGCGTGATTGATATCGCCTTCAAGCGCTACGACGTGTCGTTGGGCGCGGGGCTTGGTGAACTGGCGGGCAAGGTGTTTCGCATTGGGCATCTGGGTGACACCAATGCGCTCACGCTGGCCGGTGCACTAAGCGGTGTGGAGATGGCGCTGGTGGATGCCGGTGTGCCCATCACGCTGGGCGCCGGTGTGGGCGCGGCCTTGCAGACGTGGCGCGTCGCACCATGACCGCACGCCCCACGGTGGTGGTGACGCGCAAGTTGCCGCCGACGGTTGAAGCGGCCATTGCTGAACGCTACGACGCAAAGTTCAACCGCACCGACATCGCGCTCACGCCCGAGCAGATGCAGCACGTGCTGCGCACGACCGACATTGTGTTGTGCACCGTCACGGACAAGATCACCGGCGAGCTCTTTGACTCGCGCGTGGAGACGCGCCTGCTCGCCAACTTCGGCGTGGGCGTCAATCACATTGATCGCGCCGCGGCCCGCAAATACGGCGTGACCATCAGCAACACGCCCGACGTGCTCACCGACGACACGGCGGACATTGCGCTGGCGCTCATTCTCATGAGCATGCGGCGCTTGGGCGAAGGCGAGCGTCATCTGCGCAACGGATCGTGGTCGGGGTGGCGCCCCACGCACATGATGGGACGCAGCCCGCACGGGAAGACGCTGGGCGTCATTGGCTACGGGCGCATCGGCCGCGCGCTGGCGCGTCAGGCCGCGAGCGCACTGGGCATGCACGTGATCTACTACGCGCCGCGTGATGTGCGCATTGATGATCCGTCCACCGCCGGTCCCGAAGGGGCGGAGCGTGTGGATTCCATCGAGACGTTGCTCGTGCGTGCCGATGTCGTATCGCTGCACTGTCCGTCGACACCGGAAACGCGGCATCTCATCAACGCCGAACGTTTAGCGATGATGGGCCCCAAGTCGTATCTCGTGAATACGGCGCGCGGCGATATCGTGGACGAATACGCGCTGACGGCCGCACTGCGCGACCGCACCATCGCTGGTGCGGGGCTGGACGTGTACGAGTGGGAGCCCACCGTGGTCGCGGAGCTGCGCGACCTGGAGAACGCGGTGCTGCTGCCGCACATGGGCAGCGGCACGATCGAAACGCGCACCGCGATGGGCATGCGCGCGCTCGCCAACATCGACGCGTTCGTGTCCGGCCAGCAACCGCCCGATCGCGTCGACTTCTAGTTCGGCGCGCCGTGATGATGGCATCATGATGGTGCACGCGGGCGTGCTCGACGACATCGTGACGATGATGCGGTCGCGACGCCATGTCGGTTCGCTCGAACATTTCGCCGGCGTGCACTCGCGCTTCCTGCCGCACACGCACGACTTGACCGTGTGTGTGCCGCCGGAATACGCGCTGGAACCTGGGCGCCGCTTTCCGGTGCTGTATCTGCACGACGGGCAGAACGTGTTCGATGATCTACCGCTGTCGCCTTTTGGCGTGCAGTGGGGTGTGGATACCACGGCGCGCGCGCTCATGCACGCGCGCGTGATCGAGCCCATTATCATCGTGGCCATCGGCAACGCCGGTCGCGACCGCATTGACGAGTACACGCCCACGCGCGACAACACGCACGATGCCGGCGGCCTGGCGGATCGCTACGGCCAGATGCTGGTGTATGAAATCAAACCGTTCATCGACCAGTGCTACCGCACGCGCCGGTCGGCGAATGACACGGCGCTGGCCGGCAGTTCGCTGGGCGGATTGTTGTCGCTGCACTTGGGGCTCACGCACTCGGCGGTCTTCGGCAAGCTCGCGCTGCTGTCGCCGTCGGTGTGGTGGGATGACCGCTGGATTGTGCGTGAGCTCAACGCCCTCGAAGGACGGCGACCGGCCATGTCCATCTGGCTGGATGTCGGCACCGGCGAGTTGCGCATGCTCAAGGGCACGCGCCTGTTGCATCGCATGCTCATGCGCAAAGGGTGGCAGCCGGGGGTCGATCTTTGCTACCTCGAAGAGGACGGCGCGCTGCACAACGAGCAGGCGTGGGGCCATCGTACGGCACTCTTTCTCCGTTTTCTCTTTCCGGCGCACTGATCATGCACGGTACCGACGAGACGTTCACCGGTTTCCCTCCGCGCGCGATGACGTTTTTGCGCGGCCTGGCGAAGAACAACCGCAAGGAATGGTTTGAGGAGCACCGCGCCGACTACGAGGACGCACTGCGCGCGCCTATGCGGCTGCTCATCGACGAGGTGGATGTGCGCTTGGCCGAATTCATCCCGGAGATCATCGGGTCGGCGAAGAAGTCCATGTTCCGCATCCATCGCGATGTGCGCTTCTCGAAGGACAAGTCGCCGTACAAGACCAACGCGGCGTGCTGGTTCTTCCACCGCGACTCCGGCGGCGGCGTAGGCACCGAGGCGGCGCATGGCGGGGCCGGGTTCTACTTCCACCTGGAGCCCGGCGACATCATGTGCGGCGGCGGTATCTGGATGCCGCCACGTCCGGCGCTGAACCGTATTCGCGAGTCACTACGCGATGACTATGCCGGCTTCGCGGAAATTGTGCAGCACCGCACCTTCAAGCGGCGCTTCGGCGCGCTGAGCGAGGAGTCGATGCTCACGCGCATGCCGCGCGGCTATGACCCCGATCATCCGGCGGGCGCGTGGCTGCGCTATCAGTCGTTCACGGCGGGCGCGGCGATTGCGGCCGAGGACATTGGATCGAAGAAGCTGCCGGATGTGCTGGCGAAGCACTTTGCGGCGATGACGCCGTTTGTGCGGTGGCTGAACTCGGCGCTTGGCTTGAAACCGGCGTCGGCCCGGTAGCCTCGGAGGGCCGCGGACAAGCGCGGACAAGCGCGGACAAGCGCTGATGGCTCCCTGTGTTGGTCAGCTTTCGCTGCGCGGTCGGAGTCTAAAGAATTTCTGGAACAGTCCGCGCCCGTCCGCGCAATCCGCGGCCCTAATACGCTGCCACGGGTACCGGACACCCCTCGCTCCGGCAAGATTCCCCCCATGTCGAAGTCGCTCAAGCTCATCCTGGACATCCTGATCGGCGCTGCGGCGCCGGTGCTGATTCTCAAGTACGGCACCGCGCCGTTGGGAACGCTCCCTGCGTATCTCATCGCCGCGTTCGTGCCCGTTGTCTGGGTGCTGCTTGATCTGTTCGTCATCACGCGCCACTTCAACTTCATTTCGTCCTACGCCGGCTTCGGCGCCATCATGCGTGGCGCGCTGGCGTTCTGGTACGTGAGCGGCGCGCTGTTCGCCTTCAAGGACAGCGCCAGCTACCTGCTGGCCGTGATCGTCTTTGGCGGGTCGGCGTTTATGGCGCGGCCGGTCACGCGCTCCATTGCCATGCAGGGGCTGCTCCCCGAGACGTCTGAGGACGAGCGCGGGTTGGAGCGGCTGCTGGTAGAGCCTACCGTGGTGCGCGCGCTCAAGCAGGCGGCGCTGATCATCGGCGCGACCAATCTGGCCGCGGGGCTCGTGAACTACGCCATCAATCTCAAGATGGTGCTGGCGCCGTTCGGCACGCCGCTGTTCAACGACCAGGTGGCCAACGTCAACGCCATCACGCGCGTCGTGCTG
Source organism: Candidatus Kuenenia stuttgartensis (assembly GCA_943330235.2). Taxonomy (GTDB): domain Bacteria; phylum Gemmatimonadota; class Gemmatimonadetes; order Gemmatimonadales; family Gemmatimonadaceae; genus Gemmatimonas; species Gemmatimonas stuttgartiensis_A. The sequence continues at coordinate 4,110 of CALQGY020000171.1, forward strand.
GTGCTCCCCGATATGCTGGCGCTGTTCTGGGCGTTCTCGCTCATGTACAAGGCCATGTACAAGCTGCTGCCGGCCGAGGACCCCACCGTGAAGGAAGGGGAGAACTTCTGGGATCTCGTCAAGCGGCGCGAGGCAGCGCTAGCGGGCGGCGGCGCCGCGGAGGAACTCGGCTTGGCGGCCACGGCGGTGCAGTCGCAGGCCAATCGACAGGCGCGCGAGGAGTTTGGGCTGTCGTAGGCCGCGGACGGCGCGGACGGGCGCGGATGGCTCCGGGAGAGCGTCGGAGTCCTGTGTGTGACCGGCTGTTCATGTTTTTGGTGAACAACTCGCCGCACAAATGACGACCCCCGCTGTCCGAGCGGACCAATCCGCGCCCGTCCGCGCCTTCAGCGGCTACGACTTCAGCCCGTTCTTGTGGTCAATGGCATGCTCACGCACCGACTGCATGATGCGCGACATATCGGACTGGTACCGGGTGCGCTCGTCGTCGGTCCAGAGATCGACATGGTGCGCCGCGCGGATAGAGGCGAGCATTTCGTCCACCAGCTCGCGGAGCCGGGGATTGGCACGGCGCTCGATGCCGTTGGGGGCGTGCTTCTGTGGTGTAGTAGACATGCGGTGAAATGTTCTACCGCTCGGAGAGCGGGACAAGGCCGAGTTTGGGAACGTGACGCGAAGCGGACCCGAATCGGACCGGAAATCGCGCCGTACGGTGGATTCCGCTACTCAGCGTCGTCGTGGAGCATGCGGACGGCCGGCGTGTCGAGGTCGTCCATCTGGCCGCTGCGGGCCGACCAGACAAACGCCACTACGGCCGCCCCGACAAGGAGCAGCGCCAGCGGCAGGACGATAAACAGGACACTCACGTGCGGCTCCGCGCGAAGGACGTTCCGTACCACGATCCCAGTACTACCGTCAGCGAGCTGGCGGGCATCAGCACGGCGGCAATGAGCGGGTTGAGCACCCCCATCACCGCCAGCGTCGCGCCGATGAGGTTATAACCAATGGAGAACCCGATGTTGCGGCGGATGACCCGCATACTGTTCCGCGCGCCCTCGGTGAGTTCCACCAGGGCGGACAGCCCCGGTCGGGTGAGGTAGATGTCGGCCGTGCTGAGGCACGCTTCGGCGCCGCCGTGCACGCCGATCCCCACATGCGCCGCGGCGATGGCGGCGGCATCGTTCACGCCGTCGCCCACCATAACCACGCGCCCCGCGCGCTTGAGCTGCTCGATAAAGGCCAGCTTGTCCTCGGGCGATGCGGCGCCGATGGCGTCTTCGGGGGCAAACCCCAGCGACTGCCCCACCGACGCCACCACTTCGGCGGCGTCGCCGCTCAGCATGATGGTGCGCCAGCCGGCGGCCCGCAGCGCGTCCAGCGCCGAACGGGCGTCCGGGCGCACCCGATCGCCCAATCCGGCGGCCGCGACAATCACCTCGTCCACCGCCACGTACACCGGCGTGAGCGTCGGGTCCATCGCGGCCAGTGCGTCAGCAATGTTGGGGTCGACCGCGGTGACCGTCGCGCGCACGAACCGCGGCGACCCGATCCGCACCCGGTGCCCGCCTACCACGCCCTCGAGCCCACCGCCGGCCACATGACGCGCGTCGGTCAC
>CALQGY020000172.1 GCA_943330235.2 Candidatus Kuenenia stuttgartensis
GCCAGCCGGACGAAGGCCGTCCTCGCGGCGCTCAAGAAGATCGCCGGCAAGGACGTCGCGGTCGATCGCATGTTCTCGAAGGGCTACGGCGAGCAGTGCATCCTCGTCCGTGACGGCGATGCCGATCCCGCCGCGCCGCGCCCGCGCATCTCGGCCGCCAACAAGGCCAAGCAGGCGCCCAATCGCCGCGTGGAAATCTGGCAGCTGATGACCACCGAGTCGGGCTCCCCCGCCTCGTGCCGCAGCGATGCCGAACGCGCCAACCGCATCCCGTTCGCGTCGATGAAGTAACCGTCCTCCCCAGGACACACAACGGCCCCGCATGCACACGCATGCGGGGCCGTTGTATTTCAGTTCAGTCCATCCGCATCACGAAAGCACCCGCCCCCCACGCCGCCCAATCCGCGCCCGTCCGCGCCCTCCGCGGCTCAAAACGCCTTGAACTCGTCAAACGGCTGCCGGCAGCTCTGACAGACATGGATGGCCTTGCACGCCGTGCTGCCAAACTCACTCTGCAGCCGCGTGTCGCTACTCCCGCAAAACGGACACGCCACCGGTACGCGCGCCCGCGTCAGCGTGATCAGCCCCTGCGGCTCCGCCTTGCCCGGCGGCGCAATGCCATACGCGCGCAACTTCTCGCGCGCCTCCGGGCCAATCCAGTCCGTCGTCCAGGCCGGCGCAAACACGGTGTGTACCACCACGTGATGTACCCCGTGTGACATCAGCGCCGAGCGAATGTCATCCTCGATTTCGCGCATGGCCGGGCACCCCGAATACGTGGGCGTCACCGTGACCTCTACCGTGTCCCCCTGCACCGTGGGGTGCACCACGACATCGCGGATGATGCCCAGCTCCACCACACTGATCACCGGCACCTCGGGATCCTTCACCTCATCGAGAATGCGGTAGACCGCTTCGCGCGTCAGCGGTGCGGTCATGTCGTGCCCCGCGAGACGATGCGCCCCACCGCGACGACGCAGACTACCACGTTGCGCCCGGATGCGACCGCGCCACAATCTGCATCTCGGCCAGCATGTGTCCCAGATGCTCGGTGTGACGCCCGGCCCGACCGCCGCGACGCATCGCGCCGTCGGTGGGCAGCACGAGCGTGGCGCGATGCACCACGTCCGACACCATCGTGTCCCATCGGGAGCGAATGGCCTCGACATCCACCACGATGCCGGCGGCCGTCATCGCGGCATCCACGCCGTCCGCGTCGAACAGCTCGCCCGTGTAGCGCCACAATTCGTCGAGCGCACGCTGCACACGCGCGTGACTTTCGTCGGTGCCATCGCCCAGACGCACCACCCACTCACTGCTGTGGCGCAGATGGTACTTGTCTTCCTTGAGACACTTGGCCGCCAACGCGGCCACCCGCTCATCGCGTGCGTGGGACAAGGCGTCCCACAGCAGCACGCTGTACGCGTCAAACAGGAACTGCCGCACCATCGTGAAGCCGAAGTCGCCGTTGGGCAGCTCCACCATCAGCACGTTGCGGAATTCGACCCCTTCGCGGAAGTACGCCAGCGCGTCTTCGTTGCGTCCCTTGTCTTCCACCGTGCCGGCCAGCGCCAACAGCCCTGCCGCATGCCCGACCAAATCCAACGCGATGTTGGACAGCGCGATGTCTTCTTCGAGAATGGGGCCGTGTCCGCACCACTCCGACAGACGATGCCCGAGCACCAACCGGTCATCGCCCAAGCGCAGCAGATATTCGAACAACGGATTGTCGATGCGCGGCGTGCGCGGCGCGGCAACCATGGCGGCCGTGATCGGCGGCGTGGTCAAAAGACGCGCACCCCGCGCGGCACTTTATAAAACTGCGGATGGCGATACGCCTTGTCGTTACCCGGCTCAAAGAACGGACCGGCGTCTGAGGGCGCCGATGCGGTGATAGCCGTGGTGGGCACCACCCACAGGTTGACCGCTTCGCCACGCCGCGCGTACACATCGCGCGCGTTCTGCAGCGCCTGCTCGGCGTCCGCAGCATGCACGCTCCCCGCATGTTCAAACGGCTCGCCGTGCGCGCCCTGCGTAAACACTTCCCACAGCGGCCACTGGCTGTCCACCATCGGCGTCTCAGACACTATGCGGCCTCCGTGGCGCGCCGGTCATGCTTGGCGGCGTACGCGCTGGCGGCGGCACGCACCCATGCGCCCTCGTCGTGGGCTTTGTTGCGCGCCGCGAGACGCTCACGATTGCACGGGCCGTTGCCGGCGATGACTTCGAAAAATTCCGGCCAGTCGATGGCGCCGAACACCCAATCACCCGTCTCGGCATCCTGATGCAGATCGGGATCCGGCAGCGTCAGGCCGATGGCCGCCGCCTGCGGCACCGTGAGATTCACAAACCGCTGACGCAGCTCGTCGTTGGTTTTGCGCTTCACGCGCCACTTGAGCAGCTCGGCCGAGTTGGGCGAGTTCGCGTCGGACGGTCCGAACATCATGAGGGCCGGCCACCAGAAACGGTTCACGGCGTCCTGCACCATCGCCTTCTGCGCCGGCGTGCCCGTGGCCAGCGTGGCGCAGATTTCGTAGCCCTGACGCTTGTGGAAATTCTCTTCCTTGCAAATGCGAATCATCGCACGCGCGTACGGCCCGTACGACGCCTTCGCGAGCACCGTCTGATTCACAATCGCCGCGCCATCCACCAACCAGCCAATCACGCCCATGTCCGCCCAGGACAACGTCGGGTAGTTGAAAATGCTGGAATACTTCGCGCGTCCGTCGAGCAACTGCGTCACGAGCTCGTGGCGATCAACGCCCAGCGTCTCCACGCCGCAGTAGATGTACAATCCGTGGCCGGCTTCATCCTGCACTTTGGCGATGAGCGACATCTTGCGACGCAGCGACGGCGCGCGCGTAATCCAGTTGCCTTCGGGGAGCATGCCCACGATTTCGGAGTGCGCGTGTTGCGACATCATCCGCGTGAGCTGCTTGCGATAGCGCTCGGGCATCCAGTCTTTCGGCTCGATGCTTTCGCCCGCAGCGATGCGGGCCTCGAACGCGGCGACGAGCGCCGGATCTTCGACGGGGGCAGACGGTTTCTGTTCCATGGCGCAATCTATCAACCGCGCTCGACAGCAGACAATCGGACCGATCCCGACCGCGTGTCAGCGAAATCCCCCCTCCCGCGCCTCGGCCCGCCCTTACTTTCCGGCATGTCTATTTCTCACCCCACCCCCTCCTCCGCCTCGCCCGCCATCGTGCCGGTGGGCGGCGGCACCGTCCAAGCGCATGTGGCCGACGGGATCGGTCGCATTCAGTTCCATCACCCCAAGGGCAATTCGCTCCCGGGCGCGCTCCTGCGGGAGCTTGCCGCGACCGTCAGGCGCCTCGGTGCGGACCCGGCCGCGCGCGTCATCCTGCTCAGCAGCGGCGGCACCGGTCCGTACTGCGCCGGCGCCTCGTTTGATGAGCTCGTGGCCATCTCCAACACGACCGAGGGGCAGACGTTTTTCAGCGGCTTCTCACAGGTGATTCTGGCCATGCTGCGCGCGCCCAAGTTTGTGGTAACCCGGGTCCATGGTCGGGCCGCCGGTGGCGCGGTGGGGCTCATCGCCGCCTCCGATCTGTCGTTCGCGGTGCACCACGCCTCGGCCAAGTTGAGCGAACTCGCCATCGGCATCGGCCCGTTCGTGGTCGGGCCGGTCATCGAGAAGAAAATCGGCCTCGCCGCCTTCAGCGCCATGGCCGTTGACGCCGACTGGCGCGACGCGGCGTGGGGCGAGCGACACGGCCTCTACTCCCGCCTCTTCGAGGACACCAGCGCCATGGACGCCGCACTGGAGACGGAGCTGCAGAAGCTCGCCGGATGCAACCCCGAGGCCATGGCGCAGCTCAAGCAGGTGTTCTGGGCCGGCACCGAGTCGTGGGAGACGCTGCTGGCCGAACGGGCGCTCATGAGCGGCACGATGGTGCTGTCGGAGTTCACCCGCAACGCCATCGCCGGCTTCAAGGCGCGCTGACCATGCTCCGCGGCCTGCGGGTTCCCGAGAAGCTGTTTGCGATCGCGATGTGGGCGATCTCGCTGGCGTTCGCCGGGTTCCTTATCGGCCTGGGCGGCAAGATCGTCAAGGACCTGCCGGGCGTCGATACGCATGTTCGCATCGACGAATTCGTAGATCCAAATATGCGGATGACGGTGCGCGCGGCGTCGGACTCGCTGCGCCGCGAGCAACGCACCGCACAGGATGCACGCGAACGCGCCGACCAGCAGCTCACCATGGCGAGCAACGCCTATACCGCGCAGCGTGAATCGTTCGACAACTGGGTCAAGACCCGCACGGCGGTCGGCGATCCGCGGCAGGATCCCGACGTGATCACGCGCACGCGGGTGCTGGATGGGCTCAAGGCCTCCGAACGCGGCGCACAGCAGCAGGTGGAGCAGCTCGACACGCAGCTGCTCGCGTTGAGTCAGGGGCTGGCCGCCAACCGCGAGGCCAACACCGCCCTCGAGCGTGCCGCGAACGCCCGCTTCGAGCGCGCCCGCTTCGTGCAGGAACTGCGGGTGTTCGGCATTCGTCTCGCGCTCACCTTGCCGTTGCTGCTGGTGGCCGGGTGGCTCGTGGCCCGCCGGCGCCACAACGACTACTGGCCGCTGTGGCGCGGCTTCGTGCTGTTTGCCACGTTCACGTTCTTCGTGGAGCTGGTGCCGTATCTGCCCAGCTACGGCGGCTACGTGCGCAACGGCGTGGGCGTGATCGCCAGCGCCGTGGCGGGGGTGTACGTCATTCGCGCCATGCGCCGCTATCTCGCGCAACGCCAGCAGGTGGAGCAGCAGAGTGAGCCCGAGCGGCGCAAAGCGCTCCCGTACGAGGACGCCGTCAAGCGCATCGGCGGGGGCGTCTGCCCGGGGTGCGAGCGCCCCATTGCCGGTGGCGTACAGCACCCGTCCACCTTCTGCGTGCACTGCGGCCTCCGCTTGTTCGACGACTGCGGCCGATGCCACACGCGCAAGAACGCCTTCTTTCCGTACTGCCCGTCCTGCGGGATCGCGTCCACCGACATCGCCCTCGCGGGGGTAACTGCACCCCCCGGCTCGTCCCTCGACCGTCCCTGACGACGTCTGGAAACGCGCCTCTCTCGACAGCGCACGGCGGAGGCGCGATACTGGGGGAGCTTTGGATCGGTCCCGTCGGTGTCCTCCTCCCTCAGCCCCACCTGCTCATGCGCCGCTCCGCTCTCAGACTTTCCATCGCGTTCTGCTCGACGGTTGCCCTGCTCGCCGGCTGCCACGCCGCCACCGGGGCCAAGGCGCCGTCGCCCGCCGGCGGTGCCGCGAATAAGGTGGCGGCCAAGCCGGCCGCCGTCACGCCCGCGAACATCGCCATGGGCGACTCGCTCTTCAACACCGGTGGCTGCTTCAACTGCCACGGCAAGGGCGGCGTCGGCGCCGCGAATGCGCCGGCGCTCGATGGCAAGAAGTGGCTGCAGCTTACCACGGGCAGCTTCGACGAAATCGTCGCGCTCATCGTCGCCGGCGTGCCGGTCGAGAAGATCAAGGATCCGACGCACAAGCGTGCGATGGGCGCCCGTGGCGGGCGCATGGCGCTCACCGATCCGCAGATCCAGGCCGTGGCCGCGTACGTCTACACGCTGACGCACAAGTAAGCCCGTATGGCGGGCGGCCCATGGCGGCCGCCCGCATACTGCCGCCCGCATACTGCCGGCCCTCACGACGCGAGAACGGCGCGAGAACGGCGCGAGAACGGCGCGA
>CALQGY020000173.1 GCA_943330235.2 Candidatus Kuenenia stuttgartensis
CTCTGCGTCCTCTGCGTCCTCTGCGTCCTCCGTGTCAATGCTGTTCGACGGGGCGCAGCGCCTGCTCCACCCCCAAGCGAATCGCCTGCCCGTCGCGCGTCGGCAGCACCCGCGGCACCTCATCACACGCAATGCGCGCACGCACGAACACCGGCCCCGCGCCCGCATGCAGCAGCGCCCGCACCTCGGACACATCGCCCGTCGCATCAATCATGCGCGACGCGGCAAATCCGCACGCCGCCGCAACGCCCACCAGATCCACGCCGCCGCTGGTGTGGCTCGCCTGCATCCCCGTTTCGCCGTAGCGCCCGTTATCGAGCACGACGATAGACAGATTCGCCGGACGCTGCACCGCAATCGTCGCGAGACTGCCCATCCCCATGAGCGCGTCGCCATCGCCCGTGATGACCACCACCGGCCGCGTCGGCTGCGCCAGGGCCAGGCCCAGTCCGATCATCATCGTGCCGCCCATACCGCCCCACTGATACACGTTGAGCGGATGGTCGCCGGCCGCGGCGACGTCGTAGGTGGCCGAGCCGAGACCGCTGACGACAATCACGTCGCCACGATCCACCAAGAGCGCGCGGACGAAGTCCCGACGCGCGAGCAGGGTGCTGTCGTTGCTGGCGCTCATTTCGCCACCCACTGCTTGCGGCCGATCATGCGCTGCGACAACAGAATCGCGATGGGTCGGCTCCCGTTGAACGCCATGTCGCATCCCGCCCCGACAATCTCGTCCACCTCCTCAGCGGACTCCACGCGATACGTGAGAAATCCGCTCAATCGTAGCGCCTCCTCCGTGGTGGATCCCATGGGCACCTGCCACGGATTGAACTCGCCAAACTCGCCGCGCATGGTCACCAGCAACAGACACGGCACGCCGAATCCCGACAGCAGCGAGAACATGTTCACGCAGTTGCCCACGCCGCTGCTCTGCATCAGCAGCGCCGCGCGCTGACCGCCCAGCGCGGCGCCGGTCACGAGCGCCACGCCTTCTTCCTCGGTGGTGAGTACCACGTCGGCGATGTCCGCGTCGGCGATGCACTGTGCGATGAGCCGCGTGTGCCCCGCATCGGGGACGTAGGCGACCTGACGAATATTCACGCGCTTGAAGTGCGCGAAGATGTCGTCAGGCCATGATGTGGCCGCTCGAGCGGGCGCTGTCATACTCACTTTCTCCTCGGATAGCGCGTCACCGCGCCGGTACGTCCGTTGGTGACGGTGAACGACCCGTCGTCCTGTGCGGACAGTTTGATCCACGCATGCGTGGTTTCATCACGATTGGCCAGACGGGCATCGGCGACATTCTCGGCCCCGGGCGCCTCTGAGCGGTGCAGCTGCCACGTCTCAATCGACGCGAAGCGCGCCAGCGTCGCCAGCGTTTCCGCCGCCCCGCCCTTGCGTGCGCCGTTGTTCACGATGGCGACGCGCGGGTTGACGGCGCGGTAAGTCGCTGAGTCCGAGGCGTCGCTGCCGCCGTGGTGCGCGACCAGATACACATCCGCCTCACCCACGAGATTGCGCGGACACGTGAGCGCAAAGAGCGGCGCACCGGACAGGTCGCCCACATCGAGAAAGCGAAATTGTCCGTAGGAAAGCCGCACACCCGTTGAGCGCGTGTTCTCGATGGAGTCCTGCGCGGGGACGCCGGTGCCCACGCACGCCGAGTTGGCCGCACCCGCAGGGGCTAGCGGCGTACGCAGCGTTTTGCCTTCCGACGCGACCACCGTGACGTCCACGCCCTTGAGCGGCAGGCGATCGCCCACCGCCGGTTGGAGATGCCGTCCGGTGGCCCGCAGCGCCGCGTACGCGTCGTACATCGCGAGCGTGCCCGGCACGCCGACTTCCGCCGCCGCGAACGGAGGCGCGTGATCGATGAACGTGCCAATGGGCAGCAACTGCGCGAGTTCCACCACACCGCCGTCGTGATCCGCGTGGAAGTGCGTCAGTAGCAGGTAATCGATGCGCGTAATGCCCGCATCGCGCGCCGCAGCGAGAATGCGCTGTGGGTCACGCGCCTGCGCGGGGTTGCCGGGTTTCGACGCGAAGGTCCCGTCGCCCGGAAAACCCGTGTCGATGAGCAGCGACTCGCCCGAGGGCGTGACAATGAGTGTGGACTGGCCACCCTCGACATCGATGAAGTAGATGTCGAGGGTGCGTGCGAGCGCGCGTGCGAGTGTCGGCGCGAGCGTGAGCGTGCCCACCGCCGCCAGCAGCACCAGCGCCCAGACGGCACGCGTCGTTCCGCCAGTGCCGCGTGTCATGGGGCGTACGCCCGACCGACGCGCTCGGCGATCATCGAATGCCAGCACCGGCCTTCGGGACCGCGTACGCCCACGGCTGCACCGGCAACGCGCGCTTCCGCGGATACACCTCGTCCAGCGAATTCGCGTCGTACAGGCGGCCGTTGACCATCACGAGGCTGACGCTGTTCGTGTTGCGAATGTTCTCCAGCGGGTTTTTGTCGAGCACGATGAGGTCGGCGAACTTGCCCACTTCCATGGAGCCCACCTCGCTGCCCAGGCCAATGGCCTCCGCACCGACGATGGTCGCCGAGCGCAGCACCTCATGCGTGCTCAGGCCACCCGACTGCAGCAGCCACATCTCCCAATGCATGCCCAGCCCCTGCAACTGGCCGTGGCTACCCACGCCGATCTTGCCGCCGGCTTCCACCGTCTGCTTGATGTCGACGGCGTGCTGCCACATCGCGTACTCTTCCTTGAGCGCGAAGCCGGCCGGTCCGGGGGCGTTGCCGGTGCCGCGACGACGGACCTTGGTGTCGAAGTCCACCGGATGCGTGAAGCGCCGCAGCTTCGCGTCGTCCAGCAGATTCTCCGTCTGGTAGAACCATCCTTCGCCAAACGGGCCGCCGTACTCCACGATGAGCGTGGGCGAGTTGGTGACGCCGGTCTCCTTGTACCACTGGAAGACGTCGTTGTACTTGGGCGTGATGGGCAGCGTGTGCTCGATGCCGGGATAGCCATCGATGCCGTGCGTCATGTTCAGCTTCTCATCCAGCCCGCCTTCGGTGGTGGGCATGATGCCAAGCTCCTTGGCCGCCATGATAATCCACTGCCGCTGCTGGCGGTTGCCGCTCATGTACATCTTGAGCGTCTTCGTGTCGTAGTACTTCGCGTAGCGCGACAGAATTTCACGCGCATGCGCGAGATCACGCACCGGTTCCGCCGAGAAGACGCCGGGACCCGTGGTGTAGATGCGCGGGCCGATCATGTCGCCCATCTCCACGTGATCCGTATACGACAGGAAGTCGGTCGTGTTCGTCTGCGGATCGCGCGTCGTGGTCGTACCGAACGCCAGCGTGGCGAGATACTGCCACGTCTGCGTGTTGTGGATCTGCGGCGTGAGCCACTGCGGGTGATAGTGCGTATCGACAAAGCCGGGCATGATGGTCTTGCCGGTGATATCGAACGTCTGTGCGCCCGCCGGAATCTCGACCGTCCCGCGCGCGCCCACGGCCACAATGCGGCTGTCGCGCACCACCACGTCGGCGTTCTCGATGATCTCCTTGCCCTTCATGGTGATGGCCCGCGCGCCGCGGAACACCATCACGCCCTTGGGGAGATCGCGCGTGGCCTTGAGCGCCACCCGCACTTCCAGCGGCTGATAGCCGACGGTTTTCTTCGTGGTGTCGGCCTTGGCGATCGAGTCGCTGCGGGCGATGCTGTCCTTGACCGTCTTCGTGGTATCCGCTCGGCGGAGCGCCGCCACGCGACCGGCGACTTTCAGCGAATCGTCCACGACCTTGGCGCGATCGAGGTCGTAGTGCCAGAGCGCGCTGCCGAGCGCCCAGAGCACGTGACGGCCGTCAGCGGCCCACGTGGGGAACTCGCCGCCAATGGTATTGAGCTTGCGCACCGGCACCGGCGCGGCGGCCGGCATGGCCACGTTCACCGTGGGCGCGGCGCCACCGATCTGCGCCACCGTGATGGAGTACAGATCCATCCCCACCATGGCCAGCGCCTGATCGCCCTTGGGCGCCATCAGCACCAGGCCAGCCGGCGGCGGCTGCGGCGGCGTGGGCTCAAGCGGCCCTTCGAGATGCGTGCCGCCCATGCCCCCACCAAATGCGCCGCCAAACGGGCCATTGAAGCCGCTGCCGATCTCGGCGGCCACCGGCCGCGCGCCGCGTCCGCCGATGTACTGCCCCGCCCCGCGCGCGACGAGCGCCGCATCGAGCCCCACCGGCGCATCACCGTCCACATCGCCCGCGCCCGGCGGCAACGGCCCCACGACGCGCAGATGCGTCTTGAGATCGGTGCCGTCCCAGCGGAATGACTGCAAGCCTGCGCGTCCATATGCGAATATGCGCGTACTGTCCTGCGTGAAGTGCGGCGAGCCCATGCCGCCCGAGGGCATGATCACCGACAGCGCGCCGCCGTTCTCCGGAATGACGACGAACTCCGCCGCGGCCGGTCCGAAGAATGCCGCCCCGGCTTCCTGCATTTCCCGCGACGCCGCGCGCAGCGCCACAATACGACGCGTGGACGACCACGCCAGATCGGTGAACAGCGCGCCCGACGCCAGCGTCTTCGTGGTCCACGCACCCTTCGCATCCTGCGAGGCGCGCATGACGCTGCCGCCGCGCGCATCGTGCCACGTCACGTAGGCCAACGACTTGCCGTCCGGCGACCACACTGGTGAGAACTCGCCGATGTCGCCCGTGGTCACGCGTGTGGGCGTACCGTTGGGCAGCGGCATGACGTAGATGCGGCCGAGCGAGGAAAACGCGACCTGCTTGCCATCGGGCGAGGGCGCGATATCGCGGATCTGGCGCGCATTGAACGTCGCGGCCGTGTCCACTTTGTAGGCGAACTTCACCTCAGGGCCCATCTCCAGCTTCACCTCGGCGGTGAACGGAATCTTCGCGGGCGCGGTCTTGTCCACCGGTACGCGCCAGATCTCGCCGCCATACGTCACCACGATGGCCTTCGAATCTGGCGTAAACGAATAGCCCGGATACGCATCCATGGGCGCGCGCGATTCCATGTCGTCGCGCTGCACCGGGTACGCCAGCCAGTCTTCCTGCTGCGTCTCGAGATCGCGAATGCGCAGCCCCGTCTTCGTTTCAAAGCGCGTGGCGTACACCAGATACTTGCCGTCGGGCGAAAGCGCCGGGCGGAAGCCGGAGCCGAAGCGCGTGGTCATCTGCGAAACGCGCCCCGTTTCCTTGTCCCACACATGCAACTGGTACTGCGCGCCGATGCTGTTGTACTGCCAGTCGCCGGTGCGCGCCGCAAACCAGAGATAGCGCGGATCTTTGCCGAACGCGGCACCGATGGTCTTGAGCGTGGGCGGCAGCGCGGGCGTGGCCACCAGCGCCAGTCCGTTACCACCGTCAACGTGATACTGCCACAACTTGGCCGTGCCCCCCAACCCACCCGAGCGCGACGCGATGACGTATTGGCCATCGGGCGTCCACTCCGGCGACACGTACATGTTGTTGTTGCCCTTCGTCAGCTGCGTGGTGTCCTTCTGGTCCAGCGACAGGATCCAGACGTTCTCCCCACCCGACCGGTCGGAGACGAACGCCACGCGCTTGCCATCGGGCGAGAAGCGCGGCTGCGCATCGTACGCCATACCACTGGTGAGGCGTGTGGCCGTGCCGCCCGTGATGGGCATCGTGTACAGGTCGCCCAGCAAGTCGAACACAATCGTGCGGCCGTC
>CALQGY020000174.1 GCA_943330235.2 Candidatus Kuenenia stuttgartensis
ACCTGGAGCCGAGAGGCCCCCTCGGCGCACGCGCGCCGCGCCGCGCTGGGGGCCGTGTTCTTTCTCGTCTCCGACGCCACGCTCGCCATCGCGCGCTTCCGAATGGACGTGCCGTATCGAGACATCATCGTGCCAGTAACGTACTACATCGCTCAGTGGTGCCTCGCGCGCAGCGTGAGCCGCCGTGTTGAAGCGACCAGCGCGTGACCGTTCCCTCTTTACAGCCCCTCGCCGGCACCACAACATCCACGGCAGCAGGAATCCTCAACGGACGGAGTGCCCATGAAAGACTCGCAGCTGAAAGCATTGCTGAAGAAGACCGCCGCCAAGGCCTCGCAGCAGAAGAAGCCCGCACGCGCCTCGTTCGACTCGACGCTTGACGCGACGCGCGCCGGCGTTGAACCGCTGCAGGGCACGGAAGCGGAAGAGATTTTCAAGGAAATGAAGCGCCGCGAGTTCTGAGTCGGCGCTCGGCACGATCCGCGCGGAGGACACTTCGCGCGCTGGCGGACCGCTCAACGAGCCCCCAGCTTGTGCCCATGATCAGGAATAGCATTCGCACGGCCGCCATCGGTCTGCTGCTCAGCGCGACCGCCCTGAGCACGACCGCCTGCCGCGATCGCGCGCCCCAGAGCGCCCTGCTCGACCGATCCACCGGCGCCAGCGATGGCGTCTGGCAGGGCACGGACCAGCGCTCAACGTGGCGGGCGGTCCTTGATGGCCCCCGCATCGCGCAATTGGACGAAGCTGCGCAATTCAGCGATAGCACGCGCGCCAGCCGCCAGTTTCGATTCGACTCCACCGGCACGCTCACGCATGCGCGGGAAGAACGGGTCGTGCTGCTCTACGGCAACGCCGCGACGCCGGACACCATCCGCTCGTTCATCGAGCTGGAGTGGAATACCGATTCGCTCGTGCGCGCCGCCAAGCGCGTCAACGGCGCGGATCGACTGCTGCAGCCCTACGAGGTGGATAACCTCCGCGCGCACGCCGACGACCTCTTTCGCACGGCCCGAGCCACTACTTCGACCCGCAGACGGGAACGCTGATTAATGACGGACTTCGAGAAACTGGGCGCCTTCTACCTCGGCAAGCGCTACGACCTCGCCACCCGCAAACGGCAGGACGACTACGTCCTGTATGACGCCAAGGATCTCACGACGCACGCCGTGATCATCGGCATGACGGGCAGCGGCAAGACCGGCCTCGGGCTCGGTTTGTTGGAAGAAGCGCTGATCGACAAAGTGCCCGTAATCGCCATCGACCCCAAGGGCGATCTGGGCAATCTCGCGCTGCGCTTTCCGTCGCTGGCCGCCTCGGACTTCCGCCCGTGGGTGGATCCACAGCAGGCGGCCAACGCCGGCGTATCCCCCGATGAGTTCGCGGCCACGCAGGCGACGACATGGCGCGACGGACTGGCCGGCTGGGGCGAGGATGGCGCACGCATTCAGCGACTGGTCGACGCCGCCGACGTGACCGTCTACACACCGGGCAGCACGGCCGGGCGCCCGCTCTCTCTGCTGCGCGCGTTCGTCGCGCCGCCGGCCGCTATTCGCGACGACAGCGAAGCGCTGCGCGAGCATGTCGACGCGACCGCCACGAGTGTACTCGCGCTCCTCGGCATTGAAGCCGATCCGATCTCCAGCCGCGAGCATATCCTGCTGGCGAATCTGTTGTCGGCCGCGTGGAGCGAGGGGCGTGATCTCGATCTCGCGGGGGTCATCGGCGGCATTCAGTCGCCACCGTTCACGCAGGTGGGTGTGATGCCACTGGATACAGTGTTCCCGCCCAAGGATCGCATGGAGTTCGCCATGCGACTCAACAACCTGCTCGCGGCCCCGGGCTTTCAGAACTGGCTCAAGGGCGAACCGCTCGACACGGCCAATCTGCTGTACGACGCGAACGGCCGGCCCAAGGGCTCCATCATCTCCATCGCGCACCTTGGTGACGCCGAGCGCATGTTCTTCATGACGCTCCTGCTGGCGGACATTCTGGCATGGGTGCGCGCGCAGCCCGGCACCGGCTCGTTGCGGGCCATTCTCTACATCGACGAACTGTTCGGCTACATGCCGCCGGTGGCGAACCCGCCCAGCAAAGTGTTGCTGCTCACCTTGCTCAAGCAGGCACGCGCCTACGGGCTGGGCATCGTGCTGGCGACGCAGAACCCGGTCGATCTCGACTACCGCGGACTCTCCAACACCGGCACGTGGTTTATCGGCCGCCTGCAAACCGAACGCGACAAGATGCGCGTGATGGAAGGTCTTGAAGGCGCATCCGGCGGGCAGCCGTTTGACAAGACGGCGATGGAACAGACCATTGCGGGGTTGGGGAAGCGCGTGTTCCTCATGCACAGCGTGCACGAGCCGGCGCCCATCACCTTCGAGACGCGATGGACGTTGTCGTATCTCGCTGGACCGATGACGCGTGAGCAGATCAAGCAGCTGACGGCGGCGCAGGCATCGCGCAGCGACGGTACGACAATCGGCACGGCAATCGGCACGGCAATCGGCACGGCAATCGGCACGCCGAGCGGCACGCCGAGCGGCATGCCGAGCGGCGCGGTGTCGCCGGATACCACGAGCGCGGGTCGCGCACCGATCCTGCCGCCGGATGTGCCGCAGTTTTTCATTCCGCCGCTCGGTGCGACGAACGCGATTGTGTATCAGCCCGCCATTCTCGGCGTGGCCGACGTCTCGTTCTCCAGTGCGAAGTACAACGTCGCGGAACAGCGCCGCGTCGTGATACTGGCCAGTGTCGACGACAGCGCGATCGCGCTGGAGTGGGACAGCGCCCAGCGCATTGATCTCGATCCCGCCATGCTGGAGCGGAGCGCGCGCGCGGGGGCCGGGTTTGCTGAGCTCCCCAAGCCGGCCGGATCAGCGAAAAGCTACGCGGCGTGGGGCAAGTCATTCCAGAAGTGGGTTACCACCAACGAGCAGACGGACATCCTGCAGAGCCCCGCGCTGAAACTCACCGCCAATGCGGGGGAGTCGGAGCGCGATTTCCGTATCCGGTTGCAGCTCACGTCGCGCGAAGGGCGCGACGCCAAAATTGAGACGCTGCGCGGCAAGTACGCCACCAAGATGGCCTCACTGCAGGAGCGTGTGCGCCGCGCCGAACAGGCGGTGCAACGTGAACAGGCGCAGGCGACGCAGGCCAAGATGGACACCGTGATCTCGGTCGGCAGCGCCATCCTGGGGGCGGTGTTCGGTCGCGGGAAGATCAGCGCGGGTACCCTGAGCAAAGTGGGCACGGCCGCGCGCGGCGCCGGTCGCGCCGCGCAGCAGAGCGGCGACGTCACGCGCGCCAACGAAAGCGTACAGGCGCTGCAGCAGCAGTACGCCGATCTCGAGGCGCAGCTGCAGGGCGAGATCGATACACTCGGTGCGGGATACGACGCGCAAACCGAAGAGTTAGTCCGCACCCCGCTGAAGGCCAAGAGCGGTGACGTGCATGTGCAGCTGGTGGCGCTGGCGTGGGTCCCGTTTACGACGGACGCGGCGGGGATGCGCCGCGAGGCTTGGCGGGCCTAGACGACCTGAGTCAACCACGCGACCAGCAGCGTGATGACAGCGGCGATGCCGCCTTGCCGCAGGGCGGCTCCATCGACGTGCAGCCCGTGGATCTGTGCGAGCAGGCGGCGAGAAAACTGTGGCATTGGCGGCTCCGGACGGCCCTGCGCTCAGGGTCGGTGACGAGAAGGAAATCGACCGGACAGCGGGTGGTACGGTAACGACGGCGCGATCGCGACAAAGGTTACATCAGCGAGCAGTATCCGTCGCGCCGCGCGCCGGGAGTGACTTCGGGACATGGGCGAGGCTGTTCAAGGTCCAGTCAAAGGGCATCTCCTGTGTACCGAACCGTCCCTTCGCGAGCATCACTTTCGTATCGCCCTCGAAGTACGGTGCGAGGGCACGCCCGAGGTCTTCGCGTGCGGGTCCGAAGTCGCTGCGATACGCGAGCAAGACCGCGCTCAAACGCACCGGCCGTTTGTCGATGACATTCTTGGTCGGCGAGTTGCGCAGGAAGGTGCGCGCCTGATCGTCCAGTTGCTCAACCAGTTTGGCGCCCGTGTACGCCTCACTGCGCAACGGCGCGCAGCCAATCGCGCCGCAGGCAAGGGCGAAGTGCAGCCGAGGCTCCGAGAAGGCTTTGCGCAGCATGACGTGATGCACGTCGTCCAACGTCAGGCGACGCCCGCCCGCGCGCACCAGCGGCTCGCTCCACGGCCCCTTGAGGCGCAGGACACCGAGCGTGCGGTTGATGTTGCGGATGGATTCCGTTTCGTGGTGCGACACGACCAGCTGGATCGTGTACGCATTGTAGACATTGATCCAGTAGGCCAGCCGGTCATCCTCGCTGAGCGCGTCGGGGCGCACGCGATCGAGCAGGGCCAGATAGGCCGCGAATTCCGGAGCGCGGGCGAAGGCGTCGTAGTCCACGAAGCCGTTGGATACGTGGCGACGCAGCAGCGCGTCAAAGGCCGCGTGATCGACCGGCGTCGCCGGCTGCGCGCGCAACGGTGCCCCGAGGAGCAGGACCATGACCAAGGCCGCGAGAGCAGCCAGGACCCGTTGGCCGACGCAGGCGCCCGGATGCCGGTAGCGGCGATTAAGTATCAGCGTGCGCATGGGCCAGTATCGCCACGTCCGCCTCTCCGTCCCACTCGACTCGCCATCCATGGTTACTTCCTGGTTGCTGGGCATCTGGCGCCTCATGCGCGCCGATGTCACACTCGATTTCGCGCCCGGCGTTCGCATGGAATTCCTTCCGGGCGGGCACCTGCACTATCACGTGGACGTCGGCGGCACCGATCAGGTTATCGCGCTGCTGTACCGGGTGGAAGGCGATCTCCTTCACACGGACAATCCGGATGCGCCGCACCGGACCACCGTCCGCATCGTTCAGGGGGAGGCCGACGTCCTGCTGCTGGATTTTGCAGGCGCGCAGGCGATGTTCGTGCGTGAGACGGATGTACCGCTTCTTCCCACCGGATCTGACCAATGAATGTCCTGAAGGCCCGCTATCCGATTCTGGAGTGGGTGGCCCCCTTCGCCGTATTCATGGCGATGCTGGCGGCGGCGCCGTACATGGCCATACCGCAGCCGTGGGAGTCCATCGTGCGCGTGAGCGTGCTGGTGGCGGTGCTGGTGCTGTTCTCGGGTTCGCTCATCCGGACGTTCCGCGTAACGCAGTGGCTGGGCAGCATCGCCTTGGGCGTGGCCGTGTGCGCCCTCTGGGTGGCCCCCGATCTGCTGATACCCGGCTGGCGCGCGCACTGGCTGTTCCAGAACAGCGTGACGGGCACCATCACTAATTCCATTGCGCCGGCCGATCTCGCCAACCCGTTGGTCGTCACGTTGCGGATTATGCGCGCGACGTTGCTGGTGCCGTTGTTGGAAGAGCTCTTCTGGCGCGGCTGGCTGCCGCGCTGGGTCGTGAATCCGAACTGGCAGTCCGTGGCACTGGGCCGCTACACCACCATGGCGTTTATCGCGTCCGCCGTCCTGTTCGCGCTGGAACATGGCCCCTACTGGGAAGTGGGGCTGCTCTGCGGCCTGATCTACAATTGGTGGTTTTGGAAGACCAAGTCGCTGGGCGACATCGTGCTGGTGCACGCGGTGACCAATGGCGCGCTGTC
>CALQGY020000175.1 GCA_943330235.2 Candidatus Kuenenia stuttgartensis
ATCAACATCGATGTCATCAAGCAGATGAATCGCGACTACGTGTTGGCCAGTGCTCGGCGACGGGAACCCCGCTCGGGTGCGAGCGCAGGCTGATCGCGACCGACGGTGGTTGCAGTGAAACGGGGGCGCCTGTCCAAAGACAGGCGCCCCCGTTCACATCCAGCGACCGCGTCGCTCAAATACGCGGGAGCGTCACGCCGCGCTGTCCCTGATACTTGCCCTTCTTGTCCCCGTAGCTGACTTCGGGCGGCTCGTCGCCGGTGAAGAAGACCACTTGGGCGATGCCCTCGTTTGAGTAGATCTTCGCCGGCAGGGGAGTGGTATTGGAGATTTCCAGCGTCACAAATCCCTCCCATTCTGGCTCGAACGGCGTGACGTTGGTGATAATGCCGCACCGGGCGTACGTGCTCTTACCGACGGTGAGCGTGAGCACGTTGCGCGGGATGCGGAAGTACTCAACGCTGCGCGCGAGGGCGAAGGAGTTGGGCGGGACGATGCAGACGTCCCCTTCGAACTCCACGAAGCTCTTGGGGTCGAACGCCTTCGGGTCGACGATCGAGCTCAGCACGTTCGTGAAGATCTTGTATTCGCGTGCGACGCGCATGTCATACCCGTACGAGCTCACGCCGTACGAGATGACCCCTTCTCGCACCTGACGGTCCTCGAAGGGTTCGATCATGCCGTGCTCGCGCGACATGCGCGTGATCCAGCGGTCGGAGCAGAGCCCCATGGGGATGGCGGGATAGAGTGATGGTCCGGCGACGGAGCGGACCGAGCGGTCCTATTTCACCACGCCCCATGGCGCGGCGACGGCGAATCTTACTGGGGCGAGACGAAAAGTGCCACGCATGACTGCGGCGGCGACCGTCGAGAGTTACACCTTGCCGCATTGAGCGCCAGAGGTCCCTTGGCTACTTTCACACATATCCTTTTGTGAACTTTTTCACGAAGTCGGCGACCGCCTCCGAACGTCCCTCTTTGGGGCCCTCTCGGGCGCGATTGCTACCCACGTCCAGCGCCCCTCGTCGTCTCGTTGATGCTGCGTAACTATTTGCCGGTTCTGATGTTGCTCGGGTTTGTCGCGTTGAACGCGGTACTCATTTTGGGTATCGCGCATTTGACCGTGCGCCCCCAGCCCACTGCGGTCAAGTCGCAGCCGTACGAGTCGGGCATTGCGCCACTCGGCGACGCGCGGGAGCGATTCTCCGTCAAGTTCTATCTCGTCGCGATGCTGTTCATCGTGTTCGATATCGAAACGGTGTTCATGATCCCGTGGGGCGTCTATTACCGCCAACTCTCGTGCGTCGTGCCGATGGTGGCGGATGCGTGTCCGGTGGGGCAGTTGTCGTTCTTCGGGCTTGGTGAGATGCTGGTTTTCGCCACGATCCTTGTCGTCGGCTTCGTCTACGTCTGGAAGAAGGGAGCGCTCACGTGGGATTGATCTCGGCTTCAAGTCGTTCGTCGGTCGAGGTGGATCCCGGTTCGCAGGATGGTTGGATCACCTCGCGGCTCGACTTTCTCGTTAACTGGGCGCGCGCCGGTTCGCTGTGGCCCATGCCGTTCGGCACCGCGTGCTGCGCCATTGAGTTCATGTCGACCGCTGCGAGTCGCTTCGACCTTGCTCGTTTCGGTATGGAGCGGTTGAGCTATTCGCCACGCCAGGCCGATGTGCTGATCTGCGCCGGCCGAGTGCCGCTCAAGCTCGCACCGGTGCTCCGACGCATCTATCAGCAGATGCCGCAGCCGAAGTGGGTGATCTCGATGGGCGCGTGCGCATCCACCGGCGGGATGTTTGACAACTACGCGGTGGTGCAGGGGATCGATACCATCATTCCCGTCGACGTCTACGTGCCGGGCTGTCCGCCGCGTCCGGAAGCGCTCATGTACGGCATTCTGATGCTGCAGAAGAAGGTGATGCAGGATCGTCTTCGCGACCCGCGTCGTCACGTCGAGATCGAGCCTGATCCGACGAGCCAGCTCTATCTGCCGCCGTCGCGCATTGACGAGCTGTCCGAGCCCTTCGGCAACTCGGTCAACCAGACCCGGTCCGTGCCGTGAGCCACGATATCAGCATCGCACCGGCGGCGGCCTCCGCCACTGGGATGTCCGTCGCGCATGACGCGAACGGATCGCCCGTCACGCCGCAGGGCATCGTGCATCGTGGTGGACCGGAGAATGGGACGGCTCTGGCGCTGGCCGCGCAGTTCGGCGACGCGATTGAGCGGCATGAAGTCGTCTGGGGTGAGACGACCGTATTCGTGCAGGCCAGCGCTGTGCACGCGATCATTCGATGGCTGCACGACGTCTCCGCACCGCGCTACGACTATCTCGTTGACATCACCGCGGTCGAGTATCGCGATGCGACGCGGCCGATCGAGGTCGTCTGGCATTTGCGTGCGCTTGCCGGGCGGCGGTTTCTCCGCATCAAGGTGGAGCTCGAGAAGCGAGCGGTGCTCGCCGTGCCGTCAATCGTCGACATCTACACTGGTGCGAATTGGCTCGAGCGCGAGTGCTTTGACATGTTCGGTGTGCGCTTTGACGGCCATCCGGACCTGCGTCGTATCCTCATGTGGGACAGCTATCAGGAAGGGCATCCGCTGCGCAAAGATTTTCCGCTGCGCGGCCGGTTCTCCCGTGCCGAGCAGTTGAAGCAGGCGCTCGCGGCCAATCCGGAAGCGCGCTACACGATGGAAGAGCTGCAGATTGCCGAGGCCTTCGATTCGCTGCCCGCAGACATGCAGGCGCGGCTCGCGGTCGAACGCGCCACACGTGACGGTGCGGAGGGCGGCGAATGACCACCCGTCGCACCATCGAAGTTGCGCTTGGAACCAGCGGTGTCGATGCCCACGGGCAGCCGATGCGTGCGCCGTTGACGGCGCAGGGGCAGAGCGCGGTGGCCGCAGAGGCATTGCTGGCGTCGGAACCGGAGCTCTCGTCCGATCACATGCTCATCAACATCGGCCCGCAACACCCTGCCACGCATGGCGTGTTGCGCCTGGTGCTGGAGCTCGATGGCGAGACCGTCGTGCGCTGTATTCCGCACATCGGGTATTTGCATTGCGGCTTCGAAAAGATCGGCGAGTATCGGCAGTACAATCAGATCATCCCGTGGACGGATCGCGAAGACTATCTGAACTCGCCCGGCAACAACGTGGCGTTCGCCCTCGGTGCCGAACGACTGTTTGGGGTGGAGTGCACGCCGCGCGCCAAGGTGTTGCGCGTGATCCTGATGGAGCTGTCGCGCATCATGTCGCACGTGGTGTGGCTTGGGACCACGTCGGTTGATATCGGTGCGTTCACGCCGTTCCTGTGGCTGTATCAGGAACGCGAGAACATTTACAACCTGCTCGAAGGGTGGGTGGGTGCTCGTCTGACGACATCGGCGACGCGTGTCGGCGGGATGGCCGCGGACTTGCCCAACGGTTGGTTGGACGGATTGCGCGCATTCCTGCGTGGATTCCCCAAGACGCTGGACGAGTCCGTCAACATGCTCGAGACCAACGCCATTTGGGCGGGGCGTACGGTCGGCTTGGGTGCGATTAGCGCCCAGGATGCCGTCAACGCCGGTCTCTCCGGCCCGATGCTGCGGGCCTCCGGCGTGGCCTATGATGTGCGGAAAGACTTCCCGTATCTGGACTACGAGACGTACGACTTTGATGTGCCTGTCGGCACCTGCGGCGATGTGTACGATCGTTTTCTCGTGCGCGTCGACGAGATGCGTCAGAGCGTCCGCATTCTCGAACAGGCACTCGCGCGTCTGCCGGATGGACCGATCAACATCGACGATCCGCGCTTGATTCTCCCGCCGAAGCGCAAGGCGACCAGCGAAATGGAATCGATGATCCATCACTTCAAGCTCGTGATGGAAGGACCGCGTCCGCCGGCCGGCGAATGCTACGTCGCGGTCGAAAGTCCGAAGGGTGAGAAGGGGTATTACTTCGTGAGCGACGGCACAGCCAAGCCGGTGCGCTGGCGCATTCGGCCGCCGTCGTTCGTGAACTTGTCGGCCATCTCGTCGATGGTGGAAGGTCACCTGCTGTCTGACGTGATCGCGATCAACGCCAGTATTGACATCGTGATGGGAGAGATCGACCGATGAGTCACGGCCCATCAGCCAGCGGTGGAGCACTGGTCAAAGCGCCGCCGCACGGCCATGCCCAGGATGAGCCGCATGTGCCGGTGTTCGTCGGTGCGTCGCGCGTCGAGCTCGATCGCATTCTGTCACGGTACCCCACGAAGCAGGCCGCCCTGTTGCCCGCGCTCTGGATGTTGCAGGACGCGCGTGGCTGGGTAAGCGAAGGGGGCATGGAAGAAGTCGCCGCCGCGCTCGACATCACGCCGGCGTACGTGAAAGGCGTGGTGACCTTCTACACGATGTATCACCAGCATCCGGTCGGACGGCATTTTATTCAGGTGTGCACGACGACACCGTGCAACGTCTGTGGCGCGGAGGATGTGGTCAACGCCCTGTTGCAGCACAGCGGGTGTGGTGAGTTGGGCCAGACCAGCCCTGACGGAAAATTTACGGTGGTGGAAGTCGAGTGCCTCGGCGCGTGCGGGTTTGCGACGCCGATCATGATCAACAACGAGTTTGTGGAGTCCGTTGCGCCCGAGTCGGTGCCACGGATTCTGTCGGAGCTGGCGTAATGGGTTATCCGCATCCCTCGCATCCGCGTGAATCGCCGGTGCTGTCCAAGTACTTCGGCGACGCCGGCGCACGCACCCTTGATGGGTGGCGGCAGCGCGGCGGCTACGAGGCGCTGGCCAAAGCCGTGGTCACCGATCCGCAGGAACTGCAGACCATCGTGAAGGACTCTGGTCTGCGTGGCCGCGGCGGTGCCGGTTTTCCCACGGGCATGAAGTGGTCGTTCATGAAACCGGACGGGAAGACGCACTATCTCTGCTGCAACGCCGACGAGTCGGAGCCAGGGACGTTCAAGGATCGCGAGATCATGCGCTGGACGCCGCACGGCCTCGTTGAAGGCGTCGCGTTGGCGGCCCACACGATCTACGCGGAAACGGCGTACATCTACATCCGCGGTGAGTTCACCGAACCCTACGCGCGCGTGACGAAGGCTGTCGAAGAGGCGTATGCGGCGGGGATCCTCGGCGCGAACGCGATGGGGTCCGGTAAGCGCATCGATGTGCATGTACATCGTGGCGCAGGCGCCTACATCTGCGGTGAAGAGACCGCGTTGATGAATTCCCTCGAGGGGCGCCGTGGCAATCCGCGAATCAAGCCGCCATTCCCGGCGGTCGCGGGGTTGTTCGGCAAGCCGACCACGATCAATAACGTCGAAACGTTGACCGCCATTCCGTACATCATCAAGAATGGCGCGGAGTGGTACAAGCAGTTCGGGCGTGCGGACAATCCGCGTAGCATCGGCACGAAGTTGTTCTCGGTGTGTGGCAACATCAGCCGTCCGGGGAACTACGAGGTCGCCCTCGGATTTCCGTTCAAGGACTTCCTGTACGACCTGTGTGGTGGCCCGCTGCCGGGACGCGAAATCAAGGCCGTCATTCCCGGCGGCTCGTCCGTGCCCA
>CALQGY020000176.1 GCA_943330235.2 Candidatus Kuenenia stuttgartensis
CCGGCGCGCGCCACGCCTCCGTGCGCAGCACCGTCTCCAGCACCGCCACCGCCTGCGCGATATCCGCATAGCGCAGGTACAGCGGCGTCAGCCCGAAGCGCATGACATCGGGCGCGCGGAAGTCGCCGATGACGCCGCGCGCGATGAGCGCCTGCATCACGGCATACGCCTCGGGATGCCGGAACGACACGTGGCTGCCGCGCGGTGCGCCGCGCGGCGGGCCCACGAGCTCCAATCCGTACGGCGCGCAGTGCGCGGTCACGAGATCAATGAACAACTCGCTGAGCGCGCGCGACTTGGCCGCCACGACCTGCATGTCCACTTCGAGGTGCAGATCCACGCCGCTCTCCAGCGCGGCGAACGCCACCACCGGCGGCGTGCCGCAGAGAAACCGCGCAATGCCGGGCGCCGGCTCGTAGTGGTCCACGAACTCAAAAGCGCGCGCATGGCCCATCCATCCGCCCAGCGGTGACATCAGCGACGCGTGATGTCGCTCAGCGACAAACAAGAAGGCCGGCGCACCGGGGCCACCGTTGAGAAACTTGTAGCCGCATCCCACAGCGAGATCGACCCCGCACGCCCGCAGATCCAGCGGCACCGCGCCCACGCTGTGGCTCAAGTCCCAGAGCATCAGCGCGCCGCATGCGTGCGCGGCCGCGGTCATGGCCGCCATATCAAACACGTCGGCGGTCTTGTAATGCACGTGCGTGAGCAGCACCAACGCCGTGTCGTGGTTCATGTGCGCCACGAGTTCCTCGCGCGGCACCAGCACCAGCCGATGCCGGCCGCCCAACGCGGCAATCACCGACTCGACCATGTACAAGTCGGTGGGGAAATTGCCCGGCTCCGACAACACCACCGTGCGCTCGGGGTGCGCCGTGAGCGCGGCGGTGATGAGCTTGAACAGATTCACCGACGTGGAGTCGGCCACCACCACTTCGTGCGGCGCGGCACCCACCAGCTGCGCAATTTTTCCGCCCACGCGCTGCGGCGCGGCAATCCACCCGGCGCTGTTCCAGCTGCGAATGAGACCGGTCCCCCACTCTGCTTGCACGACGTGCGCCACGCGCGCCGCGGTCGCCACCGGCAGCGCGCCCAGCGAGTTGCCGTCCAGATAAATCACGCCCTCTGGCAGTACAAAGCGGTCGCGCATCGCGCGCAATGGATCGGCCACATCACGCGCGGCAATGGCCGCCGCGGAAAGCGGGGACGAAGGATCGACGGGCAACGTCGACGTCGTGTGGGGATTTCCCATGGGGCACCAACTCGTCGTGAGAGAAACAACCGCGTGCGCCGTTCAGTACCCGGCGGCGAGATCCACCAGGTGATGCAGCGTGTCACCCTGCTCATAGCGCCGGAGATTGTCAGCGAACAGCGCCGAGACCTCGTCCCAATGTGAGAGGCGAAAGCCCGAGCTGTGCGGTGTGACGACGACGTTGGGCGTGGTCCACAGCTCGTCGTTCGTGTCCAGTGGCTCACGTTCAAACACATCGAGCACCGCGCCGCCCAGCTGTCCGCTGGCGAGCGCGGCGCGCATCGCACCGTCATCGACAATGCCGGCGCGCGCCACGTTCACCAGCAGCGCGCCGCGATTGAGCAGCGCCAACTGCGCGGCGCCGATGATCCGGTGCGTCGCCGCAATGCCAGGCGCCGAGAGCACCAGCAGATCCGCGCCCTGCAGCGCCTCATCCAGCTGATCGGGACCATACACCGTTTCCACGCACGCGGGCTTCTCCAACGCCGCGTGCCGGCGTACGCCGGTCACGCGAATGCCGAATGCCTGTGCGCGTGCGGCGATGGCCAACCCGATGGTGCCTAATCCCACGATGGTCATGCGTTGCCCGTGCAGCAGCCACGGCCACACCTCGGCCAGCTCGTTCTGAATCCACTGCCGCTCGTGCTGCGCCTCGAGGGTGCGGTTGAATCGGCGCGACAGCAGCAGGATGCCACCCATCACGTGCTCCGCAATGGGAATGGCCTGCACGCCCTTGGAGTTGGTGACGACTACGCCGGCTGCGGCCAGCGCCGCCAGCGGAAGCAGCCCCTCCACCGCGGCCGCCGGCGAATGCACCCATCGCAGGCGCGGGGCACTGGCCACCATGTCAGCCGTCATCGTGGGAACGAAGCAGGCATCCACATCCACAATGGCGCGCGCGGCTTCGTCCAGCGTGTACGCGCGGACGAACTCCACATCAGGGAACGCTGCCGCGAGCGCGTCGGCATGCGCGTCGGGAATGGACCACGCTTTCACGGGCCACTTGATGAAGATCAGGACTTTCATGCCGCGAAAGGTATCGGCGTGTCGCGCATCGCGGTGCCTGCGCACCGAGTCACTACTTGAAGATCGACTTCGCCAACATCACATGCACGCCCTTTGTCTGGTCCACCGACTGCGTGACGTGCACATCCGCCGCGACCGAGCAGAGGACATACGCGTCTTCGCGCGACATCTTCTTCTCGGCCACGAGAAAATCCACCATCTCGCGCACGCCCATGCGGGTGGCTTCGTCCAGATCCTCGTTCAGCCCCATCGTGATGTAGTGCGTGGGCGTTTCGGCGCGCGGCCAACGCAGTCGAGCGCCTTTGCGCAGGCGCACCTCAAAGGTGCCGCGCAGCGACGTTTCGAGGGCGGTGCCACTGACTTCGCCGTCGCCCTGCATAGCGTGTCCGTCGCCGATGGATAACAGCGCGCCCTTGATGTGCACCGGGAGATACAACGTGCTCCCCACGACCAGATCCTTGTTGTCGAGGTTACCGCCGTGCCACCCGGGCTGCTTGCTGGAGATGCGCCCCACCAGCGGTGGCGGCGCGACGCCAATGGACCCGAAGAACGGCGCCAGTGGCAGCGAAATGCCGGGGGCGAACTGGACCCGATCGGCCCCCGGCTGCCAGCGCAGCAGCTGCACGTGCGCGTACGGGAAGTCGTCGGGCAGAGTGCCCCCGCCCGGGCTGAACGCCACGACGCCGAACGGATGCAGGAACTCGATGCCCAGCGTCCGGATCTCGAGCACATCGCCCGGCTCCGCCCCATCCACGAAAATCGGCCCCGTCATGGGATGCGCGCCGGGCCCGCGTTCCGTGATGCGCGTTTCTACTCGCTTGAGCGACTCTGGGATTTCCGCTTCGGTGGCGCCAGCCATGCGCACGCGCGTCAGGCCGCCGGCAATCATCGTCTCCACGCGCACACGATCGCCCGAACCGATATGGAGCACGGCCGGCAGGCGGGGATCGTAGTAGCCCCAGTGCACGTTCTCGGGGGTCAGCGGCAGTTCGTGCGTGCGGGGCGCAGAGGCCTGCGCCGAGGCCTGCGCCGAGGCCTGCGCCGAGGCCTGGCCCCGGGCCGGGGCCTGGGCTGACGCGACCGGCACCCACTCGGCCTGAGTGACCGCCACGAGCATCAGGGCAACCGCATGGACTCGACGCACGATGCGACTCCGATTGAAGGTTCGCTCCCGCGACCGCGCCCACGCGACCGCAACACTGCGGCGTAGGTTGCCGCGTACGGGCGTGCGAGGCAAGCCGTCGGCGGCATGGCCGACTGAGGAATTGCGTGACAGGTTGTAGCGTGCGCCGTTCCCCGTGGGTGGGCGCCCTCCCGCCTGTTCACGGTCCCATCACTCTCCGCTTCCGATCCATGCGCCGACCCCTGCCGCTCCTCGCCGCCGGTTTCGCTACCGTCGCATTTCTGGCCGCGCCACCCGCCGCGCTCGCGCAGCCGGAAAGCGCCGGCGCTCGTGCCCCGTGGGATGTCACCGCGGCGCGCGGCACCACGCGCGATATTGACTTCACCACCAGCGAGGGCACCTGGACGTCGGTGGATATCGCGCCCGACGGCAGCTGGATTGCCTTCGATCTGCTGGGGCATGTGTATCGCATGCCCGTGGGCGGCGGCGAAGCCACCGTGCTCACGCAGAACAGCGGCGTCGCGCTGAATTTCCAGCCGCGCATCTCCCCCGACGGGAAGAGCATTGCCTTCATCACCGACCGGAAGGGGCAGTACAACCTCTGGGTGATGAACGCCGACGGTTCCAATCCGCATGCGGTGTTCTCCGATCTGAACACCACCGCCTACGAGCCCGCCTGGACCCCCGACGGCAATTACATCGTCGTGCGGAAGGGCGGACGCGGCGGTGAGGGCGGCGCCGGTGCCGGCGCGGGGCTCTGGATGTACCACAAGAACGGCGGCATGGGCGTGCCGTTGGTGGCAGCCGGTGGTGCGCGCGGCGCGGGCGGCAACGGGCCGCCGTCGTGGCCCAGTGTCTCCAGCGACGGGCGCTATGTGTACTACCAGGTCACCATGACGTCCGAGAGCGAGCAGTTCCTCGCCGGCTCGATTCAGCTGCGTCGCATGGAGATCAAGACCGGCGATATCGTGGACATCACCGCGGGCGAGAGCAACGGCGCCGCCGCGGGCCGGTTCTCTTCGGGCGGCGGCGCGGCTCCGGAAATTTCCCCCGATGGCCGCTGGCTGGCGTTCGTCCGTCACATCCCCGACGGATTGCTGGAGTTCAAGGGGCATCTCTACGGCCCGCGCACCGCGCTCTTTCTGCGTGATATGCGCACCGGCGCCGAACGCATGGTGATGGACCCGATCGAACCCATCGTCACCTCAGGCTCAAAAACGCTGGGCGTGCTGCCGCGCTACAAGTGGGCCAAGGACGGCCGCAGCATCGTGCTGATGCAGGGCGGCAAGATCCGTCGCCTTGATGTGGCCACCCGGGAGGTCGCGACCATTCCGTACACCGCGAAGGTGCATCGCACGCTCTCACAGATGGCGCGGCGCGAGTTCCGCATCACCGACGGCCCCGTGGCCGCGAAGTTCTTCCGCTGGGCCAGCACCTCCCCAGACGGACGCACCATCGCGTTTCAGGCCATCGGCCACATCTACACGCAGACTGGCGCCACCGGCACGCCTGCGCGCCTCACCAGCGCCACGTTCACGTCGCTGGAGTACGCGCCCGCGTGGAGCCCCGACGGCCGCTGGGTCGCCTTTGTCACGTGGGACGACACCGGACGCGGCAACGTGTGGAAGGTCGCCTCCACCGGCGGCACGCCGCAGCGCGTGACCAGTGAGCCCGGCGACTATGTCGATCCGGTGTGGAGCCCCGACAGCCGCACCATTACCGTCGCGCGCGGCGAAGGCGCGACGGCGCGCGGCCGCACGCTCACGCACAACGCGTGGTACGATCTGGTGTCGCTCAACGCCACCGTCGCCGCGGGTGATACGGGCGTGGCCATTGCCACCATTCTCCGTCCCTCCGGCAGCGCCATCGGCGGCGAAGCGCGACGCCAACTCGTGCGCCCGTCATACGGCCCGGAAGGGCGCGTGTTCTGGATTGACGAGAAGGCCGCCACCGCGACCGGCGGCCGCGCGGGCACCGCGTTGCTCTCGGTCAAGCCGGATGGCAGCGACAAGCAGGAGCATCTGTCGTTCCCGGCCGCCGA
>CALQGY020000177.1 GCA_943330235.2 Candidatus Kuenenia stuttgartensis
ACTCGTTCGTGGATGTTCGCGGCGTTGGTCTGCGCCAGCATGACCATCGCGAACCCTGCATCGGCGCAGCTCGGCAGGCTCAAGAAAATGGCCGCCGATGCGGCCAAGGACGCCGTGGGCAAGAAGCTGGAGGGCGGCAAGGATTCGACATCGAAGCCGGCGGCTCCAGCGGCATCGACCGGAGCCAGCGGAGCTGCCGCGCCAACGGCGCCCGCGAGCAAAGCGACGCCGAGTGAGAGCGCCGCCGCGTCCAGCGCGCCGCCGGCCAGCAGTTCTGCGGCGCGGACTCGCCGCGTAGTCGCGGTGACGCCGGAGAATATTGACATCGTGCTCGGTGGCATCGATGCGATCATGGCTACGCCTCGCTACCAGTGGGAATCGCGTCGCGCCGCGTTCAACAGCTGCGCGGAAGGCGCCATGAAAGCGATGAAAGCGATGAAAGCGCCGACGGCCGCCGCGCAAAAAAACGCCGACGCCGTGCAGAAGCGTATCGATGCGATGGATATGACGGCCGTGATCGGGGACGAGCGTAGAACGAAGGCCTACCTGGACACCATGCAGGTCCTGAACATGCAGGTGATGGCGCTGACGCTCGGTGCGAACTGCGGCGCCCCGCCGTTCCAGCCGCTGTCCGTGCTGGATGAGGATATAAAGCGCGAATCCACCGACGCCTCCTATGAGATCCCGGCCACGGCACGCGGCGGCCTCACCCTCAGAGAATTCGGCACGCTGCGCGAACGGATGGCGCTCTGGGCCCTGATTCAGTCGAAAACGCTCAATGCGTCGGACGTGAAGTTCACCGATGCGGAGACGGCGGCTTTCATGTCCCGCGCAGAAAAAATGAAGACGTATCTCGCCTACTTAAACTCCAAGGCGCTTCTCCAGTGGAGCGATCTGCGCAACTGGTAACACCGCCGGTGATCGGCATCTGTCCTTCGAAATGGCCCGTGCCGTGTGGCTCGGGCCATTTGCATCTGCTCACCAGAAGTTGGCCGCCGCTTCCACCAATTCTTCGCGCAGCTTGAGATAACTCTCGTAGCGCCCCGCGGTGACGTCACCCGCTTTCACGGCGTCGCGAATCGCGCACCCCGGTTCGACGGTGTGCAGGCAATCTTGGAAGCGGCATTCGCCAAGCAGCTCACGGAACTCCGGGAAACACTCGGCGAGATCTTCCGGCGCGATGTTCCACAAGCCCACTTCGCGTAATCCCGGCGTGTCGGCCACGAAGCCACCGCCTGGAAGCGGATGGAGCACGGCGCCCACCGTGGTATGCCGCCCTTTATTGACGCTCTCGCTGATTTCTGCCGTGCGCAGATCGAGCCCGGGAAAGAGGCGATTCATCAACGAGGACTTGCCCACGCCCGATGGCCCGGTGAGAACGGAGCACTTGCCTTCCACCTGCGCGCGAAGCGCTTCAAGCCCGAGGCCCGTCACGACACTGGTGAGGTGCATGGGATACCCGGCGCTGATCTGATCGGCGAAGTGCGCGCGGATGCTCTGCTCATCCGACAGGTCGCACTTATTGATCACGATGCGCGCCGCGAGATCATTCGCTTCGGCGATGACGAGAAAGCGATCAAGCATGCGCGGATGCGGTTCGGGACGCGCGCTCGCGAACACGACCAGCACCTGATCGAGATTCGCGACCATGATGCGCTCCCCGCGCGCGCCGCCTGGACTCCGCCGCGCGAGCTGGCTCGTGCGCGCGTGAATCGCATCAATGGCCCAGGACGCCTCGCTGCCATCGTTGGTAATGGTGACACGATCGCCAACGGTGAGTTTGAGTGGCTTCTCCGTGTCGTCGGAGCGAGGGCTGCGTCGCATGGACTCGCGCCCACCGCCGCGGTCCTGCATATCGCGCGCGCGCGCATCGCGTCCCGGCTCGCGCTTGAGCCGACCTTTGAGCGATACCTCGAGCGTCTCGCCGGCGTCGGTGCGGACCTGCCAGACGCCACCGGTGCCCTGCAGGACCACCGCTTCCTGCGTCCCCGCGGACGTCTCGTCCGCGCGCACGATCGTGCTCACGAACGCACGTCCACACCCATCGGCGGCTCATCGGCTTCGCCGTGTTCGTTCGCCGCGACATCCCACCACGGTCGCTCACTAACCGATCCGCTCGTGCGAATGAGTCCGTCCAGCGTCGCCTTGACGCTGCCCAACAACATCGCCCCGAGTTGGTGCCGCACCACGGCCTCGCTCACCCCGCTGACCATGAAATCGGTCTCGAGATGGCCGGCGACCTGCGGCTCCCCACGTCCCCACTTCACGAAGAAGAGATACGCCCCCCACGGCGCGGCGGCGTTGCCGGTCTGGTCGGTCAGGATATCCACCGAATAGGAGAATCCATCCACGCCGTCAAAGGCGGCCGGCCGCGCATGGACGGCCATATAGCCGCCCAGCGTACGCTCGTCTCCCTTGCTGTGATCGGCCGGGAGATGCTGACCATGATGCTCGCTCAGTGCGCCCCAGTGCGCGCATCTGGGCGCGCGGTGCTGCCACCGCCAAAGGCTTCCTTCACGATGTTGCCAGTCATGAAGGCGATGTTGGCCGGACGCTCCGCCAGACGGCGCATGAGGTACGGATACCACTGCGTACCGAAGGGCACATACACGCGCATGCGGTAGCCGTCGGCGACGAGCTGTTCCTGCAGATCGCGTCGCACGCCGTACAGCATCTGGAACTCAAAGCGATCGTTCGCGATGCCTTGGGCCTTCGCGTAGCGCTTGGCTTCGGCGATGATGATTTCGTCGTGCGTCGCAATGCCGGGATAGCGGCCGTGGGACATCAAGCGATGCATGGCCTCGACGTAGTTGCGATCGACGTCGGCCTTATCCGGGAACGCGATGTCCGGCGCTTCGAGGTATGCGCCTTTGCAAATGCGCACGCGGCACTGCAGTCGGTTGGCGCGCTCGATATCGTCCAGCGTACGACGCAAGGAGCTCTGGAGTACGATGCCGACATTGTCCCGGAAATCGGGATACAGCGCCGACTCGAAGGTGTCGAGCGTGCGGTCGGTGTACGCGCTGGATTCCATGTCGAGGCGCACGAACGAGCTGTACTGCTTGGCCCGCTCGAGCACCTGACGCACCACATCCACGCCCAGTTTGTCGGAGATGTCCTGACCGAGCGCCGTCAGCTTGACGGACACATTGGCGTCGATTTTCCGCGCCGCGATGCGGTCGAGCAGCAGCAGATACTGGCGCCCGGTTTCGCGCGCCTCGGCTTCGCTGTGCACGCTTTCGCCGAGGAGATCGAGCGACGCCGTGATCCCCTTGGCGTTGAGCGCGGCCACGGCGTCGAGCGCCGTCTCGATGGTTTCGCCGGCGACAAAGCGCGAGGCCATCTTGCGGGCGAACCCGACATTCTTGATGAAATCAAAGACGCGCTGTTGGCGCGACAGGTATAACAGCGACGTTCGCAGCATGACTCGGGAGGCTGGACGGGGGCGACGCTACGCGGTGCAGCCGGTCGCCGGAATACGCGGGGAATATACCCGAAGCAGGACGATCACGCGGCCACCAGCGCCGCGATGCTCTCGGCGTGACGCCGCTGGTGCTGCGCCGCCATCAGCCCCCACTGGTAGATGGTGAGCGGCCCCAGCACCGGGTGCGGCGCCATGGCACTCCCCAACGCGAGTCCGGATGCGCGCTGGAACGCGTCGATGAGTCGCGTGCGCGAGGCGGTCAGACGCGCCAGCCCCTCGGCGATGGACAGCCCTTCCGTGGGTTTCACGAAGTCCGGCGCCTCGATGCGTTTCCGGACCGTCCAGAGCTGCACATGGTCCAACGAGTCCAGCACCGTGGTGCGCTCGGTTTCGAGCGCGCCGGTGCTCTGGACCTGCTTGATCAGCTTGGCGATGAGGCGTCCGGCGCCATCCTCCACGATGGCCAGATGCTCGACGTGCTGTGCGATGGACCATCGGCCCTCGCCCGGCACCACATCGCCCTGTTCGGCGGGGATGCGTGCGAGGAGCGCCACGAAGTCGTGCTGGGCGGTGTGCAGCGCATCCACCAGTTCGGCGACGCGGGGGTGCAGGTGGTCGGTCATCAAAAGTCGTCGAAAAGGGGGAGACGCTCAGTCATGAAACCGCGTGCCGGTGGCCGCCCGCGTCCGCAGTCCCTCTGCGGGCGTGTAGCGCCCCGGGAAACGGGCGTCGAGCGCCTCAAGCTGGGCCACGACGGTGGCCGCGCCGAGTGTGTCGAGATAGCGGAACGGGCCACCGAGAAACGGCGGGAACCCGATGCCGA
This sequence comes from Candidatus Kuenenia stuttgartensis, assembly GCA_943330235.2. Classification (GTDB taxonomy): domain Bacteria; phylum Gemmatimonadota; class Gemmatimonadetes; order Gemmatimonadales; family Gemmatimonadaceae; genus Gemmatimonas; species Gemmatimonas stuttgartiensis_A. The sequence continues at coordinate 4,248 of CALQGY020000177.1, forward strand.
AAACCGCGCCGATGTCACCGTCACGCGGCGACCGGATGATCCCGTCGTCGAGGCAGCGCACCGCTTCGTTGAGCATCGGGAGGACGAGCCGACGCTGGATCTCCGCCGCGTCCATCGTCGTGCGCCGCGTCCCTGCGGCGCTGAGTGCGTAGACGTCGTCGTCGACGCCCAGTCGTTTGCCCGCTGCGTCGTAGCGATAGAAGCCGCGCTTGGCCTTTCGTCCGAGGCGGCCACTGGCGACCACGCGCCCGAGGGCGGCCGACGGCGCCATGCGAGCGCCGAACGCGGCGGCCATGATGGGGCCCGACTTGCCGGCGATGTCGAGTCCGACTTCATCGAGCAGCGTCATGGGCCCCACGGGGAATCCGAAGGCGGTCATCGCCGCGTCGAGCGCATCCGTGCGCAGCCCCTCGTCCAGCAAGGTGCCCGCTTCGTTCAGGTACGGCGCGAGGATGCGATTGACGTAGAAGCCCGGGCCGTCGCGCACGACGATCACGGTCTTCCCCAGCTGCCGGCCGTATTGCACCACGGTGGCCGTCGTCTCCGCGCTCGTCTCGGGCGTCACGATGACCTCGAGCAGCGGCATCTTATGCACCGGCGAGAAGAAGTGCGTGCCGACGACGCGCTCCGGATGGGACGCGGCCGCGGCGATCTCGCGAATGGGAATGGTGCTGGTGTTCGAGGCGAAGATGGCGTGCGGCGCGACGGCTTCGAGCTCGCGTAACACCTGCCGCTTCACCGTGAGATCTTCGAAGACCGCCTCGATGACCAGCTGCGCGCCGGCGAACCCGTGATAGTCCGTCGTGACCCCCAACAACGACATCGTCGCGTTCATCTGCGTGCGCGTGATCTGCCGGCGCGTGAGCCGTTCACGCACCACGTCGCGCACGACACGCCACCCCGCCGTCACACGTTCCAGCGACGCGTCCTTCAGGCGCACCAGCGACCCGGCCTGTACCGCCACGGTGGCGATACCCGCCCCCATGAAGCCGGCGCCCAGGATGCCGATGGCGCGCACGTCGCGCGCGGTCGCCGTCACACCCGGCGGGAGGCCGTTGTCTTTTTTGAGCGCGGTGGTCGCGAAGAACAGGTAGACGAGTTGGCGACATTCGGGCGAGACCGTGAGACGCCCAAAGCTCGCGGCCTCTTCGCGCAGCCCCGCAGCAAACCCGTCGCGGTAGCCGCGTTCCACCGCGGC
>CALQGY020000178.1 GCA_943330235.2 Candidatus Kuenenia stuttgartensis
CCAGGAATGGGAAGAACATTTTGGGCACCGCCGCAATGAGCGGCGTGCGCCGCGCGGCGGTCATCGAATCCGCGGCCATGGCGCGCTGCACCACCAGAAAGTCGGTGCACCAGTAGCCAAACGACAGCACAAACCCCAACCCCATCACCATCCCGAACCACTCAATGCCGATGGCATTGGTCGTCGCCGAGCCCATGCCGCGCCATGCATGCGTGTATGCGTATTCCGGTAAGCCTCGGGAGATGGCCGCGGCCGACAGTCTGGATGTCATGCCGCTCCAACCGCCCACGCTGCGCAGCCCAATCCACACCAGCGGCGCGAAGCCGAATACGATCATGAAAAACTGGAGCACTTCGTTGTAGATCGCGCTGGTGAGGCCGCCCAGCAGCACATACGCCAGCACGATGCCGGCCGACACGACCACGCTGGTATCGAAGTCCCACCCCAACAGCAGATTGAGCAGCTTCCCCATCGCGTACATGGACACGCCGGACGAGAAGACGGTCATGGCCGCAAACGACACCGCGTTGAGCGTGCGCGTTTTTTCGTCGAAGCGCAGCTTGAGATACTCAGGCACCGAGCGCGCCCGTGATCCGTAGTAAAACGGCATCATGAACAGCCCCACGAACACCATCGCGGGAATAGCGCCAATCCAGTAAAAGTGGCTCGTGGCAATGCCGTACTTCGCCCCCGATGCGCCCATGCCGATCACTTCCTGCGCGCCCAGATTCGCGCTCAGAAACGCCAGCCCGGTCACCCACGGCGGCAGCGAGCGCCCCGACAGGAAGAAGTCGTTGGACGTGCGCATGCGGCGGCGCAGTGCCCAGCCGATGCCCAGCACCACGGCGAAGTAGATCGCCATGACCACGTAGTCAATCCACGTCGGACGAATCACGGTTGGTCTCCCTGGTGAATAGCCCGCCGACCGCTGCGCGGGCGCGCGCTGCCCCACGATAACGTCTCATTGGCGCCGCCGCTGCGTCCGCTGGCGAATCGGCCTGCAGTTCGCGAGCTTGCCCCATGTACGCGCGCGGCCCCCTGCGCATGCCGTGTCTCCTGCGGATCGATCGTCGCTCCTTATGATGTTCCCATGAAGTTCCCACGCGCTGCCGGTGTCCTGCTGCACCCCACATCGCTACCCGGCCCCAACGGTATCGGCGATCTGGGCCCGGACGCCCTCCGCTTCCTCGATGTGCTCGCCGACGCGGGGTTCACGCTCTGGCAGATGCTGCCACTGGGCCCCACGGGCTACGGCGACTCGCCGTATCAGTGCTTCTCCGCGTTCGCCGGCAACCCGCTCCTCATCCACATCCCGGGCGCGACCAGCACGCTGCCCACGGACAAGGTGGACTTCGCCGAAGCGATTGCGCACAAGCGGCGCATGCTGGGGCACGTCCATGCGCGCTTCGTGCCGGATGCACGCTACGAGCAGTTCGTGCACGAGCAACGCGCATGGCTGGACGACTTCTCGCTGTTCATGGCGCTCAAGCAGGCCTATGCGGGCGTCCCGTGGACACAGTGGCCGGCCGCGTTCGCCAATCGCGACCCGCAGGCATTGGCCGGCTTTCGCATCTCGCACGCGGACGTCATCACGCAGGTCTGCGTGGAGCAGTACATCTTCTTCCGCCAGTTCACCGCACTCAAGCAGGCCTGCCGCGCGCGCGGCGTGCAGCTCATGGGAGATGTGCCCATCTATGTCGCGCACGATTCCGCCGACGTGTGGGCCAACCGCGAGCTCTTCCAACTGGACGAAGCGGGCGGTCTCATCGTGCAGGCGGGCGTGCCTCCCGACTATTTCAGCGAGACGGGACAGCTGTGGGGCAATCCCATCTACGATTGGGACGCGCTCCGCGCCCGCGGCTACGATTGGTGGATCGCACGGATGCGCGCCGCGCTCGAGATGTTCGACATCGTGCGCCTCGACCACTTCCGCGGCTTCGAGGCCTACTGGGAAGTGCCGGGCGCCGACACGACGGCCATCAACGGCGTCTGGAGCAAAGGTCCGGGGCTCGAACTGTTCAACGCGCTCACCGACGCGCTGGGCCCCCTGCCCATCATCGCCGAAGACTTGGGGCTCATCACGCCCGAGGTGGACGCGCTGCGCGACGCGTTGGGCTATCCGGGTATGAGCATTCTCCAATTCGCGTTTGGAGGTGACGGGCAGGCCAAACACTTCCAGCCGCACACGTTTCCGCGCGAACGCGTGGTGTACACGGGCACGCACGACAACGACACAACCGTGGGCTGGTGGAACGCCGAGGTGGGCACCGACTCCACCCGCTCGGCGGACGACATCGAACGTGAGCATCGGTTCGCCAAGCGCTATCTCGATACCGACGGCCACGACATGCACTGGACACTGATACGCGTCGCGCTCGCCTCGGTGGCCAACACCGTGCTCATCCCCATGCAGGATATTCTGGGCCTGGGCAGCAACGCACGCATGAATCTCCCCGGACGTCCGTCGGGCAACTGGCAGTTCCGCTTTACGTGGGAACAGCTCACCCCCGAGATCACCGCCCGCCTGCGCGACCTCACGCAGTTATACGACCGATAGCGCGACGGGGCGCCGCGCTCTCACTATCATTCGCGCCATGGCAGACGACACGTTTTCACTCTACGACCTGCGCGTGGAGGTCATCGCGACCGAGCGTCCGATGATCTGTAACCACAAGGCCGGCGACTGGTTCTCGCTCGTGGGTGAGAATCTGTACTTCCCGCCCGGGCAGACGTTTCCGCTGTATCCGCTGGCAGCGCTGCTCCCGCTGCTGCCGGCCAAGCAGCGTCCCACGCATCCCAACGACTGGATGACCACCGACGCCGACATCGCCTGCCCTGATCCGCACTGCGGCGGGCGGTTTCGCATCACGCGCACGGGGCAGACGGTGTTCCATCACGCCGACGTGACCGCGGTGCCGTTGCCGCCAAGCGAATCAGTGAACGAATGAGCGAGCGCATGAGCGAGCGCATGAGCGAGCGCTTGGGCGCGAGCGCGGGGCTCAGTGTACCCACCGTCGCACTGGCGCCGGGCTACGACATCCCGCGCCTCATCAAGGGCGGATGGCAGCTGGCCGGCGGCCACGGCGCCATCAATCAGGCGCGCGCCGTTGCCGACATGACGGCGTTCGCCGAAGCCGGCATCACTGCGTTCGACTGCGCGGACATCTACACGGGTGTTGAGGCGCTGATCGGTGAGTTCTTGCGCGCGTGGCGCGCTGCGCATGGCGAGAACGCGCCGCCCATTCGTGTGCACACCAAGTGCGTCCCCGATCTGGACGCGCTGGCCACGCTGCGCTTCGTCGATATCGAGCGGCTCATCGATCGGTCGTTGCAGCGCCTGGGCGTGGACACGCTCGATCTCGTGCAGTTCCATTGGTGGGACTACGACATTCCCGGTGTGGCGCAGGCGGCGCTGCATCTGGCCACGCTGCAGCGCGCCGGGAAAATCCGGCACATTGGCGTGACCAACATGGATACGCCACATCTGCAGGCCATCCTCGACGCCGGCGTGCCCGTCGCGGCGCATCAGGTGCAATGCTCGCTGCTGGACCGGCGTGCGTTGGGCGCGATGGCCGCGTTGTGCGCAGCGCGCGGCGTCTCGTTACTGGCCTACGGCTCGCTGGCGGGCGGATTCTTTCACGAGCGCTGGCTGGGCGCGGCGGAACCGGTAGCGCCGTTTGAGAACCGCTCGCTGGTGAAGTACAAGCTGATCATCGACGACTTCGGCGGATGGGGAGCGTTTCAGTCGTTGCTCCGTGCGCTGCATGGCATCGCCGAGCTGCACGGTGTCACGATCGGCACCGTGGCGCTGCGTTGTGTGCTGGATGAACCCGCGGTCGCCGCAGCCATTGTAGGGGCGCGGCACGCGGCGCATCTGCCGCAGACGCTGGCGGCGCTCTCACTGGTGCTTACCGACGAAGAGCGGGCGGTCCTGCGCACAGCCGTCGCACACGCCACGGGCCCGTCGGGCGATGTGTACACGCTGGAGCGCGAGAAGGGCGGGCGCCACGCGTCCATCATGCGCTACAACCTCAATACCACCTGATCCCGCACGCGCAACGGCCTTACGGCAAGTCGTGACCCGCAGCGCGACGCACGGCGATCTGCACAAACTCCCCAGGACGCGACGCGTGAGCGCCGTCATGGATGAAATAGGCGCCGACCGGATCGTCCGCCTGAAACGCGTTACGCAGCACCATGATGCTGTTGCAGTAGTAACGATTGCAGATATCCGAGCGGAGGTCGCGCGGGAGTGCGCACCCTGCGGTATGCTGGAAGACGCACCCGCGTGACATGGTGCGTGGCGTAAAATGTCCGGTATACCGCGACACGATGGTCTCGTCGTCATGCGTCGGCCACTGTTCGAGATAGCGCATCACGGTCTCGGGGCTGTTGAAGGCGTGGTCACCGCCCTGCTGGCAGCATGAGCCACGGCATGACGCGCACCCGGTGTTCATAAGCGTCACCTCGGCGGCCAGCTCCGCGTCGCTGCGTCCGTTGCGCTCGATCGCATCATACGACGCCGTCGTGGTGGCACGGTCCTCGCCGGCCGCGATGCGCGCCCGCGCGACGGCGATATTGGCCCGCAGCCGCTGCAGGAACGTATTGCGGCGCCGCACCGGCAATCGCGTACTGCGGTCGTCATTGCGTGGAATGATGGCCACCCGATAGCTGTCGCGCGCCGCTGCCGCGATACCGCGCCGAGCAGCCGAGCGGTTGCGCCGAGCGATCGCCGCCTGCAGCTCGGCGCGGGACGCCGCGCGATCGTTGGCGATCTGTTGCTGTTGCCACGAGGCCGCGCACCCCGGGGTATCACAGAGACCGCGCCCCCGACTGGCCGGGGAGAGCGGCGCCGCACAGGCCTTGCACCGCTGTGACACGGGGATCGCCGCATACCGGTAGGCGCAGCGCACCGACGAACACAAGCGCGGCCCCCGCATCCCGTCGGCGGGGGGCGCGGCGCCACGAGCGGGGACGACCGGTGCGCCACACATGATGCAGGGCGAGATGGAGCGAACGACGGGTTGCATGCGGCGTGGGAACGGGGAGCGCGATAATCTGCACGCGCAACGGTGGTCGAAACACCCACCGCGCCGCATTATAGCTGAGTGTGGGACCTCCATGAGTCAGTTCCCCTGCTCCGCCCCCTTCGAGGATTGCATGTCGCGTATCTCCGTTCCTCGCGCTCGTCTGGCACGACGCGTCAGCCTTTCGCTCCTGATGGGCAGTGCCCTGATGGGCAGTGCCCTGATGGGCAGTGCCCTGATGGGCAGTGCGCCGCTGGTGGGCGTCTTACTGTCTACTCTGGCCACACCGCTGTCCGCGCAGAGCGCGATCTCAACGGCCAAGCCCGGACGCAATCCTGCCCAGCCACTGGACG
>CALQGY020000179.1 GCA_943330235.2 Candidatus Kuenenia stuttgartensis
GAAGATCGGAGGGTCAAGCGACACGATGGAGTACTGCCCGACATGCGTCTGGTGCAGCCTCGCGAGTCGCTCTCGCAGATGCGCGTCCATGAAGGTCAGAAGGAGAGTGAATTTCAACCAGCGAGCGTTCGGCTGGCGAACTCGCCGCCACGATACCGGCACGCGATCGGATCCGACGGATACCACCACGAAAGACGCTGCAGCGACCGTCTACGGCTCTCGCTGCGATGTTCAAAGCGGAACCCGTGCCGCCACCAAAGTGCCCGCTGCCCGCAGTCATCCCCGAAGTGCGGGGCGACCGCGTGCACGATCGGCGCATTACCTCGGGGATGCATCAGCACATGGTGAAACAGCCGCGCCAGATCCTCCGGACCGATCCAAGAGCAGGGTTCGGACTCCTCGCGCGTCGGCTTGAAGCAGCCGATGCGTACGGACGCCACCCGCGCGCCCGTGCGCGCCGCATGCCACTGCCCCACCTGCTCACCGAGAAGCCTTGTTGCCGCCGCCGGTGAGTCCGGGCGGGCCTTCATATGCGGCGTGATGCGCTCGTCGCGGCGGTAGAGGCCCATCACATGCATGGTGCTCGCTAACGCGATACGCCGAATGCCAGACCGTTCAGCGTGCGCCAGCAGCGCCGCAACGCCCGTCACGTTGGCGTCGAGCAGGTCCGCCCACGGGGAAGTCGAAGCGACACCGGCCAGATGAATCAGGGCATCGGCGTTGGCATACGCCTGATCGACGACTGAACGGTCGTTGACATCCCCGATCAACACCGACTCATTGGCGGCGTTCACGGTCATGCGTACCAGGTCAACCAACCGCACCGAGTCGAACAGCTGCGCGAGGAACGGGCGTACCGCCGAACCGATCTGGCCGGCCGCGCCCGTGACAACGACGGTTCCGGTAGGTCTCATGGTATTCGCCTCCCAGTCACAACCGCCTCAGGCACCGCCCGCCCCCTGCGCCGCACGGCGCCGATCCATAGCCAGCTTGACGACACGTAGTGCGTTCAGCTCCACCGTGGATTTGCCCAGCGTCATGTTGCCGTCATGCCGACGCACGAACAGGCACACCTCGTCGGCATGGCGAATGGCCACCTGCTGCTCCTCGGCGCGACGGAACCAGTCGGCGTCTTCACCGAACTTGAGATTCGCGTCGAACAGTCCGACCGTGGCGAAGATGCTCCGCCGGTACACGCCCGCGCCGATGTAAAACGGAAAGGCCTCGGCCGGATCACCCACATACTCATCCACGCCCGCGGTGTTGCGGCGCATCAGCTGCGCGCGCCCATGAATGGCCTGCAACGCGGGCTCATGCTGCAATTCATGCACGAGGTGCGACAAGTTGCCCTCGGGCCAGAGATCATCGACGTCGAGAAACGCGATGAAATCGCCGCCGGCGTCCTTGAGGCCACGATTACGCGCCGCCGCCGGGCCGGCGTTGGACTGCTCCAGCAGACGTACCTCCACGGGCAACGCCGCGATGGCGGCCGCTAGATCATCGGTGGATCCATCATCCACCACGATGATTTCGATCTGCGGATACTGCTGCGCCAACACCGAGTTGACCGCCTCCGCGAGGAAGCGCGCACCGTTGTACACGGGGATGATGACCGTCACGAGCGGCTGATGCTCGGTGGGCTCCGCGGCGCTGGCGGTGGAGGCGAGCCATGCATCCGATTGCGCAAGGAGTGCGAGCATGGCCGCGGGAATGGTGGACAGCTCACTCCCCAGCCGGAGCGTGAAGCCCGGCACCGCATGCACCAGCCGATGCATGAACGCGTGCAGCGCCGCACCGGCGTGCGGGAGTTGCGACATGGTGGTGAACGTCGCCGCCCGCTGCAAGGACAGCTTGGTCGCACCGACAAACGACGTCGCGGGCTCGCCGGCGAACACCGGCGTAGAGATGGCGCGCAGCGGAAGTGATCGCACCACCTGCGACGCGAAGGTGGGCAGAAGACCCACGACGGCCTTTTCGTCCGTGGTGAATCCCTGATTGGAGACCAGCGCATTCAACGCAGGGAACCGCTCCATCTGCGGACCATTGAGCTTCGCGGTGCAGTACAGGCTGTACACTCGCGGCTCGGGATCAAGACGCACGGCCAGATAGTCGTCACCGATGTACGAGAGTCCGTGCGTCAGGCACGTGAGTGCCGTGGTGGATTTGCCGATGCCGCCCTTGCCCGTAATGAGCAGTGCCCCATCGTCGCCACCGAAGGCCGCGCCATGCAGCAGCTGCCCGCCGATGGACTCGAGCCACCAATGGAAGAGCGTGCGAAACGGTGAGGCCTTCGCCCAGAAGGGGAGCCCGTCCATCGTGGGCGCCCAGTACGCCCCCACGCGCGACTCGACATCCATCACACTGACCGAATTCTCCACCCAGTGAAAGGCGCTCCGATAGCGCGCACTCGGCATGCGCCAGATATCGCCGCGATTGCTGAAGCAATCGACGGACACCGGCGGCGGCGGCATGGTGACGCCGCTGGAGGCGCTATCCCAGACGTGAATGGTCATATCGGCCACGCCGTCATCATCAACAATGAGATGCGCTAACGCCGGCAGGAACAGATCGCCTACCGCGTGTCCCGCAAAGATCAGTCGCACCCGCGTACGCGCGAGATCCAGCATGACCGCACGCGCCCCGCGCGCGGCCTCGGCGCGCTCCCCGCCCGCAACGACTGACTGCAGGAAGGCTGCCTGTTCCGACTCGGGCAGCGGCGGATCGTCGATGCGATGCGGATTTACGGGGGGCATATCGGTACCAAGCGGCCCTGCGTGAGGTGCCATCCTTCGGAGGCAAACGCCGAAATGGCGGGGTCGTGACTAATGAGCACAATGGCGGGATGATGCGCCCATGCCGCGAGCTCGCGCAGAATGTGCGCAATACTCTGTGTATCGAGGTGCGTGGTCGGCTCATCGAGCATCAACAGCGCGGGGCGATGTAAGAGCGCGCGAGCGATACTCAGACGCTGCGACTCACCGCCGGACAGGCGGGTGCCGCGATCACCGATGATCGTCGACAACCCATCCGGCAGCCGCGCAATCACGGCGTCCGCCGCGCTGATGGCGAGTGCTTCCGTGAGCGCCGCGGGATCGACCGACTCGTGACCGAAGCGGAGATTGTCGAGGATGGTGCCGTGGAAGAACAGCGGATGCTGCGGCACGACACCCATCTGACGACGCAAGTGCGGCACATCGCGACCGTCATACGGCATGCCGTCGGCCAGCACCTGTCCGCCGTGCGGCCGCAGCGTACCGAGGAGCAACTGCAGAATAGTGCTCTTCCCGGCGCCATTCTCCCCCACGATGGCCACGTGAGATCCAGGGGCGATATCGAGGGTCACACCCTGCAACAGCGGACGCTCTCCATAGGAGAACACGACATCCTGCAGGGCCACACCACCGGCGAAGGGGAGCGCGGTGGTCCCCGCATATGGCTCACCCTCGCCCGAGGTCGCGATGCCCCGCAGCACGCCCAGCGCGGTGCTGCCCGCGATGAGATCGGGGACACTGCCGATGACCGTATCCACATTCCCGCTCATCATGCCGGCCGCGACATAGAACACAAAGAACTGTCCCAGCGTCATCTCGCCGCGCGCGACCGCCGCGCCACCCAGCATGAGCATGCCGAGTCCGGCGATGGTGGTGATGGCACGCTGTGAATGTGCATGCCATGCGTAGCTCATGCCCATGTCCACGCCGGCATCGGCGAGCGCGAGATGCCTCGCGTGCTGTGCACGCGTTTCCGCGGGCTGCCAGGCGCGCATGCGCAGGAGGTCCATGAACCGGAGCATGAACTGCGTGCCGCCGCTGTACTCTTCGAAGCGCGCGCGGAACGCATCCAACTCGGTCTTGATGCTGCGGCTTGTAAGGCGCCCGGCGCCCCAGAGCGCCGGTGCGGCGAGCCCGAGGAAGAGCACCAGCACGGGGCTGATGCGCACCATGATGGTCAGCAGCAGCACCGACGTCACCAGCGCGGGGAGCATCCCCGCGATGAGGGTGGTGGTGACGTTGTCGACGCGCTCGGTATCCTGCACGAGACGCGTGTGCAGCTGCGTCAGATCGGCCTGCGAAAAGAACGCACTGCCGCGGCCCAGAATGTGGGTGGAGAGCTCGTCGCGCAGGTCGCGCGTGGCGTTTTTCACGATCCGCAACACGACCGCGCGGACCCAGAGCGCCAGCGCGCTGCCGGCAACCCGCAGGAACAGCAATGCCGCCCCAATCCACCAAAGCGCGGCGATGTCACGCGCCGGAAGGACGTCGTCGAGCGCGCGACGCACCAGCGTGAGTGTGGGGATCGTCAGCGCTGACTGCATGACCGCAGCCAGCGACACCACTACGAGCTGCCCGCGATAGCGCGCCAGACGGGCAACGAACCAGCGCAGCGCTGGGCGATCGATGGAGTGCACCGCGTGCGGTATCACGCGGCGCCCTGTGCGTCAGCCGTGCGCGTGGCCATCGTGCCGCCACCCAGGCGTTTGAAGAGCCCGCGCGCCACGAGGCCGATCAGCTCGCGTCGGCCGCCCAGCTTGAGGCGATATCGGAGATAGTGCGGAAACTGCCACGCGAAGGCGAGCGCATTCAGGCGCGGGTCGGCGACGCGCGAGAAATCCGCGAGCATCGTGTAGTAGTACTGCAGGAAATGCTTTGGGCGGTCGGCGAGATCGGTGAGGATCACCGAGGCTTCAAGGCGTTCGCGCCATGAGCTGGAACCGCCACGCAGCGTCGCCAGCACCACGGGCGGGATAGCCGCGTCGTGGTGTTCGCTGAGATAGGCGAGCCCCAGTGCCATACGGTGCGACACGGCTAAGCGCGCACTCAGATCGAGCAGTCGCGTCCAATCGATGTCGGCTGAGCGCCGCTCGAGAATCTGCCGCGCGTCGATGATCCAACGAATAGGCGTCGCGTCGTTCCAGCGCACGCCGTGGAGCACGGTATGGAACAAGAGATCCGTGGGTGCCAATAGCTGCACGGACTGCCCCGAGAACTCGACGGCCTCTGCGGCGTCCCACAGCAGCGTATCGCCGTCGCCTGCCGTGGTTTCCACCATGACGTGCCAGTGCAGATCCAACTCACCGCCGTCGGGGTGAAAGAACTGCATGGCGTGAAACCACCGATAGTGATCGGCAGATTCACCTGACGTGGGCTGCCATCCCAGCGCGCGCAGCGCCGCGATGGCGCGCGGTGCGTGCGCGATGGGGACGGCGAGATCAAGATCACCCATGGGCCGCTGCGCATGACTCGGATAGTAGGCCAGCAGCATGGCCGCCCCCTTGAGCATCATCACCGGAATACCCGCC
>CALQGY020000180.1 GCA_943330235.2 Candidatus Kuenenia stuttgartensis
AGGCGCCGAGGGAGGCACGCGATGAATCTGAGCGCGATCTGGATTAAACGGCCGGTCATGACCTCGTTGGTCATGCTCGGCATTCTGGTCTTTGGCGTCATCGCCTACCGTGGATTACCGGTCAGCGATCTCCCCACCATCGACTATCCGACCATTACGGTGAACGCGTCGCTGCCAGGGGCGAGCCCCGAGGTCATGGCGACGTCGGTGGCCACCCCGCTTGAGCAGCAATTCTCCACGATCTCGGGCGTCGACAACATCACCTCGGGCAGCTCGCAGGGCAGCACGAACGTCACGCTACAGTTCAATCTCGAGCGCGACATCGATAAGGCCGCGGCCGATGTGCAGTCCGCCATCTCGAAGACGCTGCGCCAACTGCCGCAGGGCATTCAACCGCCGTCGTACAACAAGGCGAATGCAGCCGATCAGCCCATCGCCATGTACAGCTTCAGCACCGACCAGATGACACGGACGGAGTTGAACGAGTACGTCGAAACGTTTGTCGGCCAGCGCCTCTCCACCGTGGCCGGTGTGGCGCAGGTGCAGGTGTTCGGCTCGGCCAAATTCGCGGTGCGCATTCAGCTCGATCCGGGCGCGCTCGTGTCGCGCGGCATCGGCATTGATGAAGTGCAGCAAGCGGTACAAGCCGGCAATTCCAACCTGCCGGGCGGCGTGCTGATGGGACCCAATCAGTCCTTCACCGTGCAGGCCAGCGGACAGCTCAAGACGGCCACGCAGTACCGCCAGCTGGTGGTGGCGTATCGCAACGGCGCACCGGTCCGACTGGGCGACTTGGGCAACGTGCTGGACGATGTGCAGAACCAGCGCGTGCTCAGCGAGCTGAATGGCAAGGGCAATATTTCGCTCTCGATCATTCGCCAGCCAGGCGTGAACACCGTCGCGGTGTCTGAGGGCGTTCGCGCCGAACTGGAAGCGATCAAGCCGCAGCTGCCGGCCAGCATTCGTGTCGAGAAGATTTACGACAAGGCCGACTCCATCGAAGAGTCGGTTGGTGACGTGAAGTCCACGATGCTGCTGACGCTGTGCCTCGTCGTGATGGTGATCTTCCTGTTCCTGCGCAATGTGCGCGCGACCATCATCCCGTCGCTGGCGCTGCCATTCTCCCTCATCGGCACGTGCTGCGTGATGTGGGCGCTTGGCTACAGCCTGGACAACCTCTCGCTGATGGCGCTGACCCTCGCCGTCGGCTTCGTGGTGGACGACGCGATCGTCATGCTGGAGAACATCGTACGTCACCTCGAGATGGGCAAAACGCCCATGCAGGCGGCGCTCGACGGTTCGAAGGAAATCAGCTTCACCATTCTGTCCATGACGGTGTCGCTGGTCGCGGTGTTCATTCCACTGCTGTTCATGCCCGGATTAGTGGGACGGTTATTCCGTGAGTTCGCGGTCACCATCGGTGTGGCAATTCTGGTGTCCGGGTTCATCTCGCTCACGCTGACGCCCATGCTGTGCGCACGCTTTCTCAAGGGCGGCGAGGGGCATGCCGCGACAGAGGGCAAGTGGCGCTCCGTCGAGCGGCTGTATCAGGCCAGTGAGCGCGGCTATGTGAATTCGCTGGGCTGGGTCATGCGACATCGTGGGCTCGCTATGACGTTTGGCGCGCTGATGCTGGTGCTGACGGTTGCGCTGTTTGTGATCATCCCCAAGGGCTTCATTCCATCCGAAGACACCGGACGCCTTTCGGGCTCCATCGAAGGACCGGAAGGCATCGGCTTCGTCGCGATGGCGGAGAAGGTTCGTGCGGTGGCCGAGATCGTGCAGGCGAATCCGGATGTGAAGTTCGTGCTCGCGTCGGTGGGCGGCGGTGGTGGCGGCGGCGGCAGCAACAGTGGCCGCCTGCAGTTGACCCTCGCGGACCGCGGCGCGCGTCCGCATGTCGATCAGATCATGCGCAATCTCACGCGCGCCACATCGAAGGTGCCGGGTGTGCAGGTGTTCTTCCGCAACCCGCCCCCGATCAACATCGGCGGTCGTCGCGGCAACAGCTCGTATCAGATCTCGCTGCAGGGCTCGGACATCGCGCAGCTCTACACCGCCGGTCGCCAGCTCGAAACGCGGATGCGGGATCTGCCCGAAATCGAAGGCATCTCCAGCGATTTGCAGGTGGGCAACCCGCAGGTCGGCGTCGAGATCGATCGCGAGCGCGCCTCAGCGCTGGGCGTGACGGCGACGCAGATCGAGCAGGCGCTCTATAACTCGTACGGCGCGCGCCAGATCTCCACCATCTACACGCAGACGAACCAGTACTGGGTGATGATGGAGCTCAAGCCGGAATATCAGCGCGATCCCACCGCGTTGAGCCAGCTGTTTGTGCGCTCGCAGACCGGGACGCTCATTCCGCTGGGCGCCGTCGCCCGCTTCACGAAGGGTGTCGGTCCGCAGTCCATCCAGCACAACGGACAGCTGCCGGCCGTCACCATCTCGTTCAATCTGCGCCCGAACGTGGCGCTCGGCACTGCAGTGGACGCCGTGCAGCGCGAAGCGCGCAACACGCTGCCCAGTGATGTCTCCAGTATCCTGTCGGGCGATACCCAGGCCTTTGCGCAGGCGCAGGGTGGACTGCTCGCGCTGCTGGCCGTCGCGATCTTCGTGATCTACGTGGTGCTCGGCATTCTCTACGAGAGCTACATCCACCCGCTCACGATTCTCTCCGGCCTGCCCTTTGCCGCCGTCGGCGCGCTGCTGACGCTGCTCATCTTCGGCAAGGATCTGAGCGTGTACGCGTATGTCGGTGTGATCATGCTGATCGGACTGGTGAAGAAGAACGCCATCATGATGATCGACTTTGCCATCGATGTGGAGCGCGAGCGCGGATGGTCGGCGGCCGAGTCCATCGTGGAGGCGGCGCGCGTGCGATTCCGTCCCATCATGATGACCACGGCCGCTGCGCTCATGGGCACGTTGCCCATCGCGTTCGGCGTGGGCGCCGGTGCGGAATCACGGCAGCCGCTGGGTCTTGCGGTGGTCGGTGGCTTGGCCTTCTCGCAGATCATCACGCTCTACGTGACGCCGGTGGTGTACACGTTGCTCGACGGCCTGCGTCATCGCCGCGCCCGCCTGACCGCAGCACGCGATGCCAAGCAGGGGTTCGATCCGGTGCCGGTCGCCGGAGACTGACCCGTCCGTGCGACACAGGGCGTGACATGACACGAGGGGCGAGACGCTAGCTGCGTCTCGCCCCTCATGTCGTTCCCGCCTCGTCACGCAGCCGCGTCGGTCAGCCGAGTCAGTCAGCCGCGCCGAATCTCAGAACACGATCTGCGTACCCAGCTCCACAACCCGGTTGGGCGGAATGGCGAAGAACTCGGTGGCCGAGCGGGCGTTTCGCGACATGATCGAGAAGACCACCTTCCGCCACACCGGCAACGAGAACGGTTCGTCCGGGCGACCGGCCGTGGGGATTAATCGCTCGCGACCGAGGAAGTAGCTGGTCTCCATGGGCTTGCAGCGGATGCCCATTTGGTCCACCACCTCAAGCACCTGCGGCACGTTGGGCGACTGCATGAAGCCGTAGGTGGCGATCACGCGCCAGAACCCTTGGCCCAGCGGCAACACGCGCACGCGCTCCGACGCACTGGTCTCCGGGCTGTCGGCGGTTTTCACCGACACCAGCAGCACGCGCTCGTGCAGCACCTTGTTGTGCTTCAGGTGATGCAGGAGCACCGGCGGCACCCCGTCGTCACTGCCGGTCATGAACACCGCCGTACCGGCCACGCGGTGCACCGCCGACTTCGTGATGTTCTCGAGGAACATCTGGATGTCCATGCTCCCTTCGGCCAAGCGCGCACTGAGCAGCGCGCGGCCACGCTTCCACGTCAGCATGCCGATGAACAACGCCATGCCGAGCACCAGCGGTACCCAGCCACCGTGCGCGATCTTCACGACGTTGGCGCTGAGGAACGCGATGTCCACGATGAGGAAGAGGCTCGTGATCACGGCCGCCTTCCACGGCGCCCAGTGGAAGCGACGGCGGGCGACCACATGGAACAGGATCGTGGTGATGAACATCGTGCCCGTCACCGCGATACCGTAGGCGGCACCCAGCGCGCCCGTGTTCTTGAACGCGACCACGATGAAGAGGCACCCGACGGCGATGAACCAGTTGATCTCGGGGATGTAGATCTGCCCTTCTTCGGTCTTCGACGTGTGCTTCACTTCCATGCGGGGAATGAACCCCAGCTGGATGCCCTGACGCGTGATGGAGAAGGCACCGGAGATCAGCGCCTGGGAGGCGACTACGGCGGCCATCGTCGCGATGACGAGCAACGGAATCAGCAGGTACTGCGGCGCCAGCAGGAAGAACGGGTTCTCGGCGGCTGCCGGATTGCGCAGCAACAGCGCCCCCTGCCCGAAGTAATTCAGCAGCAGGGCGGGGAAGACGAGGGCCAACCACGCCACGCGGATGGGACGCTTGCCGAAGTGGCCCATATCGGCGTAGAGCGCCTCACCGCCGGTGACGGCCAGCACGACGCTGCCCAACACGAAGAAGGCCAACGTCCCATGTGCCTGGGCGAACACGACGGCGTGCCACGGATTCACCGAGCTCAGGATCTGCGGCGTGTTCAGGATCTCGCGGATGCCGAGCGCCCCGATCGTCCCGAACCAGACGAGCATCAAGGGGCCGAACATCCGGCCCACCAGATCGGTGCCGAATCGCTGCACCGCAAAGAGCACGGCGAGGATGACGAGCGAGATCGGCACGATGAATGAAGCGAGCCGCGGCACGGCGATCTCGAGTCCTTCCATCGCGCCCAGGACGGACATGGCCGGCGTGATGATGCCATCACCGTACAAGAGCGCGGTCCCGAAGAGAGCCAGCGCGACGAGCACGCGCCCTTTCGTGAGGACGCTCTGCGGGGCCCGTTTGGGGAAGATCAGCGCCAGCAAGGCGAACGTGCCGCCTTCACCGCGATTATCCGCGCGCAGAATGAAGCTGACGTACTTGATGCTCACCACTAACGTGAGCGCCCACACGATCAGCGACAGCACGCCGAAGACGTTGACCGGCGTCGGCTGCAGTCCGTACATCGGACTGAAGCACTCTTTGAGTGCGTAGAGCGGGCTCGTGCCGATGTCGCCATAGACGACACCAAGCGCGGTGAGCGTCAGAATCGCGAGGCGCTTGCCGGTGGGACTCGCGTCGACGTGGTGTGTGGTGGGCTGACGATTGGCCGGGAACATGCCCGTCGTCGAACGAAACTCCGTGCCGGGGGCCGCGCTGG
>CALQGY020000181.1 GCA_943330235.2 Candidatus Kuenenia stuttgartensis
GACGTCGGTCTTCCGTCTGCATGCGCGCGATGGTGATGTTTCCCGCTCGCGGCTCCTTTTCGCACCTCATCCGGCTCATCTCTGTGAATATCCTTTCGCCGACATGCCGCACCGTCTGCCGCTGGTCGCCGCGGCGTGGTCCCGTCGCACGGCGCAGCATCGCCATCAGCACCTCCATCAGCACCTCCATCAGCACCGCACTCATCGCAGCACTGAGCGCCTCGCTCACCGCCTCCCTCGCTGCGCAGCCCGCGCGCCCGCGCGTGGCCACCATGGCGCAGGTGATCGCACGCGGCGATTCGCTGCAACTGCCGGGTCGGTGGGTGGCGCCGCCGGGCGACCCGTTGTCGCACTACACCGCCGGCTTCGCCACGACACTCTGTGCGGCGGTCTTCATCACGGGGCTCGACGTCGCCGACGCGGCGGCCAACGTGGGGGGATTCACGTCGCCGTTTGAATTCCGTGCGCAGGTGAAGGACACGGTGGTCGACCGCGCGCATCGCACGGTGCGGTTGACGCTTACAAACGGCGTCACGCGCGTGGCGAAACAGTACGGCAGTCAGGGGTGCGTGGCGCTGCCTCTCGGCGCCGATTCGGTGTCGTTCACGCCGTCGGTGGTGAAGTCGGCCTTGCCGCCGGCGGCCACCACGCCGTGGCCCATGGGCGACGTGCTCCCCAACACGCCCTGGCCCGCCAACGTGGACTCGGCGATGGTCGCGCGTGCCATCGACACGGGCTTCGGTCCCCCGGAGGCGATGACGCTGGCGTTCGTCGTCACCTACAAAGGCCGCATTATTGGCGAACGCTACGCGAAGGGCGTGGGTATTCACTCGCCACTCGAAAGCTGGTCGATGGGCAAGAGTGTGACGGGGACGCTGATGGGGCGGCTCATTCAGATGGGGGCCTACACGCTGGAACAACCGGCACCGGTGCCGCAGTGGCAGACGGCCAACGATCCGCGCCGCGCCATTCGCATCATCGACATCATGCGCATGTCCAGCGGCCTGCGGTTGCGCGGTGGGTTCGATCCGGGATACGACGCGTCGCTGGGCTATCCCGATCATCTCTATCTCTACAACGGCACCGTCAATTCGTACGAGTACGCGGCGACGCGTCCGCAACAGTGGTTGCCCAATACGGTGGGGCGTTACCGCAATACCGATCCGGTGCTCGCCAGTTATCTCGTGCGCCTCGCGGTGGAGAAACGCGGCGAGAACTATCACGCATTCCCCACGCGCGCGCTGTTCGACAAACTCGGCATGCGCGATGCGGTCATCTACACCGATCCGTACGGCAACTTTCTGGGCCAAGGCTACGAAGCCATCGCCGCACGCGACTGGGCGCGGCTGGCCAACCTGTACCTGCAGGACGGCGTGTGGAACGGTGAACGCTTGCTGCCCACAGGCTATGTGTCGTACGTGCGCACGCTCGCGCCGGCGTGGGTGGCCGACGGCCGGCCGGTGTACGGCGGCGGATTTTTCTGGATGAACGGCGATGGCGCCGAACCGATGCCGCGCGATGCGTTCGGGATGATCGGCGCCGGCGGACAGAGTGCGTGGATTGTGCCGTCGCATGATTTGGTCATTGTGCGCATCGGCAAATACCGCGGGGCGGACAAGGCCGATGCACCGCGACGTGCGGCGACCGCGATGCTGCTGCGGGCGGTGCGGGGACGCTGAGGGTGGGGGCGGGACCGCGAACGGCATTGGACGCGGAGGGCTCAGAGGGCGCAGAGGGCACAGAGGACTGCAGCTGAGCGGGCGCGTAGTCCTCTGTGCCCCCCGCGTCCTCCGCGCTCTCCGTGTCGAAGGTTGTTTTTCGGCCTGTCTCCCGCACCCACGGTGCCCCCGTACCGCCCCCGCGTGCGTTCGAGTCCGTCGGAACGCCCCCCGGCAGTAGTGCATGGCTGGGACCGGCTACACATTGAATGGTCCGAAATGGCGCCTGAACGCCGTCGTCTCATTCGTCCTACTGATTAATGCGTGCTCGCACGGACCTCCCTCTCCGGCTCGTCACCCTCGGTTCGTCCGCCCTCTGCGTCGAATCCACCGGTGAGGTCCTGCTGGGCCCGGGAAAGTTGCTCGCGCTCTTCGTGTTTCTCCGGCTCGCCCCCGGCGGCAGCGCGTCGCGCGAATCGCTGATCAATCTCCTCTGGTCCGACGTGGACCCCGACAAGGCGCGCAACGCCCTGCGGCAGGCCATTTACAACCTGCGGCGGCTGGTCGGCGACGAGGCCATCACGGGGACGGAAGAGTTGACGCTCGTCCAGACCATCGCGAGCGACCGCGACGAATTTCTGGCGGCGCTGGAATCGGGCGATCTGGCATCCGGCATCGGACGATACGCGGGCGATTTTCTGCCGGCCTTCGGCGTGCCGGGTGGGGCGGCGTTCGAGCAGTGGGCCGACCTGGAGCGGGACCGCCTGCGTGGGGCCTATATGCGCACGGCCGAGTTGCTGGTGCGGCGCTGGCTGAACGAGTCGCGCGTGGGCGAGGCGCGGCAGTTGGCGCGGCGTGTGCGCGACTTGCTGCCGGATGTCGAGGCGGCCGGCCGGTTGGTCTTGGAGGCGTCCATCTCCGGGCATGATTTCGTGACGGCGGCCATGGAGGCGGACCTGCTGGAAGAGTCCGCGCGGGAAGACGGCACGGTGCTCCAGCCGGCCACCCGCGCCGCCATCGCGCGCGCGCGTCGCGTGGCGCCGACCGCGACGCCGGACGAGCGGGCCTCGCACGCACTGGTGGCCGAGCTCACCGGGCGTGAGCAGGAGTTCTTTGCCATCACGAGCGCGTGGGATGCGGTGCGCAGTGGGGCCGCGCGTCACCTGCATATCAGCGCGCCGGCGGGGCTAGGGAAGACGCGCCTCCTGCGCGACGTCGTGGCGCGCCTCTCGGCCGGCGGCGCCGCGGTGGTGTCGATGCGGGCGGCGCCGGGTGACCGCGACGTGCCGTACGCGTTTGTGAGTGATCTCGCGGCCGCGTTGGTGGAGCGGCCCGGGGCCGCGGGTATCGCGCCGGCGTCGGCCGCCACGCTCATCGCGCTCAATCCGACGCTATCCACGCGGCTCACCGCACCGGCCGATCCCGCCGTGGGCGACGAGATGCTGCGGCGCCGGATTCTCGCGCTTTCCGATCTCATGCACTCGGTGGCCGACGAGCAACGCTTCGTGCTGGCCATCGACGACCTGCACTGGGTCGATGCCCCGTCCCTGCGCGTGCTGGAAGGGCTGTGGAGTCGTCTTACCACGGCGCGCGTGCTGACCGTCACGGCGGCGCGCCCCGAACGCGTGCCGGACGCCGAGCGCTGCGTGGTGCTGCCACTGGCCCCGCTCACGAAGGACCAGGTGGGTACGCTGGTCTCGGCGCTGGCCATTGTCCCGCCCAACCAACCGTGGGCGGCGCAGTTGGTGCCCGGGCTGTACGACGCCACCCGCGGCAGTCCGCTGCTCGTCCTCGAGACGCTGCGCTTCGCCCTCGATGACGGGGTGCTGGCGCTGGAGCACAACCAATGGCGTTGTCTGGACGCGACACGACTCCCCGCGCTGCTGCGGGCCGGCGAGGCGCTCCGCGAGCGCGTGCGGGTGCTCCCCGACCAGCAGCTGTGGCCGTTGGCGCTACTGGCCGTGGCGGGCACGCCCATGGAGCGCAACGCGCTGGCCGAGGTCTCGGCGGCGGAGCGCGAGGTTTTGTCGGCGCGACTGGATCCACTGGAGCGCCAGGGGCTCATCTCGCGGTCGCCCGGTGGATGGGCCCTGGCACACGACGAGATCGCACTGGCGGCGTTGGATGCGCTGGGTCCCGCGCGCACGCGTGAGGCGGAGCAGGCCATTGGCCGCTATTGGGCGCTCTCGTCCGGCGACGATGTGACCGGCATGCTGCGCGCCGTGCGCCACCTGCTGGCCGCCGGCGATGATGGGACCGTGCAACAGATCGCGCGCCGGTACGCGGCCCGGGCCCGTGCGCGCGGGGACGACCGCCCCTTCACCGCCGTCGTAGCGGAGTTGCTAGGCGAGCGCGCGACGGCGGCGCAGGTCGCGGCCGTGGTGGGTACCTTGCCGCCGCTCTGGCGTATGGGCCTCTGGTCGGCGAGCCGACAGGCCATCGCGGCCGCGGCACTACTCGTGCTGCCGCTGGGCGCGGTTCTGGTGCAGCGAGAGCGGGCCGCGGCGGCGGCGGTCTCGCAGCGTCTGGTGTTTGTCGATTCCACCAAGGCCGTCCGCGCCGTGACCGTGGGTCGCGACGCATGGCCGGAGCAGACCGCGGCGCTGGAAGACCGTGCCGGCGACTCGCCGTTTGTCGAGCCGGCCATGGCGCACGCCGAGCTGCCGCCGGCCATCAGCCCCGATGGACGGTCGGTGGCCTGGACGCAGGACTCGGGGGACAGCACTACCCTCGACATCTGGCTGCGCACGCCGTCCGGCACCCGACGGCTTACGAAGACCACACGCGATGATCTGGTGACCGAATGGCTGCCCGACGGCTCTGGACTGCTGGGGATGACGGATCGGTGGACGCGGCCCGGCAGCCTGGGGTACGATATCGCCGTATTCGATACGGCCACCGGGGCGGCGCGTCCGGTCACGCAGAGTGACGACCACGATGGCAACGCGGTGGCGTCGCTGGACGGCACCCGCGCGGCCTTCGTGCGCACATCGGATGAGTTCCCGCCGCAGGTGTGCGTGACGGCACTGGATGGGCGCACTGAGCCCGAATGCCGCGAAGTCAGCGGGCAGCCGAGCGGCGGCGTCGTCGGGTGGATCGGTCTTGACGAACTGCTGTTGATCCTCCAGGAAGAAGACGGCCAACGGCCGCTCATCGCGTACGACTGGGCCCGGAACAGGCGCCGCGACGTCCTGGGGCCGTATGTCGTCAATGCGCGATTGAGTCCGGACCATCGTTGGGCCTCGGCGTCCGTGCGCGCGACGGGGGTGCGCGGCTTACGGGAGTGGGTGGTACCGCTCGATCGGCCCTCGGACGCCCGCGCGGTAACGGGTGGCCCGCGCGGCGCGGCGCGTTGGTGGGAGGGACGCGCCGACACGTCGCTGGTCATCCGTCGTCTCGAGTTCGCCGATACCGTGAGCACCGTGCCGTTGGGGATCGGCACCCGGCTGCTGGTGAACGCACGGAACGCGGCGAACACGGACATCCCCCTTCGCGCGTCGCTCCGCTGGCGCTCCACCGATAC
>CALQGY020000182.1 GCA_943330235.2 Candidatus Kuenenia stuttgartensis
AGCGGGCGCCGCGGCAATCGCGGCGACAGCGGCGCAGGTGCGAGCGGTGCGAGCGGCCGCGGCGGCCGTAACGGCGGCGGCGCGACGGGAGCGGGAGGGGCCAGCGGTGGATCGCTCGGCGCCGGTATGTCGGGCGGGCGCCCGGGTGGCATGACTCGCGTTCGTACCGGCCTCGTGTTCGTCCAGATCGGCGAAGGGAAGTACGAGCCGCGGTTGGTGCGCTTGGGCGCGTCCAACTACGACTACTCCGAAGTGGTGTCCGGGCTGCGCGAAGGCGATAAGGTCGCCTCGTTGGCCGTCGCCGCCTTGCAGGCCAAGCGCGATCAGCAGAACGATCGCATGCGCCAGATGACGGGCGGCGGCGTGCCGGGTGTGCAGCGCGCTCCGGCGGCTGGTGGTGGCGCGGCGGGCGGCGCGGCGGGCGGCGCGACCGGTGGTGCGCCGGGTGGCGGCGGACGTGGCCCTGGGGGGATCTAATGCTCTTCGCCGAGGTCTTCAGCGTCGCCTTTGGCGCTCTGCGAGCGAACAAGCTGCGCTCGCTGTTGACGATGCTCGGCATCGTCATCGGCGTGGGCGCCGTCATCGCCATGGACGGCATCGGCCGCGGCGCGCAGAGCTCCATTAAGGCACGGATTACCTCGCTGGGCACCACGCTCCTGACCGTCTCACCCGGACAGGTCCGTGGCATGGGCGGTGTGGCGTCTGACGCCGACCGCGCGAAGCTGACCATGGCCGATGCGGCGGCACTCGAAGAGCAGGCCACGCTCGTCACCGCGGTGCAGCCCGAGATGTCGCGCGGCCTGCAGATCCAGTTCAATGCAAAAAACGCGAGCACGCAAGTGGTCGGGACCACGGCCAACTACCTCGAAGTTCGCAAGTACGAACTCGAGAGCGGTCGCATGTTCTCGACGCAGGAAGATGTGGGCAAGCAGCGGTTCGCCGTGCTGGGTCCGGCCGTCCTGACCAATCTCGGCGTCGAGAATCCGCAGGCGATCATTGGCGAGAGTGTTCGCATTCGCGGCATTCAGTTCACCGTGATCGGCGTGCTCAAGTCGAAGGGGCAGGCCTCGCCGTTTCAGAACCCCGACGACCAAATCCTGATTCCGCTCAACACGGCCCGCTTCCGCGTGCTGGGCACCGACCGTGTGCGCTCCATTTCGGTGCTCGCCCCCTCCGAGGAAAAGATCCCCGAGGCCATGGCGGACATCCAAAAGGTCCTGCGCCGGCAGCATCGCCTGCCGCGGGAGAAGGACGACGACTTCTCCATCCGGAATCAGGCCGACTTTCTGGCGACGGCCGCGGAGACCAGCAAAGTGTTCGGCTCCCTGCTGGCTGGCATCGCGTCCGTGTCGCTCATCGTCGGCGGCATCGGCATCATGAACATCATGCTGGTGTCCGTGACCGAGCGCACACGTGAGATCGGTGTGCGGAAGGCCCTCGGCGCCACCAGCAACAACATTCTGTTCCAGTTCCTCATCGAGGCGGTCGTGCTCTGTCTGCTCGGTGGCGCGATTGGCATCGCACTGGGGGCTGGCGGCGCGATGGCCATGAGCAAGTTCGCCAATTTCAACACTGAGATCTCTTCGCAGTCGGTCGTGCTGGCCTTCGTCTTTTCGGCCGCCGTTGGGGTGATCTTCGGGGTGTGGCCGGCCCGACGGGCCGCCGGCCTCGATCCGATTATGGCGTTGCGCTACGAATAGGCGAGCCCTCCCACGTCGTATACGACAGCCCCGCCGATCCCGTGATCGGTGGGGCTGTTCTGCAGTCACGCATTGTGTGCCAAGTTTCAGTATGCCACTTCTTGCCCGCCTCGCGCCGTTGTGCCTTGCCTTCGTGCGCCGCGCCCTGCGCCCAGTTTACCAGCGTCCAGTCGCCCCGCGCCCAGTCGCCCCGCGCGTCGTCGCCGCGCTGCTGATGCCCCTCGCGCTGACGTTGTCGGCCGCACCGGCCCACGCGCAAACGTCGCAGACGGGCGCGGTACAGGCCCGCCTCTCCACGCGCGACGGTCGAGCCCTTAGCGAAGTGACCGTGCGCGTGTTGCAAACCGATGGATCGTATGCGCGTACGGCGCGCAGCGATGCGCGCGGTGATGTGCGCTTTTCGTTTGTACAACCGGGGCTCTACACGCTGGAAGCGCGCCTGATCGGCTATCGCCCGCTGACCGTGCGCGATGTCATCGTACGCGCCACCGAGACGAGCCGATTGGCTCTCACGCTGGAGGCCGCACCATCCGAACTGACGCCGGTGACCGTGAATGCCTCGCGCGTCACCATTAATCGCACGAGTACGGAATTCACGTCGTCACTGGGCGCACGTGAACGCGAGATGTTGCCCACCGCGCGCAACACCGAGGACTTGGTCGCCTTCACGCCC
This sequence comes from Candidatus Kuenenia stuttgartensis, assembly GCA_943330235.2. Taxonomy (GTDB): domain Bacteria; phylum Gemmatimonadota; class Gemmatimonadetes; order Gemmatimonadales; family Gemmatimonadaceae; genus Gemmatimonas; species Gemmatimonas stuttgartiensis_A. Next base: position 2,374 of record CALQGY020000182.1, read on the forward strand.
GGCTCACGACCAGGGCAGATCTTCGGCGGTTCGACCAATCAAGCCAACCTCTACCAGCTCGATGGGGTCACGGTGAATGCGCCCGGTACCGGCGGCAGCTTCCTGCTCCCTAACGTCGATTGGTTGGAAGACTTCAAGGTCATCGCACTCGGCGCCGGCGCCGAGTACGGCAACTTTCAGGGTGGCCTCATCAACATGGTCACTAAGAGCGGCAACAATACACGACAAGGCGCCGTGCGTGCCTTCGCGGAATCACACGTCTTCAACGCCGGCAATGTGAACGCGTTCGAGAACGGGTCAGAGCAGAGCGCACGGCAGGAAGTGAATGCCGAAGTGCGCGGCCCCCTCGTGCGCGACAAACTGTATTTCTTCCTCTCCGGCGAGGAAGCCTTGGCCAGCCAGCGGTTCGTGGACTTCCGCAACGCCACGTCGCAGCGCATCGCGTGGCTGCCCGCCACCACCGATCGGCACGAGCAGAAGTACTACGGCAAGCTGACCTGGCAGGCCACGGCGCACGACATCGTCAACGCATCCATCGGCTTGGACAATCTGTCGCGCGAACACGTGGGGCTGAACGGCTACGACGCCGTCGATGCCACCGTGCGCGGGCACTCACCGGCCGCGTTCTATCAAGCCAATTGGCAGCGGACGCTGGGCGACCGGAGTTTTCTCGAGGTGAAGTTTTCCGGATATCGCGGTGCGGATGACCAACTGCCGTACCACGGTTCGAATCAGCCCTCCATCCGGCTACTCGATGTAAGCGGCTCGCCGCAGTACGTGAACGGCATCTGGACGCGCCGTAATACGCCCGACACCAAGAGCCTCGCCATCAACCTCGACCGGTTCGTGAACACCGGCAGCGTGCAGCATCAGCTGCGGTTGGGCGGTGAATACGGCATCGGCGATTGGCGCGAGCAGCGCACGCGTAACGGCAACCTGTCGTGGTATACGCAGCCCCGATCGGGGGCCACGTTCAATCCGCTGGATGCGCAAACGTGGGGAGCGATTCCCAGCGTGGGCGGCGGCGTGTACGCGACGGCCGATACGGGCGGCAGCATTGATCTGAATGCGCGCTCGACGAATGCCGCGCTCTATCTGCAGGACTACGTGCGCCTCTCGGAACGATTGACCCTCAACGCCGGACTCCGCGCCGGATTCTGGAGCGGCGACATCACACCGGGGCACGGTGGCGGCACGCGCGGCGGCGCCACCTTCAACGCCGTGCAGGCGACGGGGCTCGATCCGCGTATTGGCGCGACGTTCGATCTCACCGGTCGAGGCACGCTGGTAGCCAAGGCGCATTGGGGCCGGTATCACCAGAGTCTCTTCGCCCTGTTCTTCGACCGCGCGCCGGGCGCGAATGCCTTCACGCCCGTGGGCTTCTGCGATTGGAAAACGAGCAACAGCGCGCGTCCCGATCCGACGCGCGCGTACAACGCCGCGGAGCTCGCATCGCTGGCCACCTGCCGGCCCGGCAATTCGATCTTCAACGAGGCGAAGGGCTTCGAGAACTATCGGCAGCCCTACATGGATCAACTCACCGTCGGCCTTGAAAAGTCGCTCACATCGCGACTGAAGGCTGAGGTGCTCTACATCACGCGCGCCAACAAGTCCGTGCTGGCGCTGGTGGATCGCAACGCCGCCACCAACTGGGCGCCGCTGCATGATGTGTTCGTGTACGACGGCTTCGGGAAAGTGCTCGACGCCAACGGCCAGCCGCTCAAGCTCCCGTTGCTGTACGTCCGCGCCGATGATCTCCGCCGACGTCTCGTGTTCGGCACACAGTTCAGCAATCAGATCCCGGGCTACACGCAGGCCGATACGCTGCGCCTCCCCAGCACCTATGTGCAGGATCTGGTCATCACGCCGGTGGACGACGCGCAGCGCCGGTTCAATCAGATCCAGCTCGGGCTCACCGGCGAGTACGCCACCTGGTCGTTCACCGCCACCGTCGCACGCACGCTGCTCCGCGGCAACGTCTTCAGCGTCAACGGCTACTTCGATCCGGACGGACAGGAGAACGGGCCGTTTGTGGAACCCAACCGGGCCATCAACTTCGACGGGCCGCTCGACAACTACTCGCCGTGGGACCTGAAAGCCCGCGCGACGGGGCGGCTGCCGTGGCACATCGAGGGCGGCGCGTTCCTGACCGTGCGCACGGGTGATCGCTGGACGCCCACCTACACGCTGGCCCGCGAGCCGAATTACCACATGTTCTCGGCCGCGGGGCAGGAGCTCACGCTGAATCGCGAGCTCTTCGCCGGCGTGAGTGGGCAGCAGCTGTTCATCGAGACGCGTGGATCGCGTCAGCTGCCTACGCAGGTGTCGCTCGATCTCCGGGCGCAGCGGGCTATCCCCGTGGCCGGCCGGGAGCTGCTGCTGGGGCTGGAGGTTTTCAACCTCTTCAACGGCCAGTCGGCGGCCGAGGTCAAGAACTCCGTCAATAACCAGAACAGCAACGATCCCACCTCGCTGGCGGGCGCCGTCCGGCTGCGCCAGCAGCCGCTGACGCTTCGTCTGAACACCCAGCTGCGATTCTAGGGGGCCGGGTCAGCCCTTTCCTTCTCTCGGCTCCCGTCCCTCGTATACATTTGGGGGGTTCAACCAACCCCATGACATCAGAACCTACGCCTCCGGATTCGGCGCATCCCGCCGACTCCACTTCCGATAGCAGTGACAGCGGTGACACCGGCAACGGCGATCCCGCTCCACAACCTCCGTCCCCCGAGCCGCGCTTACGGCATCCGACGGGTCCCGCG
>CALQGY020000183.1 GCA_943330235.2 Candidatus Kuenenia stuttgartensis
AAACCCCCCGCATCTCCTCCCCCGTCCCCACACTCACCCGGCACCAATCCCCATACGGCGGAAACGTCCGCCCAATGCGATACCCCTTCGCCAGCAGCGCTGCCTGCACCCGTTCCGCCGGCATCCCTGCCTGAAAGAACACAAAGTTCGTCTGCGACGGTGCCACCCGTTTGCCTAATGCAGTGAGTGTGCGCGTCAGCAGTTCCCGCCCTTCCCGGTTACGCGTTTTCACGAACGTTTGGTACTCCGTGTCGCGCACCGAGGCCAGCGCGGCTTGCAGCCCGAACATGTTCGGCTGACCCGTGACCAGGCCGTGCAACCGCTTGATCACATCCGGGCGCGCAATCGCGAAACCAATGCGGATCGCCGCCAGGCCGTGCACCTTCGACGCCGTGCGCGACACGATCACGTTCTCGCCCGCCATCGCCAGGTCCGCCATCGAGCGGTAGTTCGGATCGTCGATGAAGTCGTGGTACGCTTCGTCCACAATCACCATCGCGCGGCGCGACGCGCTCCGCACGAAATCGCGCAGCTGCTGCGACTCGGCTAACGTGCCCGTCGGGTTGTTCGGGTTGCACACGAACACCAGCGACGTGTTGTTCGTGATCTGCCGCTCCATCGCGGCCAGGTCGTGTTGCAGGTTGGCGTCCAGCGGCACACGCAGCACGTTCGCGCCCAGCTGTGTCGTGTAATCCGGCAACCCCTCAAAAGTCGGCCACGGGATCACCACGTCCGTGCCGCTGCGCACATACGCCAGCGCGGCCACCGACAAAATCTCCTGCGACCCCTGCGCCACCAGCACGTTCGACGCGTCCACCCCCACATGCTTCGCGAACGCCTGCGTCAGCTCCCCCTCTTCCGGCGGATCGTACCGGTTGTGCCCGTTCCACCCGGCCATCACGGCCTCCTTCGCCTTGGGGCTCATGCCGAACGGGTTCTCGTTAAAGCACAACCGGATCGGACCCGCCGCCCGCCGAGCCACCGTCGCGTCGGCCTCCATCTGCACCAGCACCTCCCGATACTCGGCGCTGGATAACCCCGCCAACGACCGGCCCGCGAGCGCACGCGTCGTGCCCAGTGCCGGTAAGATCGACGGCATCAGCACGCTGGACCCAGCGGCCAAGCCCGTTGAGAGCAACCACTGACGGCGATTCACGTTGCGGTTCACGGGTTCAGACATGGCAATCTCCAGCAACTGGGGAGCACAGCACGACGGGTATCGAGCCGGCCGATACGAACGCGTCGTGACGAGAGTGTCGCAACGTTAGCCCGCGCACAACGCGTTTGGCGAGCGGACCCGACTACTTTCCCCGCATGTCCGTCTCCCGCTGGTTGCTAACGGCGCTCTCGTTTGCCGTGATGTTCGGGGCGTCGGCGTGGGTGGTGACCACTAACTGGCCGGCCGGCGGGATGCCGCTGCTGGCCTGGTCCGCTCACGCCGCGGCCCTGTCGGCCGTGGGTATCGAGCTCATGACGCGCGCCCTCAAAATCCAGGCGTCGGCGCAGGCCGTGGGGCTGCCGCTGCGCTTTGGCACGGCGTTGCGGGTCTGTCTGGGCGGCGACTTCGCGGCCGCGGTTACCCCCGCCCGCTCCGGCGCGGAACCGGCGCGCTTTCTGGTACTGGCCGAAAGCGGCATGCCCGTGGCCGGCCGAGTGCTGGTGCTGTTTCTCGAGCTGTTCTTGGAGATGTGCTCGTTGGCGCTGGTGTGTGTGGTGCTGGCGCTGCTGTTCTCGGGGCGCGGCGCGAGTGTGCGCGGTCTCATTGCGCTGGTGGGCGGCTACAGCACGGCGGTGCTGGGCATCGGGGTGTTCGGACTGCTGATGGCCCGCCGCAACGCCAACGGCCCGCCCCCCGCGTGGGCCCGTCGCGTGGGGCTACACGCCGGACGCTGGCGCACCATCCAGCGCACCCTGCGTCAGCTGCGTACCAGTGTGCAGGCGCTGCGGCACGCGCACCCCGGACGCATGCTGGCCGCGTTCGCGGGGTCGGTGGTGCATGTCCTGTGCAAAGTGGCCGCGCTGCCGCTGCTGGTCTTTCTAGGCGATCGCACCTTCGCGCTGACCATGGACTCGCTGGCGCCGCTGGTGCTCTGGCCCCTGGCGCTCTTTTACGGTGGCGTGGTGGTGCCCGCGCCCGGAGGAGGCGGCTTCATTGAGGGCGCCTTCGCGGTCACGCTGAAATCGGCCATCCCCGCCGGGATCTTCGCCGCCACGTTGGTCTGGTGGCGCTTCTACACGTTCTATCTCTACGTCGTTGTCGGTGGCCTGGCCGCCGGTGATGCCGCCCTGCGCGCCATCAAACGGCGCGACGACCCGTCAGCTCGGCAGCATGGCCACCACTAGTTCGTCACCGAATTCATCACCGACGGCGTCCGCAACGTCGCCCACTACGCGCACCGCGTATCCCGCGCTCGCGCACACCAGCCCGCTGCGACTCGCGCTGGGATTCCTGGTCATCTACGTGGTGTGGGGCTCCACGTACCTGGCCATCCGCTGGGGCGTCGAAACCATCCCGCCGTTCATCCTGGCCTCCACGCGCTTCCTGACGGCCGGCACCCTGATGTACGCCTTCACCCGCTGGCGCGGCGCCAAAGCCCCCACGCTTCTCGAATGGCGCAACTCGGCTATCGTGGGCACCATGCTGCTGTTTGTCGCCAATGGCACGGTCTCGTGGTCTGAGCAACGCGTGGCCTCGGGGATGGCGTCGCTCATTGTGGCCACGGTGCCGCTCTGGCTGGTGCTGTGCGAGGTGGTGCAGGGCCATCGCCCGGGTATCGCTAAATGGGCCGGCGTGGCCATTGGCTTGGTAGGCGTGGGGCTGCTGGTGGCGCCGGCCAACGGCCAATGGGCCAACGCCGCTATCGACCCCGTCGGCGCCGCGGCGCTGGCCGTGGGCGCGCTGTCGTGGACGGTGGGCTCGCTCTACTCGCGCACCGCCAAACTCGCCCAACCCGCCGCGCTGGCCATCAGCATGCAAATGCTCACCGGTGGCACGCTGCTACTCATCCTCTCGCTGGTTACCCGCGAGTGGGACGGGTTTCATCTCGCCAACGTGTCGTCGGCGTCGCTGCTCTCGCTGGCGTATCTGGTGGTGTTCGGCTCACTCATTGGCTTCAGCACCTACATGTGGCTGCTGACGGTGGCCACCCCCACGGCGGTGGGCACGTACGCGTATGTGAACCCCGTGGTGGCCGTGCTGCTGGGGGTGGTGCTGGCGGGGGAGCATGTGCCGCCGCAGGCGATGCTGGCCACGCTGGTGATTGTGAGCGGGGTGGCGATGGTGAGTGTGGGGGGGAAGCTGTCGCGGCGGCGTGCTGGGGGAACGGCTACTACGTGAACGCGGTGAAGGTGGTGAAGGGTGATCGGTGAAACGATGGGTGGGGGGGGACGTAGGGGGTTCACTCGTTGTCTTCACCTCTTGGAGAATCGGCTATGCGTACGCACATCAAGATCGTGGCCATTGTGAACCTCATGTACAGCGCGCTGGGCGTGTTGGCGGCGGCGGGCGTGCTGTTCGGTGGGGTCTTTGGCTCCATCTTCTCCGGCAGCTTCATCGGTGCGGTGCTGGGCTCGGTGGCCAGTGTGGTCATGGCCATCGTCATTGGGGCGCTCAGCGTCTTCGGCCTCATCGCTGGGTTCGGGCTGCTCAATTATCGGTCGTGGGCGCGCCTGGTCATCATCGTGGTGTCGGCGCTGCGCCTCTTCCGCTGGCCCATGGGCACGCTGTTTGGCGGGTACTCGCTGTGGGTGCTCACGCACGACGAGAGCAAGGCGCTGTTTACGCAGGGGTGAGCGCGAGGGCGGCGGTGTCGCGCCGACCTACCGTTCGTCGCCCGCGATGGGCGCGCGGTCCTTCACTTTCTTGAGCACGCGCTGGAACGCGGTCTTCGAGCTGCGGGCGGCGCGGGCCTCCAAGTACTCGCTCGTCAGTAACGCGGACATCTTCTCGGCCAGCGACGTCGCGATCAGCTGATTGATCGAGATGCCCTCTTGTTCTGCGAGCGCGCGTGCCTGAGCGTGCAAGGACTCGGACAAGCGGAGACTGATCGTGCTCATGTGTCCTCCTGAAGACGGGCGAAGAACTGGCCCGGAGTGAGCGCCTGGATGCCGAACTGCTCGACGCCAGCGAAATCGCGCGTATTGAACGTGATGATGAACGGGCACTGGGCTTCGACGGCGACTTCGAGCACCATGTCATCCTTCGGGTCACGCAGGAACGGGCGCCACAGGTAGAAGATCTGCCGATGATGGGCCCGCGCACACACGAAATCGACGACGGCATCGACGTCAGCATGCGTCAGCCCGAGCTCCCGCGCCTGCCGGCGTGCGACGGCTTCGTATTCCAACACTAGCGGAACAGACACGCTGATCTCAAACGCGTCCTCGGCCAAGAGCTCCAAGAGGGCGAACGAAGCCCCGCGCCGAGAGCGCAGGCCGGCAATCAGGACGTTGGTATCGAGGATGACGTGGGCTTTCATGTGGTATCATATACGATACCAGTATGACAACAGACCGGCAATGCCCGTTACCAACCAGCAGCGGGCAACAGACAATCGCCCTCGTCGCGCCGTCCTCGGGCCCCCGGTTGCCCGTCGTTCCTGCTTCCGGTGGTCCCGTTTGCCCTGTAGGCTACGGACGTGACCGCACCCGCCCCCACCGCTCCGCCCGTGCCGCCTGCCGGCGGCGGGCACTTCTCCAAAACGCAGCGCGCCACCCTGGCGGCGCTCGCCAAGTGCATCCTCGCGGGCGCCCCGGCATCGACTGAAAGCCTCGATGCACTGGTGGGACGCTGTGATGCACGCATCGGCACGCTGCCGCCGCATCGCCGCGCGCGGTTGGCGGCGGGGCTGGACGCGCTGGGCGGGCGCGCGGCGGTGCTCGTGGCGCTGGGGCGGCCCAGTCGGTTTGCCGATCTCTCGGCCGACGCGCAGGCGCGCTGCTTCGACGCCTGGGGTGCCTCGTCCATCGCGCCGTTTCGCTCGGCGCATCAGGCCGTGCGCAAGCTCGTGCTGGCGGTGCACTACGCCCGACCCGAAGTCACCGCGGCCATTGGCTACGCGGGGCCGCTGCAGTCGCGGGCACCGCAGGCGCCGTGGGAAGGGCCGCTGCCCGCGGCGGC
>CALQGY020000184.1 GCA_943330235.2 Candidatus Kuenenia stuttgartensis
GACGCGAACGTGAACTACAAGAGCTTCCACACCACCACGACGATGGGCTACAACCTGCAGTTCAGCAACGCGACGAAGAAGAACCGCACGGTGATCATCGCGCAGCCGTAAGCGGTGGGCGGTTGGTTGTTGCTGTAGTCGAAGAAAAACGGGCGGCGATTGGCGTGGAGGATCACGCGAATCGTCGCCCGTTTGCATTTCGGAGGTCGAGGGATTGGGTTCTAGACTCGCCCAATCCCCCAGGTGGCACTGCGGATCGCCTCAGGCGTTCCGACGACGCCGCGCGACAACGCCGAGCGCAAGCAAGCCGGACGCCATGAGGGCGTACGTCGAAGGCTCAGGGACCACCGATGTTTGCTTGACGAAGGCGGTCACTAACCCAGCGCCGCACGATCCCGCCCCGCAGGCCTGTCCGTAGTCGCCAAACGTGGAAAATGTCGAGCTCTTCGTCCCGTTGAAGAAGAGCACACCCTGCGCACTCCCAGCGGTCGGATCAGCCCAGTCCGGTTGCCCACCAGCCCAATTGAATCCGTTCGCACCATTGGTGATGGGGGATCCGTTGTTCCAAGCGAACGACGCACCAGCGGGGCCAGCTGAAGTCGCGCCCACCCAAGGTCCGACCGTGTTCACGATGCCCGAAACCGCGCCGTTGTTCCAGAACGCATTGAGCCAACCGGACACGGCCGTCACCCTGGTCGCGTTGTTCAGCACGGCCAAGTCCACACTCCCACCACAGTTGGCCGCATTCGCAGCGGTCCACGTCACGCCTCCGGAAATTCCGTAAAAGAGGGTGAACGTGGAGCCGTCTACGGTGCCAAGCACCTGGGAATTCGGAGCACAGGCCACGCCGGCATGACTCGTCGCGGGGAAGGCCGCGAGTGCGGTGGCGACTGCAAGGAAACGCATGAAACGTGGGGTGGTCATATCAGGCGGGTAGAAGAGTTCTGGGGGGACCGTTGGTCGCATGCCGGGAACGCACCGAGACCAAAGCCGTCGCAGAATGACAGTGGATTGGCATATCGACGTGGCAAGCGAAGCCTTGAGGAGCAAGTTTTATGCCTTAATTTCAGTCGGCGCAGTCACCGCAGCCTTCATGATGGAGCAGACGAGGGGAAACCGCGTCGCGGAGGACGTGCACGATGAGGACGCTCCAGACGCCGAGCACGGTCATATTGACCGAAATGAACCTCGTCTGTTGCGGGCATGCCGCAACAGACGAGGTATCGATGCACCACTCGCCAGAGCGCCGAGTCATCGCGACCTCGCCACCGCGACGTCGCCACCGCGAACTCGCCGCTACTTCACCAGAATGATGCGCGGGTTCACCGGATAGACCCACTCCACCCCGCGGGTCGTCACCGTGCCGTCGTCCTCGAGAGGAATGCGCAGTTTCTTGCCGCCCCATTCGGGAATGGGCGTGTAGGCGAACAGCTCAATCGAGAAGAGGTTGGACGGGCGCATCTCGTAGGTGAGCCGGCCGGGATTGAAGAACGCCATCGACGGGCCGATACCGTGGCCCCAGTCGCCCACCGAATGACAGCCGATGATGAACTCGACGCTGCTGTCAGCGCGCGGCTGGTTGAAGGCGCGCAGCGGCAGGATGCCCGCCTGCGCAATGGCCGCGTTGATGCCGTCCATCATCACCTGCGCCGTCTGGCCCGGCCGCGCCGTGCGATGAATGACGTCACGGACGCGCACGGCGTTGTCAAAGGCGCGCTGATAGCTCGTGGGCAACGAAGTCTCGCCCGGCTTGAGCACATAGGCGATGCGCTTCTGGTCGGTCCACATATTCAGGTACCCGACACCAAAGTCCAGCATGATCAGGTCACCGCGCTGGATGATGCGATCGTTGCTCGTCGCCTCGATGCCGTTCGGGCCGGTGATGTACACAGACGGCACGTTGAACGAGCTGCCGAGGTGACGTTCGTACTGCTGCTGCTCAATCCACCACGCGACATCCGCGAGCGTGGTGACGCCAGGCGTGATCACTTCGTTCGACAGCGCACGCTCAGCGATCTGTCGGCCCATCTCCCCCGCTTCGCCGAACGCGACGATCTCCGACGCCGTGCGTCGTGATGAGAAATCGGACACCATCTTCTCGGCGCTGACCAGACGCGCCGCGAATTGCGCTCCGAGCGTCTTCACCAGCTGTTCGTGGATGCTGAACGTGAGGCCATCCGCCAGCCCCATCTCGGCGGACATGTTGATGCCGATGCGCTTCGGATTGCGCGCCGTCACAAACGCTTTAAGATCCGCGTCGCCCTCCGAGATGTCGTAGGCGCCACACGCAGCACGATGGTGATCCTCGATGCCGAGTGCGGCGCGCTCGATGTGATCGCCGCCGCTCTTACCACCGCGGTCGGTGAAGATGAAGTAGCCCACCGTCCCCGTGTAGCCCGGGCCGAGGAGCGACGCGAGCGGATCGTCGTGCCCTTCCTTCTGCGCGACGATCCACATGTCGATCCCGTTCTCCCGCATCGCTTCCGGCAGGATGTAGTCAAACTTCTCTTTGCGCATCTGGCACAGGCGGTCCCAGCGGATCTTCACCTCTGGGAGCGTGGTGCGCTGGGCGTGCAGAGCTGGCGCACCGACAATGTGGCCGAGCGCCATCGCAGCGACGGTGCAGAGCGCACGAGAGAGACGGGGCATGGTGGCGCGCATGGGGATGGGGAGCGGTGGTTCAACGATGCTCCGTTGACGTGGGTGCCGTAACGAGTACCGCTTCGGCAGGCGCTCGTCCAGATCAAAAAAACGCTACGCGTTTGCCGAACGGCCGCGTGCACGGTAGACCAATGCGTGGTATCGTTTTGACTGGAATGCCACCAGTCCTCCCCCCGCCGCTGGAATCGCCCACCATGTTGTGGCCAACGCCGTGCGTACGTCGCCGTGTTCGTCTCCTCGCGTTCGCGCTGCCGCTTCTCGGTGGCGCCCACCTCGACGCACAGGCGACTAGCCGCACCGCGGCCCCCGGGCGTCAGTGGCCGACCGCATCGCCGACCGCTCTCGGACTCAACCCCGCCGTCCTCGACTCCATCGACGCGGAGATCAAAGCCGGGAAGTACGGATACATGGATCGGATGCTCGTCATCCGACACGGGACGGTGGCGTTCAACCGGTCGTACGCCAACGACTACGACCAGTTGTTCCGCGACTCCGTTGCCACGCACGGGTCGCTCAACATGCACGACTTTACCAGCCCGTTCAATTACTACAACACGTGGTGGCACCCGTACTATCGTCGCGGTGATCTGCACTCGCTGCAGTCGGTCACCAAGACGGTCGTCTCGGCGGTGATCGGCGCCGCCGTCCTGCGTGGCGACTTCCCGAGTCTCGAGACGCCCATCCTTCGTTATTTCGACACCACGAAGGTCCGCAACATCGACGACCGCAAGCGCCGCGTCACGATACGCCACTTGCTGACCATGACGGGCGGGTTCGATTGGAACGAGAGCCTCCCCTACACCGATCCGAACAACACCGCGACGGGACTGGAGACGAGCGCCGACTGGATCGCGTACACGATCGATCGTCCGATGATGCGCGAGCCGGGCACGCGCTTCAACTACAGCAGCGGCGAGAGTGCACTGCTGGCGCACGTCTTCCGTCAGGCGACCGGACGCGATGTCGAAGAATACGCCGCGCAGTTTCTCTTCGCGCCGATCGGCATCGACCGATGGTTCTGGAAGCGAACCCCCTCGGGCACCGCGGATACCGAAGGCGGTCTGTATCTCACCGCCGAGGATCTCGCGCGTGTCTGGTATCTGTTCACGCAGAACGGGATGTGGAACGGCGCGCAGGTCGTCTCGGCCGCGTGGGTGAAGGAGTCTACCACGCCCGCGATCTCCACCGGCACCACACCCACCGCGCCCAAGTACGGCCTCAAGTGGTGGCTCTATCCCGACCCACTCGACGCCACCAAGTTCGTGTGGAGCGGCTCGGGATTCGGCGGTCAGTTCCCCATGGCCTTCCCCGATCTCGATCTGGTGGTCGTGTTCAACGCGTGGAACATCCTCCCGCGCCAAGGCGGCTCGTTGCCGATCCGGAAGATGCAGGAGCGGTTGGCGAAGGCGGTTGTGAGTCGTTAGGCGATCGCGTATCGCCTCAGCGTCGCAGGAAGCGCCGCCCGGCGATGTTGGCCTCGCGTCCCTGGTGTCTGAGCGAGAGCGTGGTGACCCCGTCGGCGGCACGCACCACCAGCGCCCCGCCCATCACGCTCCAGCGCCCGGTCTGCCGTGTGCGCGTCGGCTCGACGGCCGCGCCTGGGAGCGAGACCGTGCTCGTGGTCCAATGCGCGAACGTCCCGTCCGACGCGAGGTCCCATCCTTCCTCGTTCACGTACCCGCCGTTGGCGGACATATTCGACTCCTGCCAGCGCCACGCGCCGGCAAGAGCCGTGAGCGCCGCGCGGTCATCGACGGGCGTGCCTGATTGCAGGGTGCCGAGCAGTTGCTGGGCCGCTGCGCGAAATGCGCTGTCGGCGGTTGGCGCGGCCATGGTCACGACGCCCAGCATGGTCTCGTTACCGGCGGGACGCGCCAACATGCGAAGGATGACCACCTCGCCGGATGGCGTGTGCACGCGCATCGCGCTGGTCCAGAGATCGACACCACCGATGCGCCGCTGCGCGAGTGGCTCCAGCACGGTGGGCGCGTCCCGGAACTGCGCGCCCTGCAACAGGGCGCCGCCATCGGCGATCGCGAATTGCGCGGTCGAATACGTGCCGCCGTACACGATCAGCGCCCCCTCACTCCCGGCACGACTCCACGCCTCCACGCGCCCGTCGGCGCCAGCAAGCGTCCAGCCCGATGGCGCGGTGTAGGCGAGGCCGAAACCAGCAATGCGGCGCGTGGCCTGAGCGTGCAGCGCGAACGGCGCGAGACAGAGGGCGAGGAGCACGCGTCGCATGGTGCGAGGACGAAGACGAGGGATCATGGCGTCGGGACCAGTAGCCGAATGGGAGCAGAGAACGTGTCGCCGGCGACTGGTGCGACCACGGTACC
>CALQGY020000185.1 GCA_943330235.2 Candidatus Kuenenia stuttgartensis
ATCAACGCCGCCAGGCCGCTGCGCGCGCTCGAGAAGAAGTTGTCCACGCAGAGCACTTCGTTGCCGTCGTCGAGCAGGCGCTGGCAGAGATGCGATCCCAGAAAGCCCGCCCCGCCCGTTACCAGAACCCGCTTTCCATCATGCTCGTTTTTCATCGCCCTGTCGGTACCGGTGGCCTCATGCGCGTCACGCGTGCGTGCGCTGCTGCCGGACGATATGGAGACGATGGAGGGACGGCAAGCGTATGGGGTGTGGCTCGGCCGGTGGTGGCCGGTCGCGGGCGGCGAGCCGTGCCTCGGCGTGCGGTACCTCGGCGTGCCGCGCCGTCGCGCGCCACGCAACCGCGATGCCCATGAGAGTGGTGGTGGATGCGGCGTGCCTGGCGAACGCGCGCGGCTACGGGCGGTTCGCGCGCGAGCTCCTCTCGGCGATGGTGGCGCAGGCGCCGGAGGTCGAGTTCGTGCTGCTGGCCGATGCGCGCGCGGCGGCGTCTGTGGCGGCCGACGAGGCGTTGCGCGGCGTGCGCGTGGTGGTGGTGCACACGTCGGAGTCGCCGACCGTCGCCGCCGCGTCGGACGGGAGTCGGTCGGTGATGGACATGCTCCGCTTCACGATCGCAACGTGGCGGGCGCGGGGCGACGTGTTCTTCTCGCCGTCGGTGTACACATATTTTCCGCTACCACCCGGGCTGCCGGCGGTCATCACGGTGCATGACGCGATCGCCGAGCGCTTTCCGGAGCTGACGCTGCCGTCGTGGCGCGCGCGGCTGTTCTGGCGACTGAAGACGCGGATGGCGCTGACCCAAGCGAAGTTGGTGCTTACCGTGTCTGCGTTTGCGTCACGCGAAATTGCATCGGTGCATCGCGTGCCGAGTTCGCGCATCCGCGTGGCGGTGGAGGCACCGGCCGCCGCGTATCGCCCCAGCGACTCGGCGGGAGATATTTCCGCTGCCGCTGCCCGTGCGGGACTACCAGCGGGCGCCAGATGGTTTGTGTATGTGGGCGGGTTCAATCCGCACAAGCGCCTGCACGATGTCGTACGCGCGCACGCGGAGGTCGCGCGCGGGCGCAACACGCCACCGCATCTGGTGATGGTGGGGAGTCTGTCGGGCGATGTGTTTCACGGCACGCGGGCGGCGGTGTGCGAGGCCATTGCACGTGCCGGCACTGACGCGCTAGTCCACTGGCCCGGTTTTGTTGCCGATGAGGAGCTGCGCCATCTGCTGTCAGGGGCGGTGGCACTGCTGCTACCGTCGGATAACGAGGGCTTCGGGCTGCCGGCGGTCGAGGCGGCGGCGTGTGGTACGCCGGTGGTCGCGACGACGGCCAGTCCGTTGCCGGAGCTCTTGGCCGGCGGCGGACTGTTCGTGACGCCGGGCGATGTACCGGCCCTGATATCGGCGATGGCGACGCTGCATGACGACGCGGACACGCGGCAACGCATGGGCGCGCGCGCGAGAGAGCAAGCCGCCGCCTTGAGCTGGGACGATGCCGCGGCGTCGGCGTTGCGGGCGATTCGCGAGGTGGCGGCATGACGGCTCCGCTGCGCATCTGCATGGTGACCACGTTCTATCCGCCTTATCATTTCGGCGGTGATGCGATTGCCGTGCAGCGGCTATCGCGCGCGTTGGTGCGAGCCGGTCACGATGTCACTGTGGTGCACGATGTGGATGCGTATCGGGTCATGGGTGGCCCCGTGCCTGATGGAGCGGAGGCGCAAGCGGACGGCGTGCGGGTGGTGGCGTTGTCCAGCCGGTTCGGACACGTCTCGAAGTTTCTCACGCAGCAGATCGGCCGCCCGTTCGCGCACGCGGCGCGATTACGCGCCTTGTTGGACCACGGGCGTTTCGATGTGGTGAATTTTCATAACGTGTCGCTGATCGGCGGCCCCGGGATACTCGGATGGGGCGATGATGCCGTGCGGCTGTACATGGCGCATGAGCATTGGCTGGTGTGCCCGACACATGTGCTGTGGCGCCATGGCCGCGAAGTGTGTACCGGGCGCGAATGCGTGCGCTGCCAGTTGCACTACGGGCGGCCACCGCAGCTGTGGCGCATGATGGGTGTGATGGAGCGTGGCCTGCAGCACATTGATGCGTTCATCGCCATGAGCGCATTCAGTCGAGACAAGCATCGGGAGTTCGGCTTTCCGTACGACATGGAGGTGCTGCCGCCGTTCCTGCCCGCGATGGCGCCGGCTGACGTGGGATCACCCGACGTGAACGTCTCGCGACCGCCGGTGCATGACCGTCCGTATTTTCTGTTCGTTGGCCGGTTGGAACGCATCAAGGGGCTTGACGATGTGATCCCGTTGTTTACGGGCGAGGGCGCTGCGGACTTGTTGATCGTCGGCGACGGTGGGCACCGGGTGTCGTTGGAGGCGCTCGCGGCGGGGAGCCCGCGCGTCCGGTTTCTGGGATGGAAGGACGCCGATGCACTGGATGCGCTGTATCAACAGGCACAGGCGCTGATCATGCCGTCGGTGTGTTACGAAACGTTCGGGATTACGATCCTCGAGGCGTTTCGACAAGGGACGCCGGTGATTGCGCGTGACATTGGTCCGTTTCCGGACATTGTGCAGCGCTCGGGGGGCGGCGTGCTGTTTTCGTCGCCGGAAGCGCTCGCGCAGGCCCTGCACGCGATGCTGGAGCATACGGCGATGCGCGACCGCATGGCGGCGGCGGCGCGCGAGGCGTTTGCGGCGCATTGGTCGGAGACGGTGGTGGTGCCGCAGTATGTGGAGATTGCGCGGCGGGCGGCGGCACGACGACATCAGACTCCATCGCGGGCCACTTTGCATGGCTAATGCTCGGATCGTACGGCCGATTGGGGCGTTTGTGAAACAGCTGCAGACGCCTCCCGTCGATGACGCCGTGTTTCGGTCGCGCTGGTGGCCGGCGGCCCTCCTGCTCGTACATCTCGCGCTCGTCTGGTGTGGGCGTGCCCCCATGCTGCTGACGCGGCAAGATGATGCCCGCTATCTCGTCCTGAGTCGCGCCCTTCGCGTGGGGACGTTCCGCGATCTGATGTGGCCCGGGGCGCCCTTCCATCACTTGTATCCGCCGGGGTATCCGGCCCTGCTCGCCATCTGGAGTGCCATTGGCGGCGAGCGTTTTGACTGGATCGTGGCGCTGCAGGCGGGTATGAGCGGGTTGACGCTGCTGCTCATGTACGACGCATCGCGACGCGCGCTCGGTCGCCAGATCGCCTTGGCCGCGCTGGCCGCGCTGGCGCTGAATCCCTCGCTCATGGAGTGGGCTGGTCAGATCGCGTCCGAACCTCCGCTTGCGCTGTGCATGGCACTGGCGATCTGGGCGTCGCAGGCCATGGCGCCGGGGCGTCGTCAGGTCGCCATCATTGTCGTTGCTGCCGCGATGGCGCCGTTGATGCGCACAGCCGGCGTCGTGCTGCCGTGTGCCGTTGTTCTGCATTGGCTGTTGCAGCGACGGTATCGAGATGCCGGGCTGGCCGCGATCGTTTCGGTCATCGTGGTCGGTACGCTCGCTTGGTGGATTCTGACGGATCCCAGTCCGGTACCGGGAAGTTCCTACGCCGGTGATGTGGTCAGAGCAACAGGCACCGGCGCCGCTCACGGTGCACGAGTCACGTTCCTCGGCGAATTGCTCAGACGCCTGACAAAAAATGCGATCGACTATCCGACACGCATCATTCCGTGGTTGCTCCCCATGCCGACGGTCGTCGGGACGATCATCGATAATGTGTTTGCGACGGTTGCGATTGGTCTTGCCGTGACGGCCGGTCTCGTTGGCGCTGCCCGACGTTCTCAACTTGCGACGTTGGTCGTACTTGGAACGGTCGGGCTCCTATGGGTCTGGCCATATCGGGAAGCGCGCTACGTTGTACCGATTCTCCCGGTCGTGTTGCCCATGACGATGTTGGGCGTTGCGGGGCTGGGCCGCTTTGTTTCGCCACGTACAGCGACGTTGGCGCTGACGGGCGCCGTGTTGCTCATCGCCGGAACGGGCGCCTGGCGATCGATGGACGCGCTGCGCCAAAAGATGTCGTGCGGCGCCACTGACGCCCCCCAGCGTTACAACTGCGTCAGTGCCGAGCAGCAGGAATTCTTTCAGGCCGTTGATTTCATTCGGGATTCGTTGCCGACAGACGCGCGGATTTTGTCGGCGAAGTCCGAACCGCTGTACCTCTACTCCGGCCGAATTACCGCGCCGTTCGCACGCCTCTTCCAGCTGGATAGTGCGAGTTTTTGGAGCGCGGTCCAGCGCGACGGTACCGATTACATCCTGCTCACGGACCTGCAGGAGCTGGAGCGAGCGTATCTCGCCCCGTGGTTGAGCGGCCGATGTGGAGACCTGCAGCTCGTGAAGGCCTTCTCGCCCAGCACCCTGTTGTTCCGGTCACCACCAGACGCCATCCACCCGTTGACGGGCGCGGTTGGCAATGCGGTAACCGAGTCGGTAGCCGAGTCGGTAGCCGAGCGCCGCGCGTGCGACGCGCTCAGTCGATATCGGTCTGTGGGCACCGTGCCATGAGTGGTGAAATGGCTGGCGGTGCCCGCCTTTCCGTGGTCGTCGCCTCGTTCCGCACGCGGCCCGTTCTCGACGCCTGCCTCGCCTCGCTGTTACCGCAGTGCCCGTACGATGTGGAGGTGCTGCTGGCGCGCGCGGCGGACGCGGGTGATCTGGCTGCTATCGCGCAGGCCTATCCCCGCGTGCGCGTGGTCCCGGCGCCTGCCAACGCCGATGTGCCGCGATTGCGCGGCGCGGGCCTGCAAGCGGCTACCGGTGCGCTGACGCTGCTGATTGAAGATCATTGCGTTGCTGACCCCGAGTGGGTGGCCAGCTTCCGGCCGTATCTCGACACCAACGTCGACGTCATCGGCGGCGGGATGGACAACGCGCAGACGCGGCGTGCCATTGATTGGGGCGCGTACTTTGCAGAGTACGGG
>CALQGY020000186.1 GCA_943330235.2 Candidatus Kuenenia stuttgartensis
GCCACGATGGCGCTGTCGGCCGCGGATGGCGCGGACGGGGCGGATGGCGCCGCTTGGGCGGCGAGTGCGTTGTGATGCGCGAATGTGGTGAGACAGCCTGCGACGACGCTTAGCGCGACGCTTCGCGGGACGCTTAGCGGGACGCGGCGCAGCGACTTCATGCAACGGGGCATCAGTGGCTCCGGAAGATGCGAATCGATTCGATCACGTCCCCTTCCTGAACACGGTCCATCACGTCGAAGCCCTTCAGCATCGTCGCGAACACCGTGTAGTCGTGATCCAGGCGGAAGTTATCGACCAGGTTGATGAACAGCTGGCCGTCGCCCGTGTCGCGTCCGCGCGTGGAGATGCCGAACGTGCCGCGGGCGTGCCGGGCGAATCCCACTTCATCGCGCAAAAAGGTGGGGGTGATGCCGTCGTATTCGTCGGCGCCCGGGCTGCCGCCCTGCACCACGAAGTTGGGTACGATGCGGTGCCACGTGAGGCCGTTAAACGCGCCGCGTTCCGCGAGCGCCACGAACGTCGCCACCGTCACCGGCGCGTCGTCGGGCAGCAGGTAGAGCACGATGGTCCCCAGCGACTTGAGGCGCAATTCCGCCGTCGCGCCGCGCAACGACGCCAATGTCGCCGCCGAGGGGAACGGGGCGGGCACATAGTGCACGGTCGTGGGGGCCGTCGCGATGTGCGCGCGCGTGCTCACCACCTGCGCGGCGAGGGCGGCCACGCTCGGGTCGTTGTCGGCGGTCAGTGGCGCGAGGCGCACGGCGGTGGCCGAGTCGGCCGACTCGAGGAGGCGCTGCAGCAGCGCCATGCGCGGGTCGCGATTGGTGGCGATGCGCGCGGCCGAGAGGCGTAGCAGGGCATCGGCCAGCTGGGCGCTGTGTGTGCCCAGCGTGGGCGCGCCCTTAAAGTGCGTCGCGGCGGCCAACACGAGGCCCGCGTGCGTGCCGCGGAGCGCGCGGAGGGCGTCGTCGTCGGTGGTCATGGCCGCGATGGCCACGTTGGGGGCGCTGTCGCGCGCCAGCCGCGCGAGGGTTGGGGTGTCGTGCAACGCCTTGGCGGCCTGCGCGGTCCACGCGCGCGCCTGCCAGACGGGCGAGGCCGCCGCGCGGGCGAGCTGCGCCCGCGCACGCGCGCTGTCCACTTTGGCCAGCGCCACTAGCGCATGCGCCTGAATGCGCCACGTACTGCCGCTGACGACCAGCGAATCCAACCGCGTCGCCGCGCACGACTGTTCGCCCAGCAAATCGACGGCCGTCAACACCACATGCTCATTCACGTCGTGCAGCGCCACCGTGGCGCGTTCGCAGCTGCCCGCCACGCGGAGCGCCTGATAGCGCACCAACGACGATGGATCGTCCAGCCACGTGCGCGAGAGCGCCACCGCCAGACGACGCACCTGGGCGCTGGTATCGCGGAGCGCGACGGCCAGTGTGGCCGAATCACGGTCACCCGCCGCGGTGAGGGCGAGCAACAACAGCTGGCGCGTTTCCATGTCGGAGGTGGCGCGGAGCGCGGCCCGAATGGCGCCCACCGTTTCCGCCGACGGCTTGGCGCTGCGGGCGGTGCGACGCAGCAACGATTCCATGCCACGCGCCGCGCCGGTGCGCGCCGGCCCGGCCGCTTCCAGCAGGCCGCCCGTCAGCGCGGAGACCACCGTCGCGGTGGGCAGCGGCGCCGTGGACCGTCCGATGCTCTCAAAGATCGCGCCGCGCACCGACGGCTCGCGCTCCGACGCCAGCAGCGCCGCGAAGTCGAACGGCGCGTTCATCTGCGCCATGGCGTTCGCCGCCTCTCGTCGCACGGCGATGGCGGGCGCGCGCAGCAGCGGGGTCACCTCGCCCGCGAACTCCGCCCGCTGGATGCGCCCGTAGGCGCGCGCCGCGAGCCGCTGCAGCAGGCTGTCACGGCTGGCCGCGGCGGCCTTGAGCACCCCGAGGGCGCGCGCATCGCCCCCGCGCGCATGTTCGGCGGCCAACACCGCGTACGCTGTGGGCGGGACGGGCGCAGCGGTGTGCAGCGCGAGGGAGAGGAGCAGCCACATGGCGGGGTTCCGGATGGAGGGATGATGCTGTGCCAATATGCCGGTCCCGCACGCGGATTGCAGCACGAGGACCGTACCGCCCGAGGCGCCTACGCGACGTGCCCCTTGGGCGCGGAGTCCCGTCAGCCACCCGCGTTAAACGCCGGAGCGCGATCGCACGTAGTTTCCGTGCACTGTCCTTCCCGATGCTCCCCAATATTTCTCTGGAGTGCTCATGCGGTCCTTCGGGCTCGCCCGTATTTCCCGCGCGGTTCCCCTGGTGGCGGCCTTCGTGCCGGCGCTCGTCCCTGCGCTGCTGCACGCCCAAGCCGCCAAGAAGTCGGCCGCCGTCAACGCCTACGGCAATCCCGCCACGGTCACGCCAGCGCCCACCACGGCCGCCATTTCCATCCGCGACCTACAAATCCGCCTCTACCAGTTCGCGGACGATTCCATGATGGGGCGTCAGGTCGGACGGCTCGGCAATAAGAAAGGCACCGACTACATCGCCGCCGAAGTGAAGCGGCTGGGCCTGCTCCCGGCGGGCGACAACGGCACCTACTTCCAGGTGCTCCCCTTTCACCTGCGGAAGTTCACTGAGCATTCGCGACTGACGGTCGACGGCAACCCCATTGCGTGGAACGTCGATGTGGTCGCGGTGCCGGGCCAGCGCGCCCCGAAGCCGGTGGGCACGGTGGAAGTGATTTTCGGTGGCACGCAGGGTGACGTGGCCACGCAGATCACCGCCGAGCAGGCCGCGGGCAAGTTCGTCGTGTTGCTGCCGTCGACCACCACCGCGACAACGGCCGGCGGCCGTGGTGCGGGGGCGGGCGGACAGGCCTTTGCCGGCGGCCGTGGCGCCGCACCGGCGCCGTCACGCTTTGCCGACGCGGCGGCTGTGGCCACCATCGATCTTGATGCGCTGACGCCGGCGCAGCGCGCCGCGATTAACGAGCCGACGGTCGCCGCGGCGGCCGGTGGTGGTCGTGGTGCACCCGCCGGTGGTCGCGGCGGCGCCGCGCCGGCACCGGTGGATTCGCTGGCCCTGCTCAAGCAGCAGCTCGCGGCCTTCCAGCCGCAGGCGGCCTTCCGCCTCACCAAGGCCGGCGCGGCGCGGCTCTTCGCGCGCACCAGCATTGATGGTCTCACGCCCGGCACCAAGGGCGGGATGGTGGCCGCCTCGCTCGACTTCGTGGAATTGCCCACCGACTTCGCGCGCAACGTCGTGGCCATCCTGCCGGGCAGCGATCCGGTGCTCAAGAACCAGTATGTCGCCATCGGCGGTCATAACGACCACGTGGGCATGACCGCCGCGCCGGCCGACAAGGACTCGCTCAAGGCGTTCAACGACATCAAGATCCGCTGGCAGCTCGCCAACAAGATGGCGCAGCCCACCATCGACGTGACGTCCAAGTTCGTCGTGAACATGGACAGCATCCGCAAGGTGCATCCCAAGGCGCGGCTCGACTCCATCAACAACGGCGCCGATGATGACGGCTCGGGCTCCATGGGCGTCCTCGAAATCGCGGAAGCGATGGCCGCCATGAAGGTGAAGCCCAAGCGCTCCACACTCTTCGTCTGGCACACCGGCGAAGAAGGCGGCCTCCTCGGCTCGGCGCACTTCGTCGCTAATCCCACCGTGCCCCTCGACTCCGTCGTGGCGCAGATCAACATCGACATGATCGGCCGTGGCCGTGCCGCCGATATCCCCGGTGGCAGTGACGACTTCGTCGGCGTCGTCGGGTCGTTCTTCGATTCGAAGGACCTGGGCGAGACCGTGAAGTCGGTCAATCAGAAGCAGGCCAAGCCGCTCACGCTGGATTACAAGTTCGATGATCCCATCGAATGGGCCGGCTACAACAACATCTACGGCCGCAGCGATCACTTCAATTACGCCAAGGCCGGCGTCCCTATCGCGTTCTTTTTCACCGGACTGCACGGCGACTACCATCAGCGCAGCGACGAGGCGGAGTTCATCGACTACCCGCACTACGCCAAGATCGCCAATTACATCAAGGACATCGTGGTGGAAGTGGGCAATGGCCCGCGCCCGCAGTTGAACGGCACCAAGCCGGCCAAGCCCAGAAAGATCGGCTGAGCACTGCTGTTCCACGGGACACAGAAGCGGGAGACGGCACGATGCCGTCTCCCGCTTTGTGTCTGACCCATGTCGCGTCGTGGGCTCACATCGTGGTCACGGCGTGGGAACGGCGTGGTCACGGCGTGGTCAGGGCGTTAGCGCGCGGCCATCCGGCGCGCACGCGCGACCCGCATGAACAGCAGATGTGAGTTGAGCCCCGGATTGGCATCCCCGAAACTGGCGTTGGAGAGATGGTGCAACGCATAGCCACCGGCCAGGTCGTAACCCGGCGCCACGTGCCAGGAGAGCATGAGCGACGGGGCGACCGAGAAGTTCGCCTGTGTGGCCTTCCCGTACGGCACCACGCCGTTGAAGACCGCGCCGCCCGCCGTGACCCCGAAGGCCCCAGACAGCCGCGTGCTCAGCTGACGGGAGACTTCCGCGCCGAACGGTGCCAGCCCCACGCCGAACACGTCGTGCAACGCGTAGCGCGCAAAGCGCACCGAGTCGCGGAAGATCTCCGGGTCGCGCGTGGGCGACGGCATTCGGTTGGCGGGCGCACCCACGCGCGCCACGATGGCGGGGATCCCCTCCACGACCCAGCTGAACTGGTTCCCCTTGTACGAGAAGAGCGTTCGGCTCAACTGCACCGTCAGCATGCGCAGTGACGCCCCATCGAACCGCTCATTGTTCGATGCCATCTGCAGGGCGACCGCTTCGGCCGCGACCACGTTCACGCCGGTAAACAACGGCCCGCCGCGAA
>CALQGY020000187.1 GCA_943330235.2 Candidatus Kuenenia stuttgartensis
CTCGCGCGCGACGGATACGCGGTCGTTGGCATCGACATCCGACCCCTTCTTTCCGTGTTGCCGGAGAATCGGGACGCACGGCAGGTGGCGTTGGCGGCGCGGATACAGACCATCATCGGCAGCGCGTGCTCGGAGTTCAACGGGGATCGGCGCGCTTGCGCTCAACGCACGGCGGTTCCAAGCCCGCACGACGCACTTGCACCGCTGCTGCTTGCGGGCCACTCGTTGGGGGCAGAACTCGCGTTGTGGGCCGCGGCCAATGTTGATTTGCCCGCGTTGAGCGGGGTCGTTGCGATTTCTCCGGGATCGCGCAGTCATCTGCGCATTTCTGCTTCTGATCTCTTGATGACAGGTGAGCCGACGGGACCGAATAGTTTCGCGGTCGACGAACTCGTTCGGCGTACCGTGGCGTCGCGTCCTGCCGCGCGCATTGCCGTTGTTCGCGGAGCCCACGACCCGTTGCGCTCAGCTGACCCGGCGTTGATTGCGGCCGGTGGTGAGAGTGCCCGGCGCTTCGAGGTGCCGCTCGCCGGTCATTCGATGAAACGTTTGGCGCTTGCCGGTCTGGTGGTGCGGCGCGCCCTCGATTGGGTGCTCGACGGGTCGCCCCGCCAGATCGAGCGCGGCCCGCGGAGTGCGTCATTTTGAGCGAGGCGTCGCTGAGTTCAGACGGGCGATTCCCCTTCGCGCCCACGGGCACGAAGGGACGTCGGTGGATCGCGCCGACGCTTGCGTTGGTCCTGCTTACGCTCGCGCTGACGGTACTTCGCGCGGAAGTCCACGCGTTTTCGTACCACGATATTGCGCGTGCTGTGCGCGCGATTCCGGGAACACAGCTCACGGTCGCGCTCCTCTGGACCGTCGTCGCGTTTACGGTACTGCCGGCATACGACCTCCTCGCACTCGAGTACGTTGGTCGATTGCGACGTCGGCGTACCGATGATCTGCTGGACACGACAGGCGCGACCGCTGAAGGCGTGGGCATCGGTCGCGCGTTGTACGCCGGAATGACCGCGTACGGTATCAGTCAGACACTCGGACTCCCGGCGCTGACCGGCTCGGCCGTGCGCTATCGCTTCTGGACGGCGTGGGGGCTTTCCAGTCCTGAAATTGCTCGCGCCGCGAGCTTCGTCGGCGTCAGCTTCACGCTGGGTGTCGTGCTGGTCAGTGGGCTGGCGATGTCACTCATGTCGGCGTTCGATCTGTCCGCTTTGCACATCACGGTGCAACTTGCGCGTGTATTTGGTGCCGGGCTGCTCCTGATCATCCTGCTGTTCCTTGCGTGGAGCATTCGTGCGAACGGTCAACCGATCCACGTGCCATTCGCGCTCGCAAAGCGGCTGGGCACGCGCGCCACCCACTGGGCGTTCGAGGTGCCGCGTCCGGCGTTGGCGTTCGCCCAAAGTGCAGTGGCAATCGTCGACTGGGCGGCCGCCGCAGCGGTGCTCTGGGTGCTGTTGCCGATAGGCGAGCGGCCACCGTTTGCCGCGTTCGCCAGCCTGTTCGTGCTCGCGCAATGTGTCGGCATCGTAAGTCATGTGCCCGCGGGTCTTGGCGTCTTCGAGTCGTTGATTGTCCTCGGTCTCCGCCCATACCTGCCGGTGGGACCTGTGCTCGCCGCACTCGTGACGTATCGCGCGGCGTATTACCTGCTGCCATTCGCCGGGGCGCTGCTGCTGCTTGCGGGCTACGAGGTGCAATCGCGCATCGCACACGCGCGAAGGTTCCTCAGTATTGCGATGAACGCCGCGATTTCCTTGCGCACCTTGGCGCAGTCGACAGCGAGCGTGATTGCGTCGCTCGGGCACTCGCTGGCACCAACGGCGGTAGCCGCCGCCGTGTTCGCCGCCGGCGCACTGCTACTCGTTAGTGGAGCGACCCCCAGTGTACGTCCACGCGTTACGGCGCTTCAGCACCTCCTTCCCGACGGCGTCATCGCGATCTCGCATCTCTTCGGTTCGGTGGCCGGCACACTGCTCCTGGTGCTCGCGTGGGCGCTGCGGCGGCGCCTGGATGCCGCGTGGATGATGACGGTGACGCTCCTCGGGGCGGGTGTCCTGCTATCGCTGCTCAAAGGAATCGATTGGGAGGAAGCGAGTGCGCTGCTGGCCGTGTTGGTCACGGTGGTGCTGTTTCGGCGTGCCTTCTATCGTCGCGCGGCGCTCATGGCGGAGCCTTTCGAATTGGGGTGGGTTGTGGCCATCGTCACGGTGTTTGGTATGACGACGTGGATTGGCCTACTGTCGTTTCGGCACGTGGATTTGTCGAATGAGTTGTGGTGGCGCTTACGACCTCACGCTGATGCCCCTCGCTTCTTGCACGGAATGCTGGCGAGCGCGGTGGCACTGTCGGCTCTGGCAATCGCCAGACTGCTTCGGCCCTGTCGCGCCACGACGGCGTATCCGGACGAGGCGCATCTACGTCGCGCGGCCACCGTGGCCGCCAACTGTCTCGATACGGAGGGCTACCTGGCATTGCTCGGCGACAAAGCGCTCTTGTTCGCCGACCTGTCACACGTGCGTGTTTCCGACTCTGCTGTGAGTCGTGATGTCATGGACGGCTTTGTCCAGTACGGCGTCGCAGGACAAAGCTGGATTTCGATGGGCGACCCCATTGTCGCCGATGCGTCGCCGCAATCGGCGACGCGAATGACAGATCCGGATGCCGCGATGCGGTTGTGCAGCGAGCTCGCGTGGCAGTTCAAGTCCCACGCCGACGCGCAGGGGGGCTGGCCGGTGTTCTATCAAGTCAGCAGCGACATGCTGCCGCTCTACATCGATCTCGGCCTCACGTTTCTCAAACTTGGAGAAGCGGCTCGGGTGGAGCTCACGGGCTTTTCACTTGATGGCGGCGGACGCAAGCGACTGCGTCGTGCTATCACCGAGGTTGAGCGTACTGGGGCGCGGTTCGAGGTCATTCCCGCCGAACGCGTCCACGAAATCCTCCCGAGGCTTCGCGCCATTTCCGACGACTGGTTGGCGAACAAGAGCGTCCGGGAAAAGGGCTTCTCTCTGGGGTTCTTCGATGACGCGTATCTGCGGCGCTTTCCGGTCGCCGTGATTCGCGTACCATCTGCTGCCCGCCACGATCACGAGAGCGACATCGTCGCATTTGCGAATCTCTGGCCCGGTGGTGGACGGAAGGAGTTGTCCACCGATCTCATGCGTTTCACGGATCAAGCGCCAAGCGGTGTCATGGACTACTTGTTTGTGCGGCTGATGCTGTGGGGTAAAGACGCAGGGTACCAGTGGTTCAACCTCGGCATGGCGCCCCTCGCTGGGCTCGAGGCGCAGGCGCTCGCACCCCTCTGGTCGAAAGCCGGCAGTTGGCTGTATCGGCACGGAGAGCACTTCTACAACTACAGAGGCCTTCGTCGATACAAGGAGAAATTTGATCCGGTATGGGAACCGCGCTATCTCGCGTCGCCGGGCGGGCTCGCGCTGCCACGCATCCTCGTGAACGTGGCGGCAATCATTTCCGGCGGGTTGGGCGGCGTGATTCGCAAGTGAGCCTCTGCATGGCACCGTCGCATGGTGCGTGGGGCCATTACGCGCGCAATGCGATGGGTATTGCCAGACTGACGCCACCTCGTCGCGTGCGATCGATTGGCCTTGCCACGCACATTCCTCGACTCGGCGGGCGCGCACACGCCGTGCATCTGGCGTGAGGCCCTACGCGGCCGGCGGCGACCGCAACAGCCGGAATCCTCTACCACGCACGGCCACGAGGAGCGCTGGCACCACCAGCAAGGTGATGGGTGTCGAGAGCGCGAGCCCGCCAATGACCGCCATGGCGAGCGGACGCTGAAGTTCGCTGCCGGCGCCGAGACCCAAGGCCAGCGGTAGCAGGCCGAATAGCGTACAAAGCGTGGTCATGAGGATCGGACGAAGTCGTACCCGCCCCGCGTGGCGCAGCGCTTCGTCCAGCGCCATGTCCTTCTCTCGCATGAGTTGGCGCGTGAAGTCGAGCAGAATAATGCCGTTCTTCACGACGAGTCCGACCAGCAAGATGAGTCCCATCAGGCTCGAGACGTTCAGCGGCGTCCCCGTGAACAACAGCAAGGCGAGCGCTCCCGCGAATGACACCGGTGCGGCAAGCAGTACCGTCAGCGGTTCGACAAAGGACTCAAATTGCACAACCATCACTATCACCACGCTCACCGCCGCGAGCAGCAAGATGACGAGCAGCGCGCGAAACGACTCCTGTTGATTTGCATACTGACCACCGATTTCCACCTGCACGCCGTTGGGCGGTGGATTCAGCGCGATCACCGCGCGCACGTCGGTGACGACCGCGCCCAGCGGGCGCTGGGCAATCTGCGCCGTCATCGCGATCATTTGGCGTTGATTTTCACGGAGGAGTTCCGAACGCGACGTGGTATCGCGAGTCGAAGCGACCATGCCGAGTGCGGTGGCGTTCGTGCCGACCCGGGCGGCGACCGGCAGTGACGCCAGCGCCGATGGATCGAATCGAATGGAGTCCGGGGCTCGCACGCGCACCGCGACGGCGCGATCCTCCACGCGTAGTTCTCCAGCGGCAACACCCAGCAAGGCCCCGCTCACGGCCTGCCCGATCTGGTCGGCACTGAGTCCGAGTCGCGCGGCATCCGCGGCGCGAACCCGCAACAGCATTTCGGCGTTCGGTTCGCTGATGCCATCGTAGAAGTCGGCGATGCCAGGAACCTTGGCGATCTTGGGACCGACCCGAGCCGCGTACGCCTCCATTACAGCAATTTGATCGCCAAACAGCTTCACCTCGACGGGGGTTGCATTGCCGGCGAGGTCATTCAGCACGTCGGAGAGCAGTTGGATAAAGTCGGTTCGAAGGCGCGGCGCCACGGCGAGCACTTCGCTGC
>CALQGY020000188.1 GCA_943330235.2 Candidatus Kuenenia stuttgartensis
AGGCCGTTGTCTTTTTTGAGCGCGGTGGTCGCGAAGAACAGGTAGACGAGTTGGCGACATTCGGGCGAGACCGTGAGACGCCCAAAGCTCGCGGCCTCTTCGCGCAGCCCCGCAGCAAACCCGTCGCGGTAGCCGCGTTCCACCGCGGCCAGCGCGGCCAGCGGTCCGGGATACTTGCCCTTGGTCTTGTTGAGCACCCCTTCACGCGCCTTCGCGAAGACGATGCGCCGTCCGATTGGATTGCGCTCCAGCAGCCGCGCGCCAATGCTCGTGGCGCGCGTCCGCGTGGGGGGCGCCTCGCCGCGCCCCAGCTGCTGCGCACGCTGCAGGACGACCTGTCGCAGAATGGCCGGATGCACCAGTTCATCCACCAGTCCCATCTGCCATGCTTTCTTCGCGCGCACATTCTTGCTGGTGAGGATCATCTCCAGCGCGGCCCGCAAGCCAACCAGCTTGGGCAGGCGCTGCGTGGCACCGGCCGCCGGCAAGAGCCCCAGCTGCACCTCAGGAAGCGCTAGAATGGTCTTCGGGTGCTCGGTCGCGATGCGATAGTGACACGCCAACGCCACCTCGAGCCCGCCCCCTAAGGCCGCACCGTGAATGGCCGCCACCAGCGGTTTCCGTAAGGCCGCCAACCGGTCCATCATGGCCTGTCCGCCACTCGACAGCGCCTCCCCCTGCGCGGCGGTGGTGACGCGCGCGAGTTCATCGATGTCCGCGCCGGCGATCCACGAATCGGTCTTGCCGCTGAAGAGCGCCACGGCGGTGATCGCCGCGTTCGACTCGATGACGTCGATGCAGCGCGCGAGCGCCGGTGCGATGCGCGAGTTGAGGGTATTCACCGGTGCGCCGGGTGCATCGTACCACAACACGCCCACACCATCCTCAAGCGACAACGAGATGCCCGTGTCCGCGTCCGCGAACAACACCGTCGGCGTCATACGCGCTCCACGATCATCGCGTGCCCCATACCGCCCGCCGCGCACACGGTGAGCAGACCGAACTGCCCGCCCCGTCGTGCCAGTTCGTGGCACAGCGTGGTGACGATGCGGCCGCCCGTGGCCCCGAACGGATGCCCGATGGAGAGGGATCCGCCCAATACGTTCAGCGTCGACTCATCCACCTCGCCGGTGGCGGCGCTGAAGCCGGCACGCGCCGCCCACGCCGCCGACGCCAGCCCCTGCACGTTGCTCAACACCTGCGCCGCAAAGGCTTCGTGCATGTCCACGAGGTCCATATCGCGCAGCGTGAGCCCCGCGCGCTTAAGCGCGATCGGCGCGGCCAGCACGGGCGCCTGCAGCAACTGCTCGGCCGGATCCACCGCCGCATACGCATAGGCACGAATGAACGCCAACGGCGTGTAACCCAACGCGGCCGCGCGTTCCTCGGACATCAGCAGCACCGCCGACGCGCCGTCAGTCAGCGGCGACGCATTGCCCGCCGTCACCGTGCCGTAGCGGCGATCAAACACGGGCTTCAGCGCAGCGAGTTGGTCGTATGTGGACTCACGACGGATGCCGTTGTCGGTGGCCAGCATCGTCTCATACGCGGGCGGGATGGGGACCGGCACGATCTCCGCCGTCAGCCGTCCGTCGTCCGTCGCGGCCGCAGCGCGCTGATGCGAACGCAGGGCAAAGCGGTCCTGTGCCTCGCGCGTGATGCCGTTGATCTTCGCCATCGTGTCGGCCGACTGCCCCATCGACTCGCCCGTACTCGGCTCGGCGATGGCCGGCGTGATGGGTACGAAGTCGCGCGGGCGCAGTCGCGCGAGAATGGCGAGACGCTGCGACAGCGTGCGCGCCTTGGAGGCTGCGACCAGGGCATCGCTCATGCCGCGCGAATGCAGAATGGGGACCTGCGTCAGCGATTCGGCACCGCCCGCAATCGCGACGTCGGCGTGCCCCAGCGCAATCTGGTCTGCGGCGTCCGTAATGGCCTGATTGGCCGAAGCGCAGGCGCGCCCTACCGTGTAGGCCTGTACCGTGCGCGGGAAGTGCGGCAGCAGCGCGATCTCGCGCGCGATGTTGGGCGCCACGACGGAAGGCAGCACCGTGCCGTACACGAGCAGATCCACCTCGCGCGCATCGAGATTGGCCCGCTGCACCAATTCGGCCACGGCGAACTGCCCCAGCTCAATGGCCGTGTAGTCCTTGAGCAGCGTGCCCGATCGGGCAAACGGCGTCCGGACGCCCGCAACAATGGCCACACGACGGCCGTTTCCGAAGGAAGGCATGCACGAAGCTAACCCGTGCGCCACGGAGCGTCACCACGGAGCGAGATCCATCGGACGTGATGCGCGAGGCGCGGGCGCGAGGCGCGGGCGCGGCGCTCTCATGCGTAGGCGATCCCCTCTGGCGCGCGCGGACGGGAGCCCCCATTAGTGCATCATGACCGACCCGTCCGCCCATCTCAGCGCTCACCTGTCACGACAGGCCACGCTGGCCGCGCTCGACGCCGAGTCCTTCGATCTGGCCATCATCGGCGGCGGCATCACCGGTGCGGGTGTGGCGCGCGAGGCCGCGCTGGCGGGATTGCGCGTGGCGCTGCTGGAGCGCGACGACTTCGCCAGCGGTACCTCGAGCCGTTCGTCGCGTCTGGTGCATGGCGGCGTGCGCTATCTCGAGCATGGCCATCTCGCGCTGGTGTTCGAATCCAGCCGCGAACGGCGCCTGCTGCTGACGCTCGCGCCTCATCTGGTGCGGCCGTTGGCGTTCACCTGGCCGGTCTATCGCGGGGCGCGGGTGCCGCTGTGGAAGGTGCGCGCCGGGCTCACGCTGTACGACGCGTTGGCGCTCTTCCGAAACGCGCGCGGGCATGAGGCGCTGTCCACCGACGACGTGCTGAGGCACGAACCGGCGCTCAGGCGCGACCAGTTACGTGGCGGTGCCCGCTACTGGGATGCCGCCACCGATGACGCGCGTCTCACGCTCGCCAGCGCGCTGGCCGCACGTGAAGCCGGCGCCGTGGTCGTCAACCACGTCGCCGTGGTGGGCGGACTACGCGCCGGCCCGGGCGCGCGCCTGCACGGGGTGCTCGTGGAAGACCGGCTCGCAGGCGCATCAAGCGCAGGCGCATCACGCGCGGGGGCGTCATTCGCCGTGCGCGCGCGTGTGGTCATCAATGCTACCGGACCGTGGAGCGACGCCACCGGTACGCTGACGGGAGCGATCACAGACGCCGCGAGCGGCACGACCGTGAGGGGATCCGCCGGTACGCACATCGCGGTGCCGCGCCAGCGACTCGGTAACCGCGATGCGGTGACCGTGGTGTCGCCCACCGACGGCCGCGTGATGTTCGTGCTCCCCGCCGGTACACACGCGATTATCGGCACCACCGAGCATCCCGCGCAGCAGGGGCCGGACGAAATTCGCGCGACGGAGTGCGATGTCGCGTATCTCCTGAAATCGGCCAACGCGATGTTCCCCGCCGCACAGCTCACCACGGACGATGTCGTCGCCGCGTGGGCCGGCATCCGGCCGCTGGCGGCCGCCCGCGCCGGCGAGCGGAGCGCGAATACCGCCTCGCGTGAGCATGCGATCACGCAGCGCGCCGATGGCCTGATCAGCGTGACCGGCGGGAAACTCACGACGTATCGCGCGATGGCCGATGATGTGGTGACGCATGCGCGTCGCGCGCTGACGGCGGCGGGCGGTCCCGTCCCCTCACGCGTCGTGCGGACTGCACACGAAGCGCGCCACGCGAGCATCACCGCCGTCTTGCCGGGCGGCGATATCGTATCGCGCGAGGCGCTCGTGCACGACGTGCGTGCGACGGTGCAGGACGCGGCCGCGGCCGAGCGGCTGGCGCTCGCGTATGGCAGCCGATGGCGCCACGTCTGGGACTACGCACGCCGTGAGCCCAGACTCTCGACCCGTCTGCAGGACGAGTTGCCGTACCTACTGGCCGAGGTGCCGTACGCGATCGAGCGGGAGATGGCGTGCACCTTCTCGGACCTGCTCATCCGGCGGACACACATCGCCTTCGAAACACGCGACCATGGGCGCGCCGCCGCCGCACGCATCGCCACCATGGTCGCCGCATGCTTGCAGTGGAGCAGTACCGAGTTGTCGCAGCAACTCGCGACGTACGAGGCCGACATCGTGCGTCTGTTCGGCATCGATGCAGGGACAACGCCGTCCACGCGGTGACCTTCCCGATGCGCGTCATCGGCGGCTACGTTGTGCGCCGTCACCGGCGGCGCCTCGACTTCTCCGTCGGCACCATACCACGCGTTCATCACCAGCGAATACCGATATGACGTCAGAATTTTCCGGACGCGTGGCCTTCATCAGCGGCGGCGCCTCCGGCATTGGCATGGCCTCCGCGCACCAGCTGGCGGCGCACGGTGCGCACATCGCCATTGCCGACGTGCAGGGTGAACAGGCGGACGCCGTGGCGGCCGCATTGTGCGCCAATGGCGCACAGGCCATCGCGCTCGGATGCGATGTGCGCGACGACGATGCCGTACGCAACGCCGTGAACGCCACCGTGGCCCGATTCGGTCGACTGGACATCGCCATCAATGCGGCGGGTATCGGCGGCCCCGAGGTGCGCACGGCGGACTATCCGCCCGAGCAGTGGGATCGCGTCATCGACGTGAATCTCAATGGGGTCTGGCGCTGCATGCGGCACCAGATTCCGGTCATGCTGGCCGGCGGTGGCGGCGTGATGGTGAACGTGGCCTCGGTGGCCGGACTCGTGGGATTCCCACGGCACCCCGCCTACGCAGCCAGCAAGCACGGCGTCATCGGTCTCACCAAAACAGCCGCGCTCGAGTACGGACGTCAGGGGCTGCGCATCAATGCGCTCTGTCCGGGCTTCACGCTCACGCC
>CALQGY020000189.1 GCA_943330235.2 Candidatus Kuenenia stuttgartensis
CGAAAGAGCGCATCACACAGATTGAGGAGTGGTTCGCCCAGAAGGACTTCCTGACGGGTATCCATTACGTCCGTGTGCGTCGCGCGATCGATCCCGCGATTATCTACTTCAAAGACGTCGTCACCACGTATCCCAACTCGAAGGCGGCCAGGCTCTCGTGGCTCCGCCTGCACGAGCTGTACACGAAGATCCGCTGGAAGGACGACGCGGCGGAGACCTGTACCGCCATGTGGAAGGCGTACCCTGCCGACCCGGCCGTGAAGCTGGAATGCGGTGAGCCGCAGGCGGAGAAGGCGATTCCGACACCGGCCAAGCTCCCCTCGGACACGGTCGCCTCGCCGGAGTCCTACGCGCGCCCCGGTCCGCGCTAACCCTCGCCGTCCTCGGGACCTCCTGTGCGACTGGGCATCTTCGGTGGAAGCTTCGATCCACCGCACGTAGGGCATCTCCTCGTGGCCCAGGACGCGCTCGCGGCGCTGTCGCTTGATCGGCTGATGGTCGTGCCGGCGGGACAGCAGCCCCTCAAGACGACGCAGCATGCTGACGCCGGCCATCGTCTGGCCATGGTGCAGCGCTGCTTCGACGGGGTCCCGAAGGTCGCTGTCGACCCGCTCGAAATCGAGCGGGGTGGGTTATCTTTCATGGTTGAGACGGTGGAGACCTTCCGACAGCGCTGGCCGTCGGCGGAGCTCTACCTGCTGGTCGGTGAGGACGTGGTCGCGACGATGCCGCGCTGGCGGCATCCCGAGCGGCTCCTGTCCATGGTGCATGTGGTGGTGTGGCAGCGGGCAACCGCGGACGCAACCACCAGTGCATCGCCGAGTCAGCATGACACGCCGGATATTCCGGTTCAACGCTTGGCACTGCGCCGAGTGGATGTGTCGTCAACCGAGGTGCGGGAACGCGTTCGGGCGGGGCGCTCCATTCGGGGCTTCGT
Organism: Candidatus Kuenenia stuttgartensis; assembly: GCA_943330235.2. Taxonomy (GTDB): domain Bacteria; phylum Gemmatimonadota; class Gemmatimonadetes; order Gemmatimonadales; family Gemmatimonadaceae; genus Gemmatimonas; species Gemmatimonas stuttgartiensis_A. The sequence goes on from CALQGY020000189.1 coordinate 938, forward strand.
CACGGACGGTGTTGCCGACTACATCGCGTCCACCGGTCTGTATCTCCGGGAACCGATCGCCGCAGACGTCTCCGTGCGCGCCTAATGGTGCGACAGACGTCTCGGTGTCGGATCCCTCGACACCTGTAGAGGTCTGCATGTTCAATAAACTCATCGGAAAGCTCTTCGGCACGCGACACGATCGCGAGCGCAAACGCGTGCAGCCGATCATCGACGACATCGTGGCGATCGAGCAGCGGCTCGCCACGCTGTCTGACGACGAGATTCAGGCGCAGACGACGAAGTTCCGGGCGATGCTCGCCGAGCGGACGGCACCGATCGAAGCGCGGATCGCGGAGCTCAAGGCGGCCAAGCGCTCCGCGTCTGACCCAGCGGAACGCGAGCGCATCGACAACGAGCTGCAGGCGCCCGATGGACGTGGCGGCGCTGAAGGCGAGCTGCGCACGGCGATCGCCGACTTCTTGGATGAGATTCTCCCCGAGGCTTTTGCGACGGTGCGCGAGGCCTGCCGTCGACTGAAGGGCTCAAAGGTCATCGTGACCGGCAATGAGCTGACGTGGGAAATGGTGCCGTACGATGTGCAGCTGATTGGCGGTATTCAGCTGCATCTGGGGCGCATCGCCGAAATGGCGACCGGCGAAGGCAAGACGCTCGTGGCCACGCTGCCGTTGTACCTGAACGCGCTACCGGGACGCGGCGCGCATCTGGTGACGGTCAACAACTACCTCGCGCGTCGCGACTCGCAGTGGATGGGCCACCTGTATCGCTGGCTCGGCCTCACCGTCGGCTGTCTCGATGATACCGAGCCCGGCTCGTGGGATCGCCGCGAAGTGTACGGCTGTGACATCACGTACGGGACGAACAACGAGTTCGGCTTCGATTACCTGCGTGACAACATGGTGACCACGCTCGATCAGCGCGTGCAGCGGGCCCACGTCTTTGCGATGATCGACGAAGTGGACTCCATCCTCGTCGACGAAGCACGGACCCCGCTCATCATCTCTGGGCCGGTCGGTAACGAAAGCGACGGCCAGTATGCGGAGTTCAACGGCTCCGTCGTTCGTCTCGTCCGTCGGCAGTCCGACCTGGTGAGCACGCTGGTCGGTGAGGGCGAGCGTGCGCTCGCGTCCGGCGACACGGCCACCGCTGCGCTGCAGCTGTTCAAGGCGCAGTTGGGCGGTCCAAAGAACAAGCGCCTGATGAAGGCGCTGCAGGAACAGGGCGTCAAGCAACTCGTGCAGCGCATGGAGCTGGATCACCTTGCCGATCGCAAGCTACCGGCCAGCAAGCAGCAGTTCCGCGATTTGGAAGACGATCTGCTGTTCGTGCTCGACGAGAAGGGACACACGGTCCACCTCACCGAGCAAGGACTGGACTGGCTGTCCCCGGATGACCGCGATGCCTTTGTCCTTCCGGACATCTCGACCACCATCGGGCAGATCGACAAGAATCACGAACTCTCGGCGCCCGAGCGGCTCGAGCGGCGTGCGACGGTGGAGCGCGAGTACGCGACCAAGAGCGAGCGGCTGAACATCATTCATCAGCTGCTGCGGGCGCATGCGCTGTACGACAAAGACGTGAACTACGTGGTGCAGGACTCCCAGGTGCTTATCGTGGATGAGTTCACGGGCCGCACCATGCCGGGGCGTCGCTGGAGCGAAGGGCTGCACCAGGCCGTCGAAGCGAAGGAAGGCGTGCAGGTGAAGGGCGAGACGCAAACGCTCGCGACCATCACCATCCAGAACTACTTCCGCATGTATGAAAAGCTGGCCGGCATGACCGGTACGGCCGAAACGGAAGAGAACGAATTCCACGAGATTTACGGCCTGGCCGTGTCGGTGATTCCGACCAACCGGCCCATCGCCCGCGATGACCGGCAGGATCTCGTGTACAAGACCCGGCGTGAGAAGTACAACGCCATCGTTGAAGAGACCAAGCGCTTACACGAACTCGGTTACCCGGTCCTGGTAGGTACGGCGAGTGTCGAAGCGTCCGAGACGCTCGCGCGACTGTTCGCGCGCGCGGGGCTCAAGCACAACGTGCTCAACGCCAAATACCACCAGCGTGAAGCCGAAATCGTGGCCGACGCGGGGCGCGCCGGCGCGATCACCATCGCGACGAACATGGCGGGTCGCGGTACCGACATTAAGCTCGGCGCCGGAACCACCGACTCGCGTCCGTCGGTCGTGATGGACGTGGACGGGAAGGAAGTCAACATCGAGGAAGTCGGCGGCCTGCATATCGTCGGGTCCGAGCGACACGAGTCGCGACGCATTGATCGGCAGTTGCGCGGTCGTGCCGGTCGTCAGGGTGATCCGGGCGCCTCGCAGTTCTTCCTCTCGCTGGAAGATGACTTGATGCGTCTGTTTGGCTCGGAGCGCATCGCCAAGCTGATGGATCGCATGGGCGCGCAGGACGGCGAGGTGCTCACGCATCCGCTCATCACGCGGTCCATCGAGCAGGCGCAGAAGCGCGTCGAGTTGCAGAACTTCCAGTCGCGCAAGCGGCTGCTGGAGTACGACGACGTGATGAATCAGCAGCGCGAAGTCATCTACTCGCTCCGCGCGTTCGCGCTGGAGGGCGGCGAGGAGCTCAAGGCCGAGTCGCTGAAGATGATTGATCGCGGCGTGCAGCGTCGCGTCGAGCAGGCGCTCGCCACGTTCGATCGCCCGGAAGAGTGGGACTTCGATTACGTGCAGCAAGACCTGCTCATGCACTACATGCTGCAGGTGCCCGAGTTCACCGCCGAGGTGCGGCCCGCGGCCGCGGAGTCGGCGCAAGCGGCGGCCGTCGCGGCGGGGCACGTGGCGTTCGAGGCTAAGCTCGAGAGCCTGAACGCGGTGACGGACGAGTCGGGGCAGGGATTCGCCGATCGCTTGCTGGCTTTGGTGATGCTCAACGTGCTCGACGAGAAATGGAAGGACCATCTGTACGATCTGGACCAGCTGCGCGCATCGATTCACTATCGCTCATGGGGTCAGAAGGACCCGCTGGTCGAGTACAAGCAGGATGCGTACAGCATGTTCGTCGATCTCATGCACGACATCGCGAATACGTTCACCGAGCGATTCCTCAAGGCACAGCTCGTCTTTGAGCAGCCGGCACCGCAGGAGTTTGAGCCGCCGGTGACCGTTGACGGCCGACTGAACGACGGACGTCCGACGAAGCGGTTCAATGCGATGGGCATCCTGGAAGACGTCCCGCCTGATGATGACGGCGAGGCGGCGGCGGACGACGCGGACGATGCGACGGAGCCGGCCGCGGCGGCGCGACCGGTCATGCACGGAGCTCCAGCCATCGTTGGGGCCGGCGCGATCCGGTCGCTCGACGCGGGCGGCGGGTCGCTTCCGGCAGGGTGGGAGAATTCGCCTCGGAACAACGCCTGTCCGTGTGGGTCTGGTAAGAAGTTCAAGAAGTGCCACGGCGCCCACCTGTAGCCGCTGTGTTGGGCGGCTGGTGACTGCGGGGGCGGGGCTAGTGTGCGCCGCCCCTCTTGCGCCCTGCGGGGAAAGGTGCACATTTGGTACATGCGTACTAACTATCGCACTTTCGTACCCATCTTTCGCGTGTGGAGTGACCCGAGATGACGGCTCGCCATCGCCGAACCACGTTGCTGGCTACCGCGCTGCTGCTGCTGTCCGCGGCGGTGCGGCCGGCCGTCGCCCATGCGCAATCGGGGGCGGGTGACGGGTTCCTCTTCCATGCGCCGCAGGC
>CALQGY020000190.1 GCA_943330235.2 Candidatus Kuenenia stuttgartensis
ACGCCCTGTGGCTACGCCCTGTGGCTACGCCCTGTGGCTACGCCCTGTGGCTACGCCCTGTGGCTACGCCCTGTGGCTACGCCCTGTGGCTACGCCCTGTGGCCACGCCCTCTGGCCACGCCCTCTGGGACCTGCGAATGAGTGATATGCCCGAGCACGCACTGCACCTCGTCACCGTCTGGAATCCGTCGTATGCGACGGATGCTCTGGAGGCCCATGTGCAGCGGTTGCTGCATCACGTGCGGGCCGCGCAAGCAGGCGCCGGTAGTTGGGACGATGCCTATGTGTGGTGGGGGCGCGTACGCTCAAATAACCGCCAGCAACCGTTGGAGCACCTCCCGCAGGTGCTGGCACTCAACGCGGATCTCGCTGAGCGTGGCGAACTGCAGCTGTACCTCACCGACTATCGCTCGTTGTATGTCGCGGAGGTACTCGAGGTCGCGTCGGGGGAGCTGCAGAATACTGATCGCGCGCATGTGCCGGCGTACTATCGCGACAATGATTTGCACTGCGACTGCTGGTTCAAGCTGGGCGATATTCGCGCGCTGGTGGTTGACGACACGCTCGCCGTGCAGGATGAACTCCGGCAACTGCGCGTAGTCTCATACAACGATCGTCCAGTTTCGTTGTACGGCGGCATGGTCAACCTGCCGCTCATCGTCCGCCGTCCGGACGGCGCGCGGTTCTTCGACGACGACGAGTACGACGCGTACAACGACGGGCAGCTCTGGGTGGAGGCGGACGCGGATCGTGGCGCACTGGGCGGCGTGATCGCGGAGCTGCGCGACAATGTCCTCGGGGTGCGCACGTGGCAGGCGATGCTTCCCAGCACACGACTATTCGTGGCGACCGCAGAACGCCTCATGCGGGAATATCGCCGTGATCAATCGTTCGATTTCTCGACGGTGCTCGTACAGCTGTGTAAGGCCATCGAAGTGCAGCTGAATGCGCTGCTGGTGCCACTCTTGGCCACCGCACCGCCTGAGGTGCGCTATGGCAACGAAGATGGCCGTTCGGTGGATTACGCCGTGACCCGCACCCATACCGCCGGTCGTCTGGTACGTCTCTTGACGGCAGACCAGACGCGCATGCGCTACTTCGTGCAGCATCTCCATGACGGCGTGTGGGTGACCGAGTCGCTCGCCGCGATTCTCGATGACCTTGCGCCGTTGCGCAACGATGCCGCCCACTCCGCACGATGGTCGCGTGACCAGATTCTCGCGCATCGCAACCAGATTGTCGGGGTGGGATGCGAAGGGGTGTTGGTGCAGTTGATGCAGGTGCGCCGGAAGTAACGCACACCCGCCACGCCGCTGCGCGCCACGCCGCTGCGCGCCACGCCGCTGCGCGCCACGCTCTGTCACATCCTCAGCGTATACTCCCCGCATGCTCCGCCGCCTCGCGCCCACTGCCGCCTGCCGCACCATCCAATGACCCGCCCCACCCCCGCCTTTCACGTCACCGTCGCCCCCTCGCTCGCGCCCCTCGCCGACCGGCTCGTGCGCGAGATGGCGGCGGCGCCGTTGCCGCCGCGCGAGCAGGAGGTGGTGGTGGTGCAAAGTCAGGGGATGCGCGAGTGGCTGATGCTGCGCATCGCCGATGGACTCGGCTGTGCCGGGTCGCTGCTGGTGCCGTTCCCTCGCGGGTTCGCCACACTGGCCCAACGGTGGGCTGGCATTTCGGCTGATGCGCGTGATCCGTTTACGCGGGACATCCTGGTCTGGCGCGTAGAGTCGCTGCTGCGCAGGCTGCCAACGAATGACGCGCGCTTCGCGCCGCTTACGGGCTATCTGGCGCACGGTGATGACCGGCTGCGCCTTGGCCTCGCGCAACGCATCGCCGGGCGCTTCGACGACTACCAGCTCTTCCGTCCAGATCTTCTCACCGCGTGGGAGCAGGATGATCGCACCGCCGACGTCGTGCGCGAACTCGAGGCGTCGCCGCACGCCGCTTGGCAGGCCGCCCTCTGGCGTATGATCACCGACTCCGTCGCCCGCACAACGACGCTCGGCGACGACACGCCCGCACCCGACCGCACAGACCTCGCATCGGCAAATGCGAATGTGCGTATTGACCGAACTGAGCTCGCCGTCCAACGTCTGTGCACCGCAGAACCGGGGACGCTGGCCCTGCCGCCCCGCATCGCGGTGTTCGGCGTCAGTTCGCTGCCGCCGCGCTTCATCGCACTGTTGGCCGCACTCGCCCGCCACACCGCCGTTCAAGTGTATGTCGCGCTGCCGACCCCCGAGCCGCAACATCCGCTTGCTGCCGCGCTGGGTGCGCAGGGCAATACCCTGCTCGCACTCCTGGGCGATGCCGGCGCCACCATGGAGCATCTTGACGCCCCGGCCGGTGCCGCAACCGCCACGCTGCTCGCGCAGCTGCAGCGCGAGATCGCCACCGGCACCATCGGAACCACGCCCCTCGACCTCCACCCCACCGATCGATCGCTCACGCTCCACGTAGCGCACGGCATGATGCGCGAAGTCGAAGTCATTCGCGATCAACTACTCGATGCCTTCGCGGCGGACGACACGCTCGCCCCGCACGATGTGCAGGTGCTCGTGCCCGATACGGCGACATGGCGTCCGGTCATTGAAGCGGTATTCGGGAATGCGGAGGAAGGTATCCCGCGACTGCCGTGTCGCGTGGTCGATCGCACGGCGCGTGAGGCGCCGGCCGCCGATGCGTTCCTGCGTTTGCTGGCGCTCGAGGGCGGGCGCCTCGCGCACAGTGAAGTCATCGGTGTGCTGCAGCATCCGCTGGTGTGCCGCGCCGCGGGCCTCGATGAGAGCGCCGTTGAAGGGCTGGCCGACGTCACGCACGAGACCAACGTACGCTGGGGATATGACGCCGAATCACTCGAGCGGCTCGATCTCCCCACGGCGGACATGCCCACATGGCGCATGGGCATAGACCGGCTGCTACTCGGGCTCATGACTGGCCGTGCCGACGCACTGGTACTTGGCGCTCGGCCCGCTGCCGGCGATACGGCTGGTCTCGCCGAGTCGCTTGGGACGCTGTCGGCGTGGATCGATCGGGTCGCGTCCGCGCTATCCGGCCTTCGCACACCACGCACACTCGCCGAATGGACCGACGCATTGCGCGACATCCTCAGCTGGTCGCTCCTGGGCGCAACACCGGAGGATCGGCAATCGATACAGCAGCTCGATCAGACGCTGCTCGCGCTCGCGCGTCAGGGATCTGCGGGTGAACACACCGATATCGTCGCCTTCGCCGTAGTACGCGATTGGCTGGACGCGGCGTTGAACGGTGAGGGGGCCGGCTACGGGTTTGTCTCGGGCAATATCACGGTCGCCGAGCTCAAGCCCATGCGGAGCATCCCGTGTCGCGTCATAGCGGTGTGCGGGCTGGATGACGGTACGTTCCCGCGTCGCGATCGACGCCCGGCCTTCGATCTCATGGGCACGCATCCTCGACCCGGGGATCGCAATCTGCGCGAGGACGATCGACAGCTCTTTCTCGACCTCCTGCTCGCCGCAAGCGACCGCCTCATCCTATCGTGGTCCGGGCGGTCCGCCCGCGACAACAGCGTGCGTGCCCCCTCCGTGGTCATTGATGAGCTGCTCGATTACCTCGACGAGCGCATGGCGGGCAACGCGTCGGGTCTCGCCTCCCTCGCCGCACGACATGCGCTGGTGGTGGAGCATCCGCTGCAGCCGTTCAGCGACCGCTACCTGCTGGCGTCGGACGACCCGCGCCTGTTCACCTTCTCGCAGAGCGTGGCCCGCGCCGCCATCGCCCGTCGCGCGACTGAGCGCCTCGATGAGGCGGCGAGTGAGCATGGGACCGATACGCCGTTCATCGACAGTGCGCTCCCGGCCGACGTATACGACGCCAGTCGGGTCATCGCCATCAGCGATCTGACCGCGCTGTGGAAACATCCTGCCAAGTTCTTCTGCCAACAGCGGCTGCAACTGACGCTCACGGAGTCGGGTGATGATCCCGATGCCGACAGCGAGCGGTTCAGCATGAGCGCGATGGAGATGGGCGGCGAACGCAGCGCCATGCTACGCGCCGCACTCGCCGGCGATGCGCCGGAGCCGCTGGAGCAGGAGCGTCAGCGGCTCGTGGCGGCTGGCACCATACCTCCGGGGGAGCTGGGGCGGGCCTGGTTGTCCAAGATCCGCGAGCAAGTGGACCCCGTGCGCGGCATTCTGCCAGAGGGCGCGCAGCGCAGCATCGACGTGGTCGTCCAGGGCAACGGATGGCGCGTCGGCGGTGTACTCCACGGCGTGTTTGGCGATACGCGGCACAAAGCCCGCTGGAAAGACTACAACGCCGAGCAGCGTATCGAGGCGTGGGTGGAACATGTGGTGATGTGCGCCGCGCGTCAGCAGGGGGCGGACGTACCGGTGGTAACCGCACTGCACGGCAGTGAGCAGAAAGAGCGGACGAGAAACAAGGTGAAGGAGAAGTATCTCGTCACCCGAACCGATCGCCTCGCCGACGTACCGGACGCGCTGTCTCTCGTGACATCGTGGGTGGAGATCATGGCGGAGGCGTTGCGAACGCCGCTGCCGTTTTTCCCTGGCCCCGGTGCGGCGTGGATTGATACGGCCAGATCTGGCGACGGCGACCCGCTGACCGAAGCGCAAAAAGTATTTGCGAACAGCAACAGCG
>CALQGY020000191.1 GCA_943330235.2 Candidatus Kuenenia stuttgartensis
CACCGCCCCGTTGGCTTCCACGGCGCTCGCGGTCACCGCCTGCGTCGCGCCAATCGCCACCGTTGCCGTCGCCGGGCTCACCGTCACGGCCGCCACCGGCGCGGGCGCGGGCGCCGGTACCGTCACTGCCGCCGCCCCCGTCTTCCCCTCGACCGTCGCCGTCACGGTTGCCGCGCCCGCCGACACGCCCGTGACCACGCCACTCGCACTCACCGTCGCCACCGCGGGCGCACTCGACGTCCACGTCACCGGCCGCCCCGTCAGCACCGCCCCGCTGGCATCCACGGCGCTCGCGGTCACCGCCTGCGTCGCGCCAATCGCCACCGTTGCCGTCGCCGGGCTCACCGTCACGGCCGCCACCGTCGCGGGCGTCGGCACGGGCAGCGGGGACACGGGGCTACCAGAATCGGCTGCGCCGCCGCTGCAATTCGCGCACACCAGTACCGAGACAACCAACCACCGAAGGGCACACGAAGAGGCGCGAATGCGAAGCGACATGAAATCCGATTCGAATGTTGGCGGGAGGCATCACGGATTTCCGTGTCGCCGGCGGCCGATGAGACACGGCGCACCTGCGAGACGACTCTACTTCGTTAGCGGTTACGCACCGCGCGAAACGTTCTCGCCATGCGGAACGCACCGAGTACCGTCGCGCGGGACCCTGCAGGCACGCCTGCTTGAATTCTCGGTCACGAACACCATGCCAGAAAACGCAAACGCCGCCGGACCCCTCTCGGCATCCGGCGGCGCTTACCTACTCACCCGCGTTCAGCTCACCCGCACTCGCTGAACCCGCACACATGGCACTTCACGCAGCCTTCGGCGAACTCCAACTGGCTGCCGCAGTCCGGGCACGTGCCCATGAACACTTCGCCGCCTGTGCCGCCAAAGTCGATCTGCGGCAGCATCTGCTCGCCCGTCATCGGCGGACGCGTGATCGGCACCCCAGCGGCCGGCGTCAGCATCGGCGGCTGCAACGAGCTCACCGGCGACGGCACCGACGACCCGCCCTGCAGCAGATCCTGCTGGACGCCCTGCTTGTCCCGCCACCACTGCTCGAGCGCGATACCCACCGCGTCCGGCATGGAGAGCACCTTGTTCGGACCCAGGCCCACCGCGCGGTCGGACGAGATGCCGCGCAGCTGACGGTGGATTTCCATGAGCGGAATGCCCGAGCGCAGCGCCAGCGACACGAGACGGCCAATCGCTTCCGCGTCGGCCATGGCCGACCCGCCCGCCTTGCCGAGGTTGAGGAACAGTTCGAACGGCTGCCCCTTCTCGTCTTCGGTGATGTTCACGAACATCACGCCCAGCGGCGTTTCCTTGCGGATGGTCGTGCCGCGCATGACATCGGGTCGCGAGCGCTTGCCACGACGCGACGCATTTTCCGCTTCGGCCGAGAACAGCGCCTTCTTCGTGCGATCGAGCTCGTTCTGCAGCTCAGCCATCGTGCCCTGCAACTCACCCAGTTCGCGCTTGAGTGCGGACGCTTCCTTGTCCGTCTTGGGCGCTTCGCTGGTGGACGCGCCGGCCACGGCCTGCGCCGACTTCGCGTCTTCACGCTTGGCAGCCGCGTCGGTGGTGGCACCGGTGGAGAGCACCTGATTGTCGCGCGAGCCGTCGCGATACACCGTGACGCCCTTGCACTTCATATCGTACGCCATCTCGTAGATGGCGCGCACATCGTCCACCGTGGCCGCGAACCCGAAGTTCGTGGTCTTGGAGATGGCCGAGTCGCAGTGCTGCTGGAACGCCGCCTGCATGCGGATGTGGTATTCCGGCGAGATGTTGTTCGCCGTGTTGAACACCGTCTGCCACTTGGCCGGCACCTCCGCGTGCTTCACCGTGCCCGTCTTGGCGATGCGCTCCATGAGCTCAACGCTGTACCACCCTTCCTGCTTGGCGATGGCGACGAAGTCTTCGTTCACGTCCGGCATCATCACGCCGGCCTGGTTGCGCATGAACGCCACGGCGAACAACGGCTCCAGTCCCGACGAGCAGCCGGCGATGATGGAGATGGTGCCCGTGGGCGCCACCGTGGTGACGTTGCAGTTGCGCAGCAGCTGCATGGAGCGGATCCGCTGCCCGTTTTCGTCACGGGCGCACGTTTCGTCGGGGCCGAAGATGGACTGCGCCCACTCGGGGAACGGGCCACGCTCGCGCGCCAGGCGCTCGCTTTCCTTCTTGCCTTCGACGTCGAGGAATTCCATGACCTTGCGGCCCATCTCCACGCCTTCCGGGCTGTCGTACGCAATGCCCAGACGCACCAGCATGTCGGCGAAGCCCATCACACCCAGGCCGATACGACGGATGCGCTTGGAGAGCGCGTCGATTTCGGGGAGCGGGTACTTGTTGACGTCGATGATGTTGTCGAGGAAGTGCGTGCTGAGCGCGACATCACGCTTGAACGCATCCCAATCCATGACGCCGTTGATGACGTAGTGCCCGACGTTGACCGAACCCAGGTTGCAGACGTCGTACGGCAGCAGCGGCTGCTCGCCACACGGATTGGTGGCTTCGTACGCCCCCAGCTGCGGCACCGGGTTGTAGCGGTTCGCTTCGTCGATGAAGAACACGCCCGGCTCACCCGTGCGCCACGCGCCCATGATCATCTTGTCCCACACGTCGCGCGCGCGCAGCTGCCCCGTGACCTTCTTCGTGCTCTGATCAAACAGCTCGTAGTCCGCGTCGGCCTTGACGGCCTCCATGAACTTCGTCGTGATGCCGACGGAGATGTTGAAGTTGGTGATCTTGGTGAGGTCTTCCTTGCACGCGATGAATTCCATCACGTCCGGGTGATCGACCCGCAAAATGCCCATGTTCGCGCCGCGACGCGTGCCACCCTGCTTCACCGCGTCCGTGCTGGCGTCGTACAGCTCCATGAAGGAGATGGGGCCCGACGCCACGCCGGTGGTGCTCCGCACCATCGCGCCGCGCGAGCGCAGCCGCGAGAACGAAAAGCCCGTGCCGCCGCCCGACTGGTGAATGAGCGCCATGCTGCGCAGCGTGTCGTAGATGCCGCTCTGGCCATTGGAGAGCGCATCATCCACCGGCAACACGAAGCACGCCGACAGCTGCCCCAAGGGGCGGCCCGCGTTCATCAACGTCGGCGAGTTCGGCTCAAACCGACGCTGCGTCATCAGAAAGTAGAACTCTTCGGCCAACGCCTGCACACCGCCATCACTGGCGCCATACCGGCGATCGGCCTCGGCCACCACCGTCGCCACGCGCCAGAACATGTCTTCCGGCTTTTCGACGGATTTCCCGGAGGCGTCCTTTACCAAATACCGCTTTTCCAACACCGTCCTCGCATTCGAGGACAGCGTAACAGGACCTTCCGGGGGTGTGGCAGAGAAAGGCATTAGAACTCCTACCGTGTAGTCGTGGGGCCGAGCGCGTCGGACGGCTCAGCAGCGTTCAGGTGCGTCCCCGAACGAAGGCAGTCTGTTGAGCGGGGGCGAATGGTGCGTGCGTTCGTGAAGCCGCGCAAGTCGGTTCCTAACGCCATGCAGACGAACGGGTTGCACAATGCACATCACGGAAATGTGTGAACCCCGAGGTTTTCCACCGAGAAAACCGCGCCGATCTCGCCCGTGCCCGCTCCGTCGTGACAAACCCGACTGTCTTCGTCGATGAACAGTCGAATCCGCGCCGAACCACCAGTATAACTCATTTCATATCAATCTGTTAGGGCACTTTGCCCGAATTGGCTTCGCGCACCAACGCGGCACCAAGCCAGCAGGGTAACGCCGTCCGTTTTCTGGCAAATATCACGGATTTGGACCGCGGACACGCCGGCGCTTGCCTGCTCCCACATTACCCGGCCCCAGTTGCTCCCATTCGCGTAGCGACCGCCCCCGAATGGCGGACGATCCCCCCAGTCCGGTGCACCTCCTTCAAGGAGACGTACCGCGCCGCGTTCGCCACAATCTGCGCCTGCTGTGCCGCATCCAGCGCGCGGACCACCTTCGCCGGCACGCCCACCACCAGCGACCCCGGCGGGATCTGCATCCCCTCCATCACCACCGCCCCCGCTCCGACCATCGAGCCCGCGCCCACCCGCACGCCGTTCAGCAGGATCGCCCCCATCCCCACCAGCACCCCGCGCTCCAGCACGGTCCCATGCACCACGGCCCGGTGTCCAATCACGCAATCCTCCCCCACCAAGGTCGGGATCCCCGGATCGGCGTGAATCACCGCCCCGTCCTGCACGTTGCTGCGCGCCCCAATCACCACCCGCTCCACATCCCCCCGAATCACCGCCGTCGGCCACACCGACACATCCTCCCCCAACGTCACATCCCCCAGCACCACCGCCGTCTCATGAATCCAGCACGCCGCCATACGAACTCCTCTCAGACACGATGAACCCACCTGGGCCAGCCCCCCCAAACAACCACGCGAATCCTGCACGCAGACGAAACGATGGCCGCGAATGACGCGGACATGCGCGGACCGCTCCGCCCACCCGGAACCATTCGCGCCCATCCGCGTCATTCGCGTCAATCCGTCAAACGACTCGGCGCAACCACAAAAACAATCAACGCCAATCACGC
>CALQGY020000192.1 GCA_943330235.2 Candidatus Kuenenia stuttgartensis
CCCGCGTCCTTCAACACCATCGTGATAAAGCGCGAGTACAACAAATGCAGCACCGCGTGCTCATTGCCACCGATGTACGAATCCACCGGCAACCACGTGGTCGTGCGCGTGGGATCAAAGGGCACATCCGCGTGCTGCGCGCTCGGATAGCGCAGGAAATACCAGGCGCTGTCCAGGAAGGTATCGGACACGTCGGTCTCACGACGCGCGGCCGCGCCGCACGTGGGACACGGCACGCGGTACCACTGTTCGTCACGCGCCAGCGGCGACACGCCGGAATCATCAGGCTTGAAGTCGGCCAGGAACGGCAGCTCCACCGGCAACTGCGACTCGGGCACCGGCACCACACCGCAGGCATCGCAATAGATGATGGGAATGGGGGGACCCCAATACCGTTGCCGCGAAATGCACCAGTCGTGCAGACGGTAATTCACCACCGCCTTGCCATGTCCGCCGTCGGCCAACCACGCGGTCACGCGCGGCTTGCCCTCGGCCACGGAGATGCCATCGAACGCGCCTGAGTTCACCAGACGGCCGCCGGCATCGTCGGTGTAGGCACTGTCGCCCAGGGGTGTCGACGCGTCGTCGTCCGGACCCGCCACCACGCGTACGATGGGCAGGTTGAACATCGTCGCAAATTCAAAATCGCGTTCATCGTGCGCGGGCACGGCCATGATGGCGCCCGTGCCGTATTCCATCAGCACGTAGTCGGCAATCCAAATGGGAATCTCGGCGCCCGTGGCCGGATTGACGGCATAGCTGCCCGTGAACACACCGGACTTCTCGCGCGAACTCTTGCGCGCGATCAGGTCCTGCTTGCGTGTGGCCTCCTGATACGCCTGCACCGCACCGGCCTGCGCCGCCGTGGTGACGGAGGCCACCAACGGATGCTCGGGTGCCAGGACCAGGTACGTGGCACCGTAAATCGTGTCGGCGCGCGTCGTGAACACGCGCACGCGGTCGCGGTCGCGGTCGCGGTCGCTCTGGCCGACAATCGCGAACGACAGCTCGGCGCCCTGCGACTTGCCGATCCAATTCCGCTGCGCCTGCTTGGTGACCGACGACCAGTCGAGCGTCTCGAGATTGTTCAGCAGCCTCTCCGCATATTCAGAAATGCGAAAGAACCACTGCTCCAGCACGCGCTGCTCTACGGCGGAGCCGCACCGCTCACACGTCCCGCCTTCCACCTGCTCGTTGGCGAGCACGGTCTTGCACGACGGGCACCAGTTCACCGCGGCGGCCTTCTTGTACGCGAGCCCCTGCTGGTAGAGCTGCAGGAAGACCCACTGCGTCCACTTGTAGTAGTCGGGGCGCGACGTATCGACCTTCGCACGCCAATCGACCATCAAGCCGGCGCGTTCCAGCTGTCGCTGGAAATTGGCGACGTTCTTGGGCGTGAGCTCCATCGGGTGCGCGCCGATTTTGAGCGCGTAATTCTCCGAGTGGATTCCGAACGCATCATAGCCCAGCGGCTGGAACACGTCGTGTCCCAGCAGGCGGTGATAGCGCGCCGAGATGTCGCTGCCGGTGAAGGCGAACAGATTCCCCACGTGCAGCCCTTCGGCCGACGGATACGGGAACATCATCAACGCGTAGAACGGATTCTTCGCGCCATCGAGATCGACCTGGTTGGTGCCGCGTGCGGCCCAGGTGGATTGCCAATGGGATTCGACGACCGTCGGGTCGTAGGTTTTCAGCTCGGTGGGTTCGGTCGATTCAGACATGCGACAAAGGTAACCGGCGACGAGCGTTGGAGTTAGCCGCCGGTTCCCGAAGTGCGCGCCGTGCGTTAGCGCTTGAAAAGAAACGCCGCCGACTCGAGGCGTGGCCCCTTCTCGTCGCAGACGGCGAACCGTCCGCCCGAGTATAGCGTGGCCCCCGCATAGCGGCCGTCCTTGGCCACCGCGTAGAACTCGAGATCGAACTTCGGCCGGCCGTTGGCATCCAGCAGGCGCGGCTCGGTCATCGCGGCCACGCGCTCCAGCGTCTTGATGAGCGCGGCCTCGGGGGCCAGTCCCTGACGCATGAACTCCACCGCCAAGAAGGACGCACACGCCTTGATGTTGGCCTCGCCGCGACCGGTGCTGCCGGCCGCCCCAACTAAGTTGTCGCAGTACTGCCCCGCGCCGATGATCGGCGAGTCGCCGATGCGCCCGGGAATCTTGTACGCCATGCCGCTGGTCGTGGTGACGGAGGCGATATCGCCTGTCGCCGTCACGGCATTCATGTTGATCGTGCCCGTCGTGAACTTGATCTTGATGTCGTCATTGTGATCCAACCAGAAGTCGCCGGCATTCAGGCGCGACTTCCAGCGCATCCAGTCCTGACGCGACTTCTCCGTGAGGAGGTTCTGCGCCTTGAAGCCCATGGCGAGCGCAAATTTGCGTGCACCGGCACCGGCGAGCATGACGTGATCGGTGTAGTCCATGACCGCCTTCGCGACCAGCGACGGCGTGGCGATGTCTTCGATACCGGCCACCGATCCCGCGCGCTTGGTCGGGCCGTGCATGCAGGAGGCGTCCAGCTGCACGATCCCCTCCTCGTTGGGGAGGCCGCCCAGTCCGACGCTCTGATCATCCGGATCGAGCTCCTGGATGTTCACGCCAGCGATGATCGCATCCAGCGGATCGGTGCCTTTGGTGATCTGGTCGTAGGCCACCTTCACGCCACGGATGCCGTTGGCCGAGGACACCACCACCGGCCGGCCGCGGAACGGGACCCCGATGGCCGAGGCGCCCACCGCCCCGGCCGCGATCGGCCGGCCCAGTTCGTCGGGGGACGGGACGCGCGGCAGGAAGCCGGCAGCGGTCAGCGCGGCGGACCGCTCGAGAAATTCACGACGGGAAACGGACACGGATCAGGCTCCAGGGCGCAGGCAAAGTGAGTCGAAAACGCTCAGCCGACGATACCACCGCAGCGCCCCGCTGGCGAGAGGACCATCTGGGATGCCACTATGTGTCGCCGCTTCCGGCTCAATCGTCATACGGCTGGCATGACCGGTGTCCGTCCGCACGGGCACATGTCACGCACTGGGCCGACCGACCAATCCGTTCGCGATGGGCCAGCCCGGCAGTTGACGCCTCAATTCCCCTCCGCTCACTCATGACCACACCGGCCGAAATCGCCGATTGGCTGCGCTCGACGTCGTTCCTCGACGGATTCACCGATGCCCACCTGTGGAAGCTCGCGCGTCATGTGACGCCGCAGGAGCTGACCCCCGATGGCGTGATCTTTCAGGAAGGGGAGCCGCGCCAGCGATTCGCCATCCTGATTTCGGGAGCCGTGGCCATCGAGAAGGCCGCCGACGGCCGGCACACCCGACTGGTGACGCTGGGTGCGGGCGAGGCGGTGGGCGAAGGGCTGCTGCTGGATGACGCACCGCACGGCACGACGGCCCGCGTGATCATGCCCGGCATGTCCGTCGTGCTGACGCGCACGCAGCTGGACGATATCACCCGCGAAGCGCCGCAGCTGTACGCGGCGCTGGTGGCACGCGCCGCCCGCGCGATCTCGGCGCGCCTCCGTCGCGCCGACGCGACGCTGGTCGGGCGCGGCCGCACCCTCGGCTTCGGTGGACATCGCACCCGCACGGAGCATGATCTGCTGGGCGACCGCGAGGTGCCGTTCGAGGCGCTCTACGGCGTGCAGACGCTGCGCGCGCTCGAGAACTTTCCCATCACGGGCATTCCGCTGCGCGAGTTCCCCGTGCTCATCGAGGCGATGGCGGCCGTTAAGGAAGCCGCCACGCAGACCAACCTCGAGCTGGGACTGCTGGGTGCCACCGAAGCCGATGTGATCATTCGTGCCGCGCGTGAAATCCGCGCCGGTCGCCATCACGAGCATTTTCTCGTGGATATGATCCAGGGCGGTGCCGGCACCTCGACCAACATGAACGCGAATGAAGTCATCGCCAACCGCGCGCTGGAGCTGCTCAATCAGCCGCGTGGCCAGTACGACGTCATCTCGCCCAACAGCCACGTCAATCTCAGCCAGTCCACGAACGACGTGTATCCCACCGCCGTTCGCATTGCCCTGCACCGCAGCCTGAGCGTGTTCTGCGCCGAGCTCGCGCGGCTGGCCGACGCCTTCGAGGTGAAGGGGAACGAGTTCGCGACCATGCTGAAGATGGGGCGCACGCAAATGCAGGACGCCGTCCCCATGACGCTGGGTCAGGAGTTCCGCGCCTTCGCGCACACGTTGCGTGAAGACGTAGAGCGCACGGTGGAAGCGCAGTCGCTCATTCGCGAGATCAACCTCGGCGCAACCGCCATCGGTACCGGCATCAACGCTCCGCCGGGCTACGCGGAGATGGCAGCGCGCACGCTCGCGGCGATCTCTGGGGTGCCCGTGCTCACGGCGCCCGATCTCATCGAAGCGACCAGCGATACCGGCGCCTTTGTCCAGCTCTCCGGCGTGCTCAAGCGCTCGTCCACCAAGCTGTCCAAGATCTGCAATGATCTGCGCCTGCTCTCCTCGGGGCCGCGCGCCGGGTTTGGCGAGATCAACTTGCCGCCGATGCAGCCCGGGTCGTCCATCATGCCGGGC
>CALQGY020000193.1 GCA_943330235.2 Candidatus Kuenenia stuttgartensis
CGCGAGCGCGAATCCCAGAATGCCAAAGCCGTCCGCGCCTACCCGTCTGGCCAGCAACGCCGTGGCCGCGAACCCCAGCACGCGGCTACCCACCTCGCCCGTGGCGAGGGCCAGGAAGTTGCGCTGGGGGGCGCTCATTCAGCTCACGTGCTTGGTCTTCTTGCGGAGGAAATCCATCAGCACAAACTGCCCCAGCGACATGGTGTTTGTGAAGTACGCTTTCCCGCGACTGATCTCGCTCACGCGCTTGACGAATTCCACGAGGGCACGATCGCGTGCCAGCATGAACGTGTTGATCATGATGCCGCTCTTTCGGCACGCTGCGACTTCGCGTAGCGTCTCCGCAATCACGTAGCCGTCGAGACCCATCGAGTTCTTGTAGATCTGCCCGTCAGGCATCGTCAGCGCCGACGGCTTGCCGTCGGTAATCATGATGATCTGTCGCATGTCCTTCTTCTGCGACATCAGGATGCGTCGCGCGAGCTTGAGCCCTTCGGCGGTGTTGGTGTGGTACGGACCCACCTGGCACTTGGCCAGCGTCGCAGCGGGAATCTCCTCGGCGCTATCGTGGAAGAGCACCACGCGAATGGTGTCGCCCGGAAATTGCGTGCGAATGAGATGCGTGAGCGCGAGCGCCACCTTCTTGGCCGGTGTGAAGCGGTCTTCGCCGTACAAGATCATCGAGTGCGAACAGTCCAACATGAGCACCGTCGCGCAGCTGGAGCGATACTCCGACTGCCGCACCATCAGGTCGCCGTAGTCGAGATCGATGGGAACATCGAGCGTGCCGTTGCGCGCGAGGGCGTTGGCGAGTGTGCCGGCTACGTCGAGATTGAGCACGTCGCCAAACTCGTACGGCTTGCTCCACGCGTCCGACTCGACACCGGTGGCCAGCTGCGGGGTGTCATGGCTGCCAACGCTGGACTTGCCGAGTGAGCCGAGCAGGTGGCGCAGCGTCTTATAGCCCAGAAAGTCGATGCCGCGATCGGTCAGGTTGAACTGCACATCCTGCGCGGCCGCGTGCTCGATGGAACCCTTGCCGGTGGCCGGCTGATGCCCGCCCGGCATGCGCCCCGGGGCGTCGAGGGTCAGCATGCCGTCGGCGACGAGGCGCTGCACGAGGCTGTCGAGGAGTTCGGCCAGCTTCTCTTCCGACACCGCGTCACCCTCGCCACGCAGCGCTTCCAGCATCTCGGGCGTGATCTGCCCCGACTCGATGAGCGCCTGCAGGATGGCCTGTTTGAGTCCGTCTAACGAGCGGTCGGCCTCTTCGCCCGGATCGCCCCAGAAATTCTGGTTGGCGCCGCCGGCGAAACCGGACTGCAGGAGGAAATCCGCGAGCTGATCGAGCAGCGCCTGCATGTCCACCGCATCGGCCATCTGCGGATTGAACTTGGAATACGTGTGGAACCGCATCGATCACCTCGGAAGTAGAGCATCCATGACGCCATCGGCATCCCACGAACCCAATCCGCCGCGGGGGCAAACGGTTCCGCCTATTCGTGCGGGGGGCGCGTCCGGCGTTCCGGTAACGCCGGAGGTACACCGCACCGGGATTGGTCGCGCGCGCCGCTTCGGCGGAAGTTAGCGGGGTATCGTCGGCGGCAGGATGCACCGCCAGAGGCCGCCGGCCACGCCGTCCATCGCGGCCGACGTGATCGCGAGCGCGATGTGCCCGGACGCGGTGGTGCGGAGCGCGATGGCCGTGGGGCAGGGGAATGGCGTCGGGATGGTCATCAGGCGCTGTCCGTCCCGCGTCCAGACGGAGAGCATGGCGCGGCCATAGTGCGCCACGTAGAGACGCCCCGCGCTATCGACGGCGATGCCATCGGGATGCCCAGCCGATGTTCCTGTTTCCGCAAAGAGTGCGAATTCGGGACGATCGACGAGCGGCGCTCGCAGGATCCGCTGTCGCGTCGAGTCCACCACATAGGCCAGCGCGGCCTCCCCATCGAACGCCGGTCCGTTCCCAATCGCCAGCTCGGCACAGAGGACGGTCGCCTCGCCGTCCATGCCCACGCGGACCAGCGCGCCGGTGGGCGAATAGCCATCGCGCGCCATCGTGGTGATCCACAACGAGCCGTCCGGTGCCCACGCCCCGTCATTGGCGCGATGTGTGACCGGATCGAGTCCCGCCATGGTGCACACCGGCTCAAAGCGAGCCATGCCGGCGTCGAAGCGGCCGACGGTGCCGTCCACCCAGGCCCAGAGCTCGCCGTTCTCGCGGACGGTCAGCGCCGCGATTTCGGCCCCGAGCGACCACGAATCCGTCGCGCTGGCCGGTCGGCCAGACGCGTCGGTGACGCGGGTGCGGTGCAGGCGGCCGGCGGGGATGTCCACCCAGTACACGGCGGTGCCGTCGGGCGACCACCGTGGGCATTCGCCCAGCGTGGCGGTGGTCGTGGAGAGCCGGCGCCAGCGTGTGCCGCGGAGCCAACCGGCGGCGCGCTGGAGACGATGTGCGAGGGGACTCATCGGCGGCCGCTACCGGGCGTGGCTGGCATTGTGGAGCGGATGGTAAGAATCGACTCAGCCTAGTGGAATTCGTGTCAGAGAACGGCGAACGCTGCAGAAGTGACTGCAAGAGTGACTGCAAGAGTGACTGCAATAGTGACTCATGTCCTCCAATGCCGTCAGTATCTTACAGGAATCCTGAAATTGCCCGAAACTCCGCCTCTGCTCTGTGTCGAATAACGTGATGACCTCATTCCGTATCACCGCCGGCTCCGTGGTGTCTGAAATCATCGACGGCGAAGCCGTGATCATGCAGATGCGCACCGGACATTACTTCAGCACGCGCGGCACGGGTGCGGTGTTGTGGGACCTGCTGCAGCGCGGGGTCGATTTGCCTACGGCGGCTCAGCTCTTCGCCGAGGCGACCGGAACGTCCCGTGACGTGACGGCGGCGGCCATCGACGCCTTTGTCGCCGACGCGACGCGTCACCAGCTGGGGGAGTCAGTGCCTTCGACTGAGGCGACCAGCCGCGACGGACTGCCTCCGCTCGGCGCTGCCTGGACTGCGCCAGTGCTCGAGGTCTTCACGGACATGGAGGATCTGCTCCTGCTGGATCCCATTCACGACGTGTCCGAAGCAGTCGGCTGGCCGATGCAGAAGCCCGCCCACAGCGCGGAATAACGGTCGCGTGATCAGTGTCGTCATCCCCTGTTTCAATGCGGCCAAGTACCTTGGCGCGGCCTTAGAGAGCGTCCTCGCGCAGACGGTGGCGGTCGATGAGATCGTCGTGGTCGACGACGGCTCCACCGACGACAGCGTCGGCGTCGTGGCAGCCTACGGGGACCGGGTGCGCCTACTGGTGCAGGCCAATCAGGGCGCCGCTGTCGCCCGGAACGCGGGCGTTGCGGCGTCCCGCGGCGACCTCATCGCGTTCCTCGACGCCGACGACCTCTGGCTGCCGCAAACGCTGTCAACGCTTTCGGCGGTCCTGACGCCTGCAATGGATGCGGCGGTGGGCATGGTCGAGCACTTCATCAGCGACGATCTCGATGACGCGGACGCCGCGCGTCGAGAGCGGCCGCCCGTGCGTGTCGCGCGTATGACCGGTGCGCTGTTGCTGCGTCGACCGCTCTTCGATACCGTCGGTGAGTTTGACGCCACGCTGCGCATGGGCGAAATGATGGATTGGTTTGCGCGCTTCGACGCGGCCGGGCATACCATCGCCGAATGCCACACCGTGGTCATGCGTCGTCGGATCCACGCCGCCAACACCGTCTATCAGCGCGACCGCACGCAGGCCAGCTACCTCGCGGCGCTGCGGCAGAACATTGCACGCCGACGCACCAGCGGGCCGACGTCAGCGTGAGCACCGTCTCCGAGACATCACGCCACGCGGTGGGTCACGACGGCCACGTCTGGCCGACGATGGAACAGGAGCTGTTGCTGACCGCGGCCTGCTGTCGCGATGCGCGGGCACGTCAGGCCTTCGCGGCGTGGCGTCAGACCGTCGATGTGGAGCAGGAATTCGACTGGCAGATGGTGCGGCTGCTGCCGGCCGTGTACGCCAATCTGCAGGCGTTGGGCGAGACCGATCCGCTGATGGCACGATTGAAGGGCGTCTATCGTCGTTCGTGGGTGGAGACGCACCGCCTGCTGCAGCGCGGCGAATCGGTGGTGGCTGCGCTCTCGCAGGCGGGTATTCCGGTGATGATGCTCAAGGGAGCGGCCATGCTGCTGGCCTACTATCCGAGTCATGCGCAGCGGCCCATGGGTGATCTTGATCTCGCCGTCCCCATCGCGCACGCGCCGCGCGCCATCGCGGCGCTGCGCGCGCTGGGATGGCAGCCCACGTCAGGTGAATCCGCCGATCACTATCGCTGGTTTCACGCCATGCAGTTCTTTCACCCTGATGGCGGTGAGTTGGATCTGCACTGGCACGTCATGGTGGAAACCACGGCAGGCGACGGCGATACGCTGCTGTGGGACGCCGCAGAGTCCGTCGAGTTCTCGGGGCAGTCCGTGCAGCTATTGGCACCCACGGATCTCTTGTTCCATACCGTGCTCCACGGCGTGCGCTGGAACGAC
>CALQGY020000194.1 GCA_943330235.2 Candidatus Kuenenia stuttgartensis
AGTCCTTCTACCGCGCAATGGCGCTCCTCGTCGCCGCATCACCATGCGCCTTGGCGTTGGGGACGCCCGCGGCGGTGCTGGCGGGAATCGCGCAGGCCGCTCGCAAGGGCGTGCTCATCAAGGGTGGCGCGCATCTCGAAGCGCTCGGTGATATCCGCGTGCTGGCGCTCGACAAGACCGGGACGATCACGAAGGGCGAGCCGGCCGTGACCGATCTCGTACCTACGGACGGGGTGGACGAAGCGGAGTTGCTCCGCACGACCGCCGCTGTGGAACAGCGGTCGCAGCATCCACTCGCCCACGCGGTTCTCGCAAAAGCGGTCGTGCGAAAGCTCGACGTGCCGACGGCTGGCGATCTCGAATCACTGACCGGCCGCGGCATCCGCTCTGCCGTTGAAGGTGATGTCGTGCACGTCGGCCGGCTGCTCATGTTCGAGGACGAAGCGGGCGGTGCTGAACGCATTCCGATATCGATCAAGGACACCGTCAAGCGTCTCGAAGCCGCTGGCCGCACGACGATGGTGGTGCGACGTGGCAGTCGCTGGCTTGGGGTGATCGGCATTGCCGACGAGCCACGCGCTGACGTTCGTGTCACCCTCGACCGACTTCGCGCGGCGGGTATCACGCGCATCGTCATGCTGACCGGCGACAATGCGGGCGTAGGGAAGGCGGTCGGTGACGCCGTGGGCATCGACGACGTGCGCGCTGGCCTGCTGCCCGAAGATAAGGTCACGGCGATCAAGGAATTGGCGGCGCACGGACCCGTTGCGATGGTTGGCGACGGCGTCAACGACGCACCAGCCTTGGCGCATGCCACAGTTGGCATTGCGATGGGCGGCGCGGGAACTGCCGCCGCGCTCGAAACCGCTGACGTCGCGTTGATGGGCGATGATCTTGGCCGACTACCCTTCGCCATTGGACTCAGTCGCCAGGCTCGCCTCGTCATCAAGCAGAATCTGTTCGTCTCCCTCGGCGTCATTGGCCTGCTGGTCGTCGCCACGGTGTCCGGGCTCGTGGGAATCGGTCCGGCCGTCGTGATGCACGAGGGCAGTACGCTCGTCGTGATCGTTAACGCGTTACGATTGCTACGATACCAGGACCCCACGGTTGTCGTGACATGACCGGCTCTCACTCGACGTCAGAACCATCCATGCGCAAACCAGTCGGCATCGCGAGTGCTTCGTTTCAGAACCAGCATGGCGTCGGGTCACGCGTCCATGTGGTGTGCGACGACGGTAGCTGTTGGTACCTTGACAGTGGCGCGTGGCACCAGATGGCGGGGATTCCCGGCACGCCCGGAGGAGACTTCGCTCCCGGAGCGCACGCGCGTGAGCACTCGTAGGCACATCGTGGGCCGCATCGCGCTCCGTCGTGAAACGATACGCCTGCGAAGGGCCGCGGCGTTGCTGACGCTGGTGGTCGTTCAGTCCGCGGGTTGCGATGCCGACCCCGGATACCGCGGCCGCACTAGCAACGAGTGGATCGCGCAGTTGCACGATCCGAACGTCGCGGCCAAGGTGGATGCCGCGGCCGCGCTGGCGGAGATCCTGCGCATCAAACCCGGCTCACCACGGGTGACGGGCGCTTTGGTGCAAGCGCTTGGGGATTCCACCGACGACGTCCGCCTCGCCGCAGGCAACGCGTTGGCGCAGCCTGGGGTGGATGCTTCCGACGCGGTTCGTGGCCTGATCACAGTCGCGTACGACTCCGCACATGCGGACGTCCGCGCAAGCGCGATGCGCCTACTGGCTCGCGTCATGCGCGGCATGCGCGGGCCGGAGGCGGAGCAGCATCTCGAGGCCGTCGTGCGTGTGTGGGCGACTGGGCTAACCGATCCGAGTGTTCAGGTACGGTCGGCGAGTGCCGACGCGCTGGAGCGCGCGGGCGATGCGTTACGAGCGCATTCTGCTGTGCTCATTGAGGGGCTGCGACGCCTCGCGCGCGACCCCGAGGCTCGGCTCCGCGCGCGTGCCGTGTCGATCCTGCCGAGTGTATCCATGCCCGACTCGCTCGCGCAGGCGATGTACGGGGAGGCGTTTCGCGATCCCGTCAACGCCGTGCGAGAGGCGGCAATCGTGGCCGCAGGACGGCCGGCGCGCGCGGACGTATTCCTGCTGAACGCGATCACGGCTGCACTCGACGACTCGGCGTCAACCGTCCGGCGCACGGCCGCCGTGACGTTGGGGACCATCGATGTGAGCCTGCTTGGAACAACGCAGTCGGCGTTGCGTCATGCGCAGGCCGACGCGGACAGCGCGGTGCGCACGGAGGCGACGCACGCGCTACAACGCTTTCACCAACGCGGCGGAGTCGACGCGCCGCCGCGCGAACCCACAGCGGAAGAGCGCTGTCGCGACTTACCTCGGCGAACCCGCGGATGCTGAGCAATCCGCTGCTCACCGTCCTTGCGCTCGCCTTCTTCCCCGTGGTGACGACAGCGCTCGGTGCTGCGATTGCGGCGTTTCGCCCGCCGCGCGCAGCGATCCGCAGTGGCATCCAGCACTTCGCAGCCGGTGTCGTGTTTTCCGTCGTCGCCGTTGAGCTGTTGCCCGACGTGGTGCGAGTGCACGATCCCATTGAGATCGGCTGGACATTCGCGGCCGGTGTGGCCCTGATGCTTGTCATCGAGCGCGTCGGTCGGCGGGCCGAGGCAAGCGCCGTGGCCGTCGCGCCGACTGACGGCGTCGCGACGCAAGGGACGTTGGCAAGCGGACCAAGTGTCGGACAACTCGTCGCTATCGGCATCGATGTGCTCATCGACGGATTGCTGATCGGCATCGCTCTGGCCGCCGGCGATAAGGAAGGCCTGCTGCTCACGGCCGCGCTCAGCCTCGAACTGCTGTCGCTGGGACTCGCCATGGCCGCAGGACTTACAGCAAGTGGCGCGAGCCGACGACGCACCATTCTCCTGCCGACCGCGATCTCGCTGCTCCTCGTCGTCGGCGCGGTCATTGGCGAAACGCTGCTGCGAGGTGCGTCGGAGCATACACTCGCGGGCGTGTTGTCGTTCGGCTCCGCGGCGCTGCTGTATCTCGTCACCGAGGAACTACTTGTCGATGCGCACGAGTCTCCCGATAGTACGGGGGCCACCGCGATGTTCTTCGCCGGCTTCCTGCTGTTTCTGCTGCTCGGCATGGCAGGGTAGGGCGGTGGCGCAGCGGCCTGATCTCGCAGGGAGCGCGCCCGGGCGTCGGCTGTCTCCGACATCGCGCCTGATCAATACATCACACCTGCAGACGATGATCGCACAGCAAGAGAGGGATGTGTGAATCGCAAAGCACATTGGGAAGCCGTGTACACGACGAAGGACGTCGGCACCGTAAGCTGGTATCAGGCGGAGCCAGCGCAGTCGTTGCAACTACTCGAAGCAGCGGGGGCCACGCCGGAGAGCGTGATCATCGACGTGGGCGACGGTGACAGCGTGCGTGTGGATCGCTTGGTCGAACGCGGCTTCAGGCAGTTGACAGTCCTCGATCTGTCCGGTGCCGCGCTCTCGAGGGCACGGGCGCGGCTCGGCGCGCAGGCAGCGACGGTACGCTGGGTCGAGGCCGACATCACGCGCGCGGAGCTTCTACGGGACGCGTACGACGTCTGGCATGATCGCGCCGTGTTCCATTCTCTCACCGACGCCGACGACCGCGCGCGCTACATGGCGACGGCGAGTGTGGTGGTCCGACGCGGAGGCACCCGCATCATTGCGACGTTCGCCCCTGACGGACCGCTGCGATGCAGCGGACTGGAAGTCGCGCGTTACAGCCCCGAAAGTATCGCGCAGGAGTTCGCGGAAGCATTCACCTTGCAGCACGGCTTCGCCCACAGTCACACCACGCCGACGGGCGCCGAGCAGCGCTTTTCGTTTGCGGTGCTGCGGCGGCGATGAGCGCGGCACGCGGAGCAATCTCACGCGACATCGGGGTCGCTTTAGGACTACGGACGTCACCTGGCGACCCGCATCCCTAGGTTGTCGACGATGCGGCTGCCCGTTAGCCGGTTCATCCCGACCTACAGCGAGATGACCCGGTGCCACGTCGTCGGCCACGCGCACAGCCGAACCGAAGCGATCCGCTTGGTGCGCGAGGCTGGCTGGCGCGTCATGCACCGATTTGAACTGATCGGCGTGTGCCCGAGCGACCGTAACGGCGACCAGGACGAATGGGTCGTGACGGTCCATCCACCCGCTTAGCCTGTGGTGAGGTACGATCACACCGGCCGACGAACCCTTTACGGCATAGAGGCCCAACGGGGCCGGCTGTAGGAAGCGATCCGCCTCGAGTGCTGGGAGATGCTCTCCCATCTTCGGCATTTCCCTGACACCGATCATTTCCCCCCGGCGTGTAGCTTTGTGCCATGCTGCTCTTCGACACTGCTGCGTCACGATGACGTTTGCTCGCCGTCGCCTC
>CALQGY020000195.1 GCA_943330235.2 Candidatus Kuenenia stuttgartensis
CATCCAGGATGAGAGCGTCGTAGTCGACGATGAGCGCTTCCGAGAGCGCACGCTTGCCGTCGCTCACCACGTCCACCGCATACGCGTGGTCCCGGAGCCCACGGCTTATCGACGTGCTGAGCCTGGAGTCGTCTTCCGCGAGGAGTAACCGCATGCTGGGATATCGCCCGTGTGCCCGGCTAGCGGGTCAACTACTCGCGCTGGCTGCCCCTTCCTCTGGGGCGATGGGTTTGTCTTTCGGCGGCTTGCCGAAATTCCACGTGACGTTCAGGAGCGCGCCTCGGGCCTGGCGTGCCCGGCGCGACACCTGCGTAAAACGTGGGTCAATCGTGGTGGAACCTTCGCGCTCCGTGCTGAACGGGTCGATAATGCGCAGCGTCAAGCTGACGCGATCGTGCATCAGCTTTTGCCGCGCGGCAAGACTCACGCGCGTCTGCGCATTGTTCGAGCCTTGTTCCACCGTGGTACGCGCGCGGTATGACAGAATCGTCTGCACATCGAAGGTTTTCGACACGCGGAGCGACGCATTCGTGCGCGCGGACCATCCGAAACTTCGCGCCGAAAGCAACGCGGAGATATTCGACGCATCGCTCTGCTGCCGATACGCGCTTCCGCCGATGAATCCGGTGAGTGGCCCGCTGTGCAGCGCGAGCGTGACATCGGTGCCGTAGTTGTCCGTGGTAGCGATATTCGCAAACGTGCTGGTCGTGACGCCCACGTCGTCAATGGTGCGAATGCGCCGCACCGCATCGAACGAGTGTCGGTAGAACGGTGTCACCTGCAGCGTCGTCGCGCCGTTCGACCGCTGGAATCCGAGCTCGAAGGCGCGAATGTATTCCGGCTTCAGCGACGGGTTGCCACGCGAGAGATTCAGTGGGTCCTGGTAGTGGGGCGTGGGATCGAGCTGGTCAGGTTCGTCCGGACGCCGGATACGCGTGGAGAAACTCAGCTTGACCTGGGTGGCGTCGTCGACGTTGTACGACAGCAGCGCGCTCGGAAACGCACTGCGGTAGTGATTCTCGAATCCGGTCGCGGTGCTGCGTCGCCGAAACTGCGTGCCGGCCGTCTCGACGCGCACACCGGCCTGCATGTTCAGGTTACCGGTCGATCCGGTCACGATGCCATACGCTGCGTTGACGACCTGATCGAAGGTGAACGCCGTCGTGCGTTCGGGATCGATGGCGAACGCGCCGAGCGCCGAGTCAAAGATCCGCGTGTCAAGCGTGGTGCGAAACAGTTGCCATGTGCCGCTGTAGCCGGCGCTGAGCTGCAGATGCTCTCGGACCGGCAGGACATAATCCACCTTCGCACTTCGCTGGTTCGGACGCTCCATCGGTGCAATCGATTCTCTGGTGGACGAACCAGTGGGCTCTCCCGCGAGTGTGAGGACGCGTGACGTGTAATCGCTTGGCCCTCCCTCGGATGCTCGCTCAAACCGTATCTCCGTGGAGAGCTCGTGATGCTCTTTCGCGAAGCCATGCTTGTATTCGAGGGTCGACTCGAAGCCGTCTTCGCTGTTGACCGTCGTGCTCGACCGCTCGCGAAGCCCCGTCAACTGCCGCTGTGCGTCGAGATCGCGATAGAGCAGTTGGGAGGTCTCGTCCTCGATCCGTGTGCTATATCGCATGTCGGCGGACAGCTCGTCGTGCTTTCCCATGGCCCACGTCATCGCACTGGTGACGGTGTGCACCTTGGGGATCTGGGTACGAGACGTATGCTGATCGAGAAAAGAGAGCGGCGTCGCGTACAGGTTCTCGCGAAGGAGCGACTCGGTGCGCGGCCGACTGTCACGCGAGTAGCCGTAGCTGCCGAAGTAGGTCAGCGCGTTGTGCTGGAAGCCCGCATTTGCGCCGACGTCTTTACGTCCCGTTGTTCCCTCCGCTGCCGTCACACCGCCACTCGTGCCGGCGTCCGACTTCTTCTTGAGCACGATGTTGATAATGCCGGACGAGCCCTCCGGATTCTCGCGCGCCGACGGATTGGGAATGATCTCGATCTTCTCCACCATCGCTGCCGGGAGCTGCGCGAGAAAATTGCCAAGCTGCGCCGGGTTCATCGCGCTGCGACGTCCGTTGATCTGCACGATGACGCCGGCGTCGCCCCGAAGACTGATGCTGTTGTCCATGTCGACGTCCACCGCTGGCACGGTACGGAGCACATCAACTGCCGATCCACCGCGCGTGGTGGGCATGTCGCGTACGGTGTACGTCGTTCGGTCCGGCGCCAACTCGACGGCCCGGCGCGCTTCCGACACCGTCAGTCGCTGCAGCTCGACGGCCGCGGAAATCAGCGACACGGTGCCGACATCGATGATGGCAGCGGCCGCGGTGATCGTGAATACCGGAGTCCGCGTGGGCGCGAAGCCCAGCGCACGCACGCGCACCCGATAGCTCCCGTTTGCGAGGCCGTCGGCGCGAAAGCTTCCATCTGGCCGTACCGGCACGCGTGCGGCGATGACGAGGGAATCCGGAGCGCCGATAACCTCGACAGTGGCGGACCGAATTGGCGACCCGTTCACGGCGCTGACGATTCGACCGTGCGCCTCGCCCCTGCCAGCGTCCGGTCCCGCGGCGGGCAGTGACTGGGCGTGGATGGTGTCGGACGTCATGGAGAGGAGCAGCAGCACGAATGTGCTCGGCAGCACGCGCAGAAACATCAGATCACCGGTAATTGAGTCGCTGTGGAGCAGGCTCGTCATCGCCTGTTCCCTACCACCGTGGCCCTCAGGCCTCAGGAGTGCAGAAGCTGACCCCATGCACCTTTCGAGGGGATGACAAACCCGCTCCGGTACCGCCGGATGTGCCCTGATGGTCAGTGAGTGCCGGCACGCGAAGGATTTCACTGGATCACCGGCAGATGATCGCTGCAAGGACGTTGACAACGGCTGGCAAATTTGGTTCGGTGCGAGCCGCTGCTTCTGATGTTGGCCGAGATCGACCCGCAAGTACTCGCGCGCGAGAGCCTGATAGTTGAGCTGACGACGAAGGTGCCCTCGACCACGGCAAGCACGCGCTGGTTTTCCCCGGCTTGCGACACACTCCACCGTATCGTCTGGCGTCGACGGCGCATGACCGTGGGGTCGCGGGCGAAAGACCTCGATGCTCCAGCAGAATGTACCCACGACATCCCTCGTCGCTGCGGTACCGTCGACCTGCTCGCGTTGGCGCCAATTCGAGTGCCTCGAGAAGCGGCGTCGGCTGTGAGGATGGCGCGTCCTTCCTCAAACGTATTGAACTTGCAGTCAACTTCGCGACATAGGTTTCGCTCATAACCGAGTTGGCTGAGTCGGCAAACCCCAGCCCGGTCCAGGGTGTACGCTTCAGAGTAGTCGGCCTTCTCTCGCGGTGGAGTGCAATGACGGCATGTCGCAATACGCGATTCGCACTGTCGCAGTCGACGCGCGCGAGTCACCGTTGGCGATCGAAAGGGCAAACGGGCGAGAAGCTGACGGTGGCCTCACTCGGCGAACGCCGCACACGAGCGGACGGAACGCACGCGGAAGCTGCAGCGGACCGGATTCGAATGCGATGCGCGGCGACGCACACCGACGACAGGCGCTAGCGAATTGCCTCGAATACCAACGGTCCTCACAGCGGCGATCTGCTCGATCGGCGCCCGCACATTGTTCGCACAAGTCCCAGCGCCGCCGCCCATCGCCCTGATTGCGGTCACGAGGGCGTCTGCCGTCGCGGCGGCACTGCAGTACGGGACCGGCGGCGAAATCGCCCGCGCCGATACGCTGATTGCGCAGGCTCAACTGGCGCAAGCGCGCGCATTACCCAACCCGATGCTCTCGTCCAGCTACTCGAAGTCCGCGCCGCAGTGGCACGGATCGATCGACATCCCGATCGATCCGCCGTGGTTGCGTGCCTTGCGCATTGCCGGAGCGGAGGCGAGCCGATCGTCCGCCGCGTTGCGTTTTGCCTACACTCGGGCTTCGGTGCGCTACGAAGCGGAAGTGGCGTACGGGTTGGCGTTGGTAGCGCGAGAGCGCGCCGCATTGTCGGCGCTCGCAGCGCGGGACGCCGATTCTCTGCAGGCGCTTGCCGGGTTGCAGCGCGACGCGGGCGCCGCCAGCGATATGGATGTTGAAATGGCCACGATCAACGCCGACCAGCAGGCCAACATAACGATGGCGGACTCCCTCGCGGCCATTGGCGCACTACTCGACATGCAGGTGCTTATGGGCGTCCCTGGCGATCGCCCGCGATTGGCACTGCAAGAGTCGTTGGCGCTGCTGCTCGCCGACGTGGAGGCGAGTGACACCGCCGTCTCGTCGGTGGGCGTGACGACGGATCTTTCGACGTCGAACGGCGGACGCACGACCCTTCCGTTGTTCGTGGCCGCCGCGGAGGCTGCACTTCACTCACAGGAGATCGCGGTGC
>CALQGY020000196.1 GCA_943330235.2 Candidatus Kuenenia stuttgartensis
GAACGCGTGCACTGCCGAGGATCGTAACCCTGCGGAAGAAGAGACTTCGCTGGCTTCGTTGGAGAACCCGTTCAACTTCACCCGAGGGATGAGGACGCTTTTCGCCCACAATCCCCTATGCTTGCGTTGTCGACGACTCGGTCGACGAGTTTGCCCCCCTTTCACGGAGCGCGATTTCGATACGACAACTCCCGTTCTACCGCAGATCCTTTGCGCAGTCGCAGGTCTAATCACCGGCACCGTGGTGACGCACGTAGTTGGTCACCGTATCTGGACCGCGGCGACCGCCGTCGCGAAGTCCGAATGGCACGAGCGAGTCGCCCAGTTGCTTGCGGAGCTTGCCGCCGCTCGCGGCGAACGCACAACTGTAGCGGATGAGCGCGCGAGACTAGCCGCACAACTAGAGATCCATGAGGGGCAGGGTAGTGACCGCGCGTCGGCGGTTGACGCACTGGTCGCTCAGGTGGGCGAGCAGTTGTCGAACACTTCCACGGAAAACATGCGGATCGGTCTCAAGTGGGCGGCCGGCGTCGCGCGCGCGCATCTCGACCGCTTGCAAGACGCCTTCAGCAAGGAGAACGCGGATCGCGACCGTGCCGTCGAGCAGATGGTGCGCCCCGTGCGAGACGGCCTAGAGTTGTTGCGAGCGCTCACTGACCGTGTGGAGCGGGATCGAGCAAATGCGCTTGGCACGCTGCAGGAGCAGCTTCGCCACCTGGCCGCCGGTCATCAACGCCTCAGCGACGAGACCTCTGCGTTGACCCGAGCGCTTAGAACTCCACAAGTGCGCGGGCGCTGGGGGGAGATGGCCCTCGAGCGCCTCGTGGAGGCCTCCGGCATGCTCCGCAATGTCGATTGGGTCGCGCAGCCGACGTTGACCAACGAAGACGGAAGCGCGCGGCCCGACATGATCATTACGCTTCCGGGCAACGGTCGGAAGGTCGTGGTCGACTCGAAAGTGCCGCTTGAAAGCTTTCTGAAAGCGACCGATGCCTCAACCGAGGCCGAGCGTGCAAGGTGGATGGACGCGCACGCCGCTCAAGTCCGCAAGCACGTGGACAGTCTCGCGAAGAAACAGTACGGCGAGAAGAGTGTTGATGCGTGCCCGGTGGTCTTTCTGTTTATGCCGGCGGAGTCGCTTTACGCGGAAGCCGTGGCGCGCGACGCCGCGCTGGTATCGTATGCGCTCGACCGTCAGATCATGCTGGTGAGCCCCGCGACCCTGATGCTCGCACTGCGCATCGTAGCGTTCGCGTGGCAGCAAGATAGGCTTTCGGAAACGGTGCTCGAAGTGCGAGACCTCGGCGCTCAGCTCTACGCACGCATTGGCACGCTTGTCGAACACTTCGAGAAGCTGCGGCGAAGCATCCGGGCAACGGTAAATGCCTTCAACAACGTCTCGGGCGCGCTCGAGTCACGCGTCATGCCGACGTCGAGGAAGCTACATCGCGTGAACAATCTCGAAGGTGAAGTTCTCGCGCCGTTGCAACTGGTCGACGACATCCCGCGTGCCCTCGGTGCTCCCGAGTTCACCCTGTTGCTGGCGCCGACGACGACGGAGGAGAGCGCACTCGCTTCCCAGGCACCCGTGGACCTGGTCGCGTAGCTGCCCGCGCGCGCCCCCCGAGAAAGTACCGGACGCTGATGGTACGCCGGGCTGACAGGCGTTCACACCCATTCACTTCACTTATGGAGTCATCTCATGTCGCTCGATCACAAGACCGGTTCATCGAAGGCCGCCTTGGCGCTGCTCACGACCACCAACGGCGCCTGTTTCATGCTCCTGCTGCTGACGTTTGCCTCGAACCCGGAAACCAGCGCGAAAGCGATGCAGAAGTTGCTCGCCAGCATCACACCCCGCGTCAGCATGCAGGTCCAGCAATGGTTGGCGGAGCATGGCACGCAAGCGATTGATATCCGTCGTCTGGTTGACGCCGTGCTTCAATACGTGCGGGGGCGGCTCGGCGCGTGCCCGTCGCGTTCTCCGTTGGACTTTGCGACCTACCTCGAAAAGCTTGTCCAATCGTGTCTGGATGGAGGCGACGAGGGCGTCAGCACGCGGCGCCGCATGCCGCAGCGGGACGAGCACGAATTGTTGGCGCCTGCGCCAAAGGTGGAACGCGTAGCCGTGCTCCACGCCATTCTCGCTCGTCTGGAGCAGGCAGACCGGCGCGTGCTTGAGCTCAAGCTCCGGCACGGAGCGACGTGGGAGTCGGTAGCGCGGGCACTTGGAGTGAGCGTCTCGACGGCACAGAGGCGACACGCGTCCGCGACGCTCCGAGCCCAACAGGCGGCCGTGGACCTCCTGGCCGAGCGGCTGGCGGAGCCGGAGATCGGCGACGCCGCTCGCGCTGCCTAGGGCGTGGGTGGGGCGCGCGGAATGCGCGCCCCTTCACTCTCAGAATTGCCTGGTTGGACGCCCTGCACCGAGGCCAGATTGGCCGCCTTACGGCCGATTTGGGCGCATTCTGAGGCATGTAGTAGGCTGGGGTAATGACTCCAGCAAACGCGCCCCGGGAGGCGTCGACTATTGACTCCGAAGCCCGCGTACGGCCCGCAGGTCAGCGCACGCGCCTCGACGAAGTGCCCGCGCCGGTTGATGCGATATGCGCGCGCCTCCCTGCACGAATCGTACGCCTGATCAATCCGGACGTGCTTGCTGCGCGCGCGCAAGTCATTCGACGCAAGTCGCACGATCTCACCTCGGAACGCGTCGGTCGACGTCGTTGTGCAGAGATCATTGCCAATCACCTTCTCCAGACCACCACGCATGCTGCCTGACTTTCATCGATGGACCGAGCGGGTCGCCGCGGCCTCCGGACAGATCTCGCGGCGGCTTTGCTACTCGCGCAAGAGTACCGAGTCGGCGGAGCGTCAGGTCGCCTCGCACACGCAGCAATGCGAGGTGATAGAGAAGAAGTGGGGTGAGATCAATCCGATCTGGTGGTGGACCGACAACTGTAGCGGTACGAACTTCGACCGTCCAAGCTTCAAAGATATGCTCGAATTTTGCCGGGCGAACCGACTCGGCAAGTCAGATGGTGGTCGGATTGAGGTATACGATCCAAGTCGATTCGCCCGCTGCCTCGATGAGGATGGCCAGCCGGACCTGCTTGCGTTTCAGAACAAGTTCAACGAGTTCGAGGCGTTGGGTTGGCCCTTGCACTTCACATCGCGCGAACGCACGGGAAACGCGCTGTTCGACAGCCTTATGTTGACCTTCGATGCGTTCAATTCTGCCGCGTATTCGGCGAAGCTATCCGAGGTCGTGCGCCGCGGCAGAGGTCAACATTCCAAGGAAGGATGGTGGACGGGAGGTGGCGCGCCATGGGGAACGCAGCGGGTCGACACCAAAACGTCACGTGTTCTGTCGCCCGGTGACCTCTCTACGCCTGGAGGTGGAGGAGTCGTACTAATGGCCGATCCGTCAGTGGTGCCGCTGTGGATCCGTGCGGCGAAACGCATCGTGGCCGGTGCGTCACTCGACGCCGTGGGCAGAGAGTTCTACAGTGAAGGCCTGCGCGGTCTTCGTGGCGGAAAACTCTGCCACAGCTCCATCAGGAAGTGGCTCACCAATCGAGCACTGATCGGACGGACGACGTACATCGAGCACGTCGCTGGCAAAAAAATCCGGCATGAGGTCACCGCAAAGTGGCCACCTATCGTCGATGCGGCGTTGTTCGCCGACGTCGAAGCGCGTCTCACCGCGCGAACGCGCCAGGGGGACGGTCGGCATCGCCGTCGCCGCGAGTGTTTCCCCTTGACGCCGATCTGTGCACACTGTGGAAACGAGTTCAACGGGGGCCGCACGAAGAAAGAGCAGGGTGCACGACGCCAGTACACGCACGTGAATCCGAAGGAGCGCGCGCAGCCCAACGAGCACGCCCGCAAACAGCGCGCGGGTTGTCTCGTGTACTACATCGACGCCGATGAACTTGAGACGAAGATCAAGGACCTTATCGTTCGAGAGCGATCAAGCGAAGACTTCGAGAGGGACGTTCGCGGTATACTCGCGGAACGTGACGACTCCCGACAATACGCAGATGAGGCACGAAAAGCGGCGTCGGAGCGCCTCAAGAGAGCTGAGCAGAAGTACAAAACCCTTATCCGGACAGCCGCGGAGCTGGCGGGCGAGGGCGGCGAACTAGCAGAGGACGATGCGCTCATGGTTGAGATCCGCAGCGCCAGGCAAGCGTCGAAGCATGCGGCACGCGAGCTCGCCGACGCTGAATCCTTCGAACGCTCCACCGCAAGCGTCTTGGAGCGACTGACGAGCGCGATTCACGAGACGCGGAATATCGCGGACGCATGGGAGAAC
>CALQGY020000197.1 GCA_943330235.2 Candidatus Kuenenia stuttgartensis
CGATGCTCGAAGCCGCGAAGCCGGAGGTGGTGATCATCGCCACGCCGCCGGATACGCATGCCGACTATTCGTTGCGCAGTCTGGCCGCTGGCGCGCACGTGCTGTGCGAAAAGCCGTTCGTGTCGAGTTTGGACGAGGCGGATCGCATTATTGCCGCGGCCGCAGCGGCGGGGCGCATAGTGGCGCTCAATCATGAGTTCCGCGAGATGCCCATCTTTCGCGCGGTGCGTGATGCGGCGCGTCCGACCGACATTGTGTTTGCGCAGGTATGGCAGCTGATGGACCTGCCGCCTTGGGCCGAGCCGGGGTGGCGCGGGCAGATGCTGCAGCGCACGCTGTATGAGGCGGGGGTCCATCTCGTGGATTTCCTGATGGCGCTGTTCAACGAGAAGCCGGTCGCCGTGTCGGCCACCACATCCACCTGCGGCGTGCGCGACGGGGAGACTGACGCGGTGGCGCTCGTGACGTTGGAGTTCTCCAATCGACGCCTTGCGCAGATTGTGCAGAACCGGCTGTGCAAGGGCGAAACGCAGTACTTCGAGGTTCGCGCGGAGACCGGCACATCCTCGTTGCGCGCGTCCTTTGGCGGACGGGCGCGCATTACCGCGGGACTGCATCGGAGCACCACGCCGCATGTGCGCGTGGACTACGGCGTGTCGGGCATGGCGTGGCGTGAACGTGGCAATGCGCGCGAGCTATTGGCCCGTAATCCTAAAGACCCAGGCATGGTGGCCACGCGGCTGCTGCTTGAGAAATCGTTCGCTGCGTTCCGCGATGGCACGGAGCCGCCGGCCAGCGCGGTGCATGGCCGCGATGTGCTGGAGGTGATTGCGGCGTGTTATCGCTCCGCCACGACCGGTGAGCGGCTGGTGCTGGATACGCCCGAGGGACGTGCGCTGTCGTCGCTGCGCATGGGCGCGCCATCGGCCGACACGCCCGACGCACCGTCCGCGTGAACCCTATGACGCCCGCTCGCTTTGCCGCCGCGAGCGGCACACCGGCACACGCGCCGTTACGCGCCGCGATTGTGGGCGCGGGGTTGATGGGGCGCTGGCACGCGCACGCGGTCGCGCGGGCGGGGCATGCGGTCGTGGCCGTTCTCGATGCGGATGCAGCGCGCGCGTCTGCGCT
Organism: Candidatus Kuenenia stuttgartensis; assembly: GCA_943330235.2. Classification (GTDB taxonomy): domain Bacteria; phylum Gemmatimonadota; class Gemmatimonadetes; order Gemmatimonadales; family Gemmatimonadaceae; genus Gemmatimonas; species Gemmatimonas stuttgartiensis_A. The sequence continues at coordinate 1,132 of CALQGY020000197.1, forward strand.
GACGGCGCGCCACGCCGGCGCGCGCGTCGTCGCTGATCTTGCACAGCTGGCCGACGACGGTCCCGTGGACGTGGTGCACATCTGCACGCCGTTGCCGACGCATGCGTCGCTGGTACGCGACGCGCTCATGCGCGGCTATCACGTCTTGGCCGAGAAGCCGCTTGCCGACTCGGCGGCCGAGACGGCGTCGTTGCTGACGCTCGCGGATGTGCATGGACGGTTGCTGGCACCGGTGCACCAGATGCTGTTCCAGCGCGGCGTGCAGGCGGTGCCCGCCTATCTGGCGCGTATCGGTCCGCTGTTGCACGTGGATTTCACTGCGTGCACGGCTGGTGCCGCGCATCGGCCCGTCTACGAGCGAGATCAGGTGGTGCGGGAGGTGCTCCCGCATCCGCTGTCCCTCGCGGCACGTCTCGCCGGCGTTGATGTGTCCACGGTCGCATGGCGCACGTGCGTATCTCAGCCTGGCGAGTTGCGCGTGGATGGCATGGTGCAGGAGACCACTGTCTCGATGCTCATCTCCACCGGCGGGCGACCGACGACGAACACCGTGCGTCTGATCGGTGCGCGGGGCACGGTCTCCATCGATTTGTTTCACGGCTTCGCGACGTGTGTGATGGCACGCGATACGCGAGCGGGGAAGCTGATGCTGCCCTTCGTCTCCAGCGGCGCGGTATTGACGGCGGCGACGACCAATCTCGTGCGGCGTGCCATCGACCGAGAGCCCGCGTATCCGGGGCTCGCTGCGCTCGTGCGACGGTTCTACGGGGCGGTGCGGACAGGCACCGAGGCGCCGGTCTCCGCGCGTGAAACGCTCGAGGTCGCGCGTGCCATGGACGTGATCGTGCGCCACGCGTACGGCACCGTGGCCGGCGCGACGGGTGGTGACGTCGGCGCGTGACGGATTCGGCGCTCTCCATCATTGTCGCGGTTGGTGACGGCGCCCGCGGTGGCTGGTTTGACGCACTCCTGCGCGAGGCGGCGGACGTCCGGGCCGATGTGCTGTTGGTTGGTGACCTTGAACGTGATAGCGCGACCTATCATCGCGAGGGCGCCAGCGCGGGCGTCACCGTCAGTATCGTGTACGCCGAGGCCGGCACGTTGGTGCCCGTGCTGTGGGGCCGCGGAGTGGATACCGCCCGCGGCGCGATGGTCGCGCTGACATCCAGCGAGTGCACGGTGGAGGTCGGATGGGCGCGCGCGCTGATGGCGGGGCTTGAAGCCGGATACGCGGGGGTCGGCGGTCGCCTGGCATTGGCGCCGCAGCCGTCTCATGCGGCGCGCGCCCTGTTTTACTTGCGCTATGCAGCGTTTCTGGCGACGCCGGATCAGTCACCCCGTGAGGTGCGCGATATCGCCGCTGACAACGCTGCCTATCGCGCCGATGTGCTTCGCCAATACGCTGCGCGGCATGCGGACGGGTTCTGGGAAGTTGAAACCCACCACCTGATGCGTGCCAACGGCGCGCGGTTTGCGCTGATCCCGGGCATGACCGTGCTGTTCACGGGGGCACCGCGTATAAGCGCGGTGATGCGGCAACGCTTTGCGCACGGGCGACATTTTGGCGCCTGGCGTGCGCGTGTCGGCGCGCGCCGCGTGTGGCAGATGGTGCTGGCGGCGCCACTGGTGCCGTTCGTGCTGTTCGGTCGCGCCATCAACGCTTCACGGGCCGTGGGGGCCGGTGCAGGGCCGGTCCTCGCGACCGCATGGCCGTTTTTGCTCTTCGCCGGCGCGTGGGCGGCCGGCGAAGGTGTTGGGGCGGTAGAGGCCTAGTCGTCGTTGCGCCGCGCCCGCGAATTAGTCGTTGGGTCGCAGCCCCGACGTCGCGACGCGCCATTCCCCCAACATCCAGAGCGTGATCAGCAGCACGCCGCCGGCCATCGCAATGCGCGCGGCCACCGGCAGTGCGAACGGGAGTGCCAGCAGCGCGAGGCTCATGGGGACGACCGCGACGGTCGGTCGCCACAACGTCAAGACGGGTACTCGCCACCCCCACCGGACCAGCACCACGCTCGTGGCGATGAGCACGACCATCTCGGTGAGCACCATGACGGTTGCGGCACCGGCCAGACCGTAGCGGGGGATCACGACGAGGTTACAGGCAATGTTCAGGAACGCGGCCACGCCATTGATGCGGGCGTCGATGTCCATGCGATTCTGCACGACGAACACGTTGCGCACCGCGCCCTGTAGCGCGTACTCGCCGATGCTGGCGAGCAGCAGTCGGAACGCCGTCGCGCCGTCGCGGAACTCTTCGCCGAACATGAACGCCAGCAGATCGGGGGCCACCAGCATCCCGCCGATCACCAGCGGGAATACCGCCAGCCACGCCAGGTGCACCGAGCGCACGAGTACGGCGTTGGCGTCGTCGATACGGTCGCGCGCGCGTGTCAGCGGGGCGATGAACACCACGTGCGCCGACACGGCGATGGCCGTGAGCAGGAAGCACACACGATACGCCGCTGAGTAGAGCCCCACGGCGCGATCAGACATGAGGATGCTCACGAGGACCACATCCCCCGTGACGGTGAGCGCGCGCATATAGCGGCTGACTGTGGCCAGCGCGCCGCCGCGCAGCGTCGCGAGCCCCTCGCGCAGCGAGCTGGCCACCCAGCCGCCGCGCGCGATGGGGAGCAGCATCAGCGCGGCCGCCATCTCGCCGGCGGCTTGAATGACCGGTACGCGCCCCACATCTGACGACGTGTGCACGAACAGCACCACCCCCACCAGATACACCAGCTGCACGAGAAACAGCGACTGCGCCACGAGCGTCGTGCGCTCAAGCGCCTTGTAGGCCCACGACGTGTTGAGCGACAGCGGGATGAGCACGATGGTGCTGAGCGCGACAATCGCGCGCGTGGCCGGCGGCTTGGGCAGCAACAGCACCAGCGCATAGGCCACGGCGATTTGCAGAATGGCCAGCAGGATCCGCGCGCGCACCACGCCCGATGCTATCCGTGCGACGGCACTAGGCTGCTTGGCCACTTCGCGCGCGGCCACATCCTGCAGGCTGAGTCCCGGGACGATGAGATAACTCGTCACCGCGAGCGCGAATCCCAGAATGCCAAAGCCGTCCGCGCCTACCCGTCTGGCCAGCAACGCCGTGGCCGCGAACCCCAGCACGCGGCTACCCACCTCGCCCGTGGCGAGGGCCAGGAAGTTGCGCTGGGGGGCGCTCATTCA
>CALQGY020000198.1 GCA_943330235.2 Candidatus Kuenenia stuttgartensis
GCATCGGCGCGCCGCGGACGCGGCGCGCACCATCGTCTTTCCTGAGGCCACGGACTCGCGCACGGTGGCTGCCGTCCTCGCCTTGGCGAAGCGCGGTTCCGTAATCCCGTGGCTGGTGCGTCGCAGTGATGCTTCGACGGGCGCGGTGCCGGCCGGCGGGAAGCACCTAATTGATCCACTCACCGATGCGCGGCTGCCTGAGGTGGTGGCGCATTTGTTGGCGCGCCGCGGTGCGAAGGGACTAGGGGCGGAGGAAGCTGAGCGGCTTGCCCGCGAACCGTTGTATTTCGCGGATGCGCTGGTGGCGCTCGGATACGCGGACGGGTGTGTGGCGGGTGCCGTGCACACGACAGCCGAGGTGCTCCGTGCCGCCCTCTGGACGGTGGGCGCTGCGGCCGGCGTGCGGACCGTCTCCTCGGCCTTCTACATGATCGTGCCGCCGTTTCGGGGCGAGACCGGCGAGGTGCTCACGTTTACAGACTGCGCCGTCGTGCCGGATCCCACCCCTCGACAGTTGGCGGACATCGCGCTGGCGGCGGCGCGCGACCGACGCCGCATTGTCGGGGACGAGCCGCGGGTGGCGTTGCTGTCGTTCAGTACGATGGGGAGCGCGGATGCACCAAGTGTCAGCCGCGTGCGGGAGGCGCTGGCGCTGCTGCGTCTCGAAGCGCCGGACTTGATCGTGTCGGGCGAGCTGCAAGTGGATGCCGCGCTGATTCCCGAGCTCGCGCGACGCAAAGCACCGGGGGAGGCCGCGGCCGGCAAGGCCAATGTGCTCGTCTTTCCGTCCCTCGATGCGGGCAACATTGGGTACAAGCTCGTCCAGCGCCTGGCCGGCGCGACGGCCATAGGTCCGATCCTGCAGGGCTTGGCTCGGCCGTGCAGCGACTTGTCGCGCGGGGCCACCGCAGATGACATTGTTCATGTGGCGGCGATCACTGCATTGCAGGCGGTCGCGCCAACGGCCACCGGCGTGGCCGCTTCGCCCGCCCGATGACCCTCGAATCACCGCGTGCCCGATGAATCTCTCCATCGAACGAACAGATGATCGCCTTGTCGTGGACGTCGAGGGGCAGTTAGTCGTGTCCAATCGACAGGAATTCAAACAGGCTATTCTTGACGCCGTCGAGGAGGGCGCGCGCGTGGAGGTCGTCGATTTCTCGCGCTCGCCCTACATCGATAGCTCCGGATTGGGTGCTCTGGTGTCGCTCGGCAAGCGTCTCCGCGAGCTCGGCGGCGATCTCCGGCTCACCGGGTTGAACGACGATCTGCGCACGCTGTTCGAACTCACGCGTCTCGACGTGCTGTTTCCGCTCTTCGCGTCGCGAGACGCCGCGATTGCCGGCGCCTGAACGCATGTCGCCTCGGCCGTCCCGCAAGCGGGCTCCCCGTAGCGTGCTGTCCGCCGCGCGGCGCGAGTGGACCATCGCGTCGGACGTGCAGGCCATCACGGCCATCGTCGAGACGGTGCAGGGCATGTGTTCGACGGCGGGGTTCTCGGCGAGCCAGTGTCGGCTGAACATCCCGGTGGCGGTCACCGAAGCGCTCTCCAACGCGATCCTGCGGGGGAACGCCGGGGTCGCTGCGCGGCGCGTGCATATCGCCGTTGAGTTGGATGCGGCCCGTCTGATCGTCGACGTCACCGACGAGGGCGTCGGCTTTGACCTCGATGCGATTCGTCAGGGCCCCGACGAGTCGGACTGGCTCGATCGTGAAGACGGACGGGGATTATTTCTGATGCGTTCGCTCATGGATCGGATCGAATCCCGTCGATGGGAGAGCGCGGTCGCCCACGAGACCCGCGGCCATACGCTGCGACTGATCCTGCATCGGGCATGAACGAGGTCGCCGCTCTACTGGCCGCGTTTCACGAGGCCACGGGGAGAGAGGCGGCGCTGTGGGAACGTCGGGACGGCTCGGTCGCGCCAACCCTGCTCGGCGCCTCGTCGCCGACGTTTGCCACGCACACCAGTGGCGGCGCCGTCGCGTGGGATGTGCAAACCTGGGCGCGTGCACAGGGCGTGGTGGCGCACTTGGCGAACACCGGTGATAGCGTCGGCTGGCTGATCGTTGAGCCGGGGCTGTCGGATGACGCGGATCGGTTGCTGGGCCGTCTGATCCCCTTCGTGCGGCGTCTCGCCGAAGAGCGCGATGGGGCGGCCCATGAGCTGGTGGAGCGCTACGAAGAGATCAATCTGCTGTACGCGATCTCCGAGCTGTTGGGAGGGACGACCTCCGTCGAGAGCGTCGCCGATACGCTGCTGCGGGAGTTGGCCGTCACCATCGGCGCGACGCGCGCGGTCTTCCTGCGAACCGATCACAATCAGACGTTCTTGGCGCCCATCGCCACGCGGGGACTCGGCGATACCGTTTATCCGAACGTCCCGCTCGACTCGGCGACGCACATTGCCGCGCGGGCCTATCGCACGGCCGGTGCATGCACGGAAGATGGTGTGGCCGCTCGGGATGCCGATCCGGTGCTGGCCGCCGATGACTCGGCGCTCCTTGCGGTCGCGATCACTCGGCCGAGCACCGGCATCGGGATCACGGGGCCACATCCGGTGATCATGTCGCGTCGCCCGGGCGTGTCGGTCTTCGAGGCACTCGGTGCCATTCCGGTGGGCGTTCTCGTGCTCGGAGGACATCGCACCGGTGCGTCCTTCACGGCCGGTGATCGCAAGCTCGCGAGCGCCGTGGGGACACAAATCGGCACCGCGATGTACAACGCATCGCTGGTCCGTGCCGCGGTCGATCGTCAGCAGCTGGAGCGGGAGATGCGCTTGGCGCATGACCTGCAACTCAAGCTGCTGCCGCGCGCGTCCGTGGTGCAGCCCGAAGCGCGCGCCGCGACGCGTGTCATCCCGGCCGAAAGCGTCGGCGGCGATTTCTTTCTGCTCGCCCGGCTCGACCGTGATCGTACCGGCGTGCTGATCGGCGACGTTTCCGGGCACGGCTATCAAGCCGCACTGGTCATGGCGCTCGCGCTGAGTGCGGCGGCCATTCATGTACAGGCGGCATTCGATCCGTCCATCGCCGTCGCGGCGGTCCAGCGTTCGCTGTCGGAAGAACTTGAATCCACCGAGATGTCGTTGACGCTCTGCTACGCGGTCATCGACAGTCGAGTCGGGGAATTACGGTTTGCCAACGCGGGGCATCCCCATGCATTCCGCGTCGGCCAGGACGGCGATTGCACGCGGTTGGCCGCGATTGCGCCGCCAATCGGTTTTAGCGATGCGACGATCGAGGAGTGCGTCATGGCATGGCGTCCCGGCGATCGACTGGTACTCTTCACGGACGGATTGGCCGATGCACGAGACGCGCGTGATGCGCGCCTTGGCGAACGGCGACTGCTGGACTGTTTGGCAGGCATGACTCATCGCGAACCCCCCGAGGCAATCTTGGAACAGCTGTTCTCCCTGGTAGACCACCACGTTGGGGGAACACCGCTGCGCGATGATCTCGCCGCCGTCGTGGTTGATCGCGCCCTATGAGCGCGCGTCGTCATCGGCCGGCCGCGTCATTTGTCGCGACGGCAAAGCTGCCGCCGGCACGCAAGCGATTCGGACAGCATTTCCTGCGTGATTCACGGGTGCTCGACACGATTGTCGAATCGCTCGGCCCACTGACTGGTCGGACTGTCATCGAGATTGGTCCGGGGCGTGGTGTCCTAACCGACCGGCTGGTTGAGCGTGCCGCGCGCGTCATCGCCATCGAAATTGATCGTGACCTCGTCACGCACCTGCGTGTGCGGTATGCCGATCAGCCGCACGTGGAGATCGTGGAAGCGGATGTGTTGACGGTGTCGCTGGCGGAACTTGCGGGCGGCCCCTTCGTGCTGGCCGGCAACGTCCCGTACTACATCACCACACCGATCATCTTTCATGCGCTCGAGGCGCCGCGCCCTGACGTCGCGGTGTACCTCGTGCAGAAAGAGGTGGCCGATCGGTTGGCCGCGCCGCCGGGCGACAAGACGTACGGCGCCCTGAGCGTGAACGTGCAGGCGGTTGCCGACGTGAAGTTCATGCGGAAGGTGCCACCCAGCGCCTTCAATCCACCGCCAACGGTGGACTCGGCCGTAGTGCGCCTAACCCCGCGCGACGCTCCGGCAATTACGGCAGACCGCGAAGCACGTTTCCGGAGCTTTGTGCAAGCGGCGTTCGGACTGCGTCGCAAGCAGTTGATTCGCGTGGTGCGAACCATCTCGTCGCTGGACGCGGATCGCGCGGCGGCGGTTATCGCCTCATGCGGAC
>CALQGY020000199.1 GCA_943330235.2 Candidatus Kuenenia stuttgartensis
CTTTGACGCATGGAAAGGCCCGGTGGAGGTGAACAATGTTCGTAACCCTACCACCCCATCATCAAAGCATCGTCAAAGTGCTCAGCACGTAACACTGTTGCATTTTGCCGATATCGATGTCTTGTGCTTCTCATTCTCTGTATCGTCCACGCCACGAGAATGACATGCATGCGAAACGACCGAATGTGTGACAGATCTGGCAACACGCGCTACCACGTATGCTCGATCCCATGCGACCCAATCTTGGTGATCTCCGACGACGAGTGCCCGACGAGGCACCCGATCTGAACGGACGACACCCCGTTGTTGACGAGACACGAACTGAACCCGTGTTGGATCCCGTGGGTGCCGAGCGTCTTCGTGATCTTGCAGACCTTAGGAGTGGCTTGAGCGTAAAGTCGAACTCAGGAATGAGTTCGTTGCCAGCGTAACGATCCGCCATCAGATCACCGTCAAAATGCACTGCACGTAACACTGTCGCATTCAGCATACGTGGCTTCTATGCGCGTTCCATTCGCGCGGTCGGCGCTGCCGCAAGCATCATGGGTATGCCTACTAGCTGATTTTATGACGGCCATCTTCGCACGCGTGAACGCCTGGCATCATCCACTGCGATGCTCTGGAAACATCTTTTCGAGATCCAATGGCGAATCACTTCGGCGCCGCCATGTCGCCGTTTGCAACGTGGTCGCTTTTGGGGATGCGATTGACGCGATGTTGACGAGCCCGTGCAATCCTGAGTGGAGACCGGTCGCTGCCGATCCCAAGCTCACACTCAACCGCATACCACAATAATGCTTCGAAAGACTCTCATCCTCTCGGGGATCGTGATCCTTAGGATCGCCGCGCCGACCGCTATGAGCGCCCAGACCGGCAGTACGGCTGCCCTGTCGGCGGAATCGAACATCTTCCGCGCGGGCGGCAACGTCGGCGTCTCCTTGACGGATGGAATTACCCCGTTCTTGATCAACATTACGGCGACGGGCACTGGCCGGATCGCGACATTCGGCGCCAGCGGATCGACCACGTGCGGCTGCGTCGGTTCTCAAGGGCCCGACGGCGGCTTCACAGGGAATCCGGATACCAATATCAACTCTTGGGGCAGCATCTCGGGGATCAGTGGACCCGGCGGGATGTTCCTTGTCGGCGTGTTCCTCGGCGCCGACCTGCCGAGTTCCGCGCCAACGCGTCGCACCGTGGTGCCGCAGGCTGCGTCGTTCGACGACATCCTCTTGGGTCAGGTGTTCTTCATTGGCGACGGCTTTACAGGAACGGGGTCCGGAAGCATTCAACAATTCTTTGTGCCGGACGGCGCAACGAGACTCTATCTCGGTTTTGTTGATGGCGGCAATTTTCAGGGCAATCCCCTCGCCTTCACAGGCAACGCTGGTTCACTCGCGGTCACCTGGGCGATTCAGGGCACCACGCCCACCAGCACCGTCCCCGAACCATCCACTATCGCGTTGCTTGCTGCCGGCTTTATTGGAATGGGCGTGATGACCCGTAAGCGCCGCGTTGCGATGTAGCGCGAGGGTGTTCCGCCGCAGGAGTGCGTCCGACGGTCCTACGATGATTTGATGTAACTGCTGCGCTGTCGCCGTGATAGCGCAGCTACGCCGCATCCCCCGTCATCGCCAGCAGATCGGCGGCGAGTACAGCGGCAGATGCGCTGACGTTTTCGGGGTCACCCACCAATCGCTCAGCGCGGCCCGCCATCATGGCGCCCACTGCACCGGGGCCGGCGGCGAACATGTCGTCTAAGTAAACCAACGCCTGTTTGCTTACGTGCCCGCAGACTTCATGAGCCACCAGTTGGCGCATCGAACGCGCTAGATCTGCGGTATCGATGGCAACAAGAAGCCGGTACACATCGTGGGCGTCTTTGTCGACCAATCGATCAGGGGTCTTCTGTTGGCGCTCTCCGAGCTTGTGGAGCTTGGCCACCAGTAAGGCGGCGGGGCTCGCCACCTTCATCTCGATCTGGCGGGAGTCCAACGGATCCAAGGCGTAGATCGTCATTGGCCGGTGGTCGACAACCGCGGCCTCGAGGCCGGTCGTACGACGGGTTGCCTGATCGTCATGCGGAGAAATTTTTCCGCTGCGTCGGCTCCCCTTACCGGCGAGCAGCTCGGGTACCATCAGGTCCACTGGGATGCCGTCGGGAGACAACCACCGTCCGGGTTGCTGGCCTACCACGAACCCCGCCCGCCGCATCGCGTCCTCGAGCAGCGGATTATCCACAAGTCTCTTCGGGTCAATGGCCAGGTCGGAGTCCTTCGTCGACTCTGCCAGCGCTACTGGAGCGTCGCCGGTGTGCAGGTAAATGGCCTGAGCACCAACGAGGACGACCGCATCGCGGTGCTCAGCGAGTGCCTGCAGCGCGTCCAGCAGTGCGCGGCGACCGGTCATCAGGATGTTCGTTTCGCCACTGTGACTCATTTCGTTCCATCCAATCGAGGAGTGCCAGTGCTTCGCTCGGGTTGCGCCCGGGACCGTTGAGGAGATCGACGGCGACCTGGCTTAAGGCGGCATATCGCAGGTCATTGGCCTGGCGCGCGCGCTCGAATACTACGTCGTACTTCCCAGCGGCGAGGACCACATTGCCGCCGGTGGCGGTGGCACGCAGTCCGAGCGCCTTCGCCGCCGCGGTCACGTCCCGAACGTAGAGCATCGCGAGGCGCGTCGGCGCGTACTGCGCCGCGTCCACAACGGCCATCGACCCCGTGAGGACGTAGTCGAGGTCCTTCTGCTGGCGAAGACGTTCCTGCAGGGCGGGGAGTCCGCGCGGTTCGAGAAAGGTGGCGACGGTGTTGGATTCGGCGAATCCGTAGTCGCGACTCCAGCGCTCGAGAATGGCGCGCCACTGTACCGTGGTGATCGGTCCACGGGCGGAGCGCTCGATGAGCTGCTGTTCCTCGAGGAACTCGATCACGCGATAGATGGCCCCCGTTGACGTACCGGCACGAGCGGCCAACGCTGGGATGCTGTATGGCGGCATAAAGTCGACGAGCGCACGGACCACCCGGGCGGCAGGCGGACCTTTGAGCGTTCCACGCGGCCGGCCCGGACCGCGCCACGGGTCCTTGTTGGCCCCCTGGTCGCGCAGCACGACGGGGGGGCTGTCGGCCGCTATATAGAGATTCCCCGTCAGGTCGATGTACCCGGCTCCGGATTCCACGATGCGCTCGCGCGTGGCCGGCGCGAGGTAGCGGGCGATAAGCAGCAGTGCGGGTGGCCGGCCGCCTGCGGGGCCCAATGTCTTGCGCAGCCGGTCCAGCGCATTGGCGACGTCCCGGGTGCCGATCAGCCGCTTGACTTCGGCACGAGCGACCAGCTCACTGCCGTCCGGTGCGCCAATGCGTAGTTCGGCATCGGGCTCGCGGCTGCCCATCGCGGTGACCTGCAGTGCCCAAGACGCTGGGAGGTAGTTCTGCAGCACCTGTGCGGCGGCGCGCAAAATGTCCCCTTCACGCTCGGGTGGTTGCGTTTCGAATAATGGCATGATTCCGTAGCCAGCGGAAATTCGTGTTTTCGTGAATTAACAACATATGTGTATTTCTTACAATTGCCAACTTCCGATGCCGCCGGAATACGCAAATAAAAGGAAAACGAGTCGGCCTGCTCCATCTTCGACCGCAATACTCCGTCAAAGCCGACGTATTCAGCCGTCCTGGCCTTCGGCGCGCCGCCGCCGCACACGATCCAAGCGGCACCGCAGTCCCCGCAGGCGTTTCTCCACTGCGCGTTCTTCGATGCGTACTTCTCGAACGACTTCGAGGAGACGCAGTGCACGGTCGAAGAGGCCCAGGACATCGTCTTTCACGGCGTGCTCCGCGCTGGCCGACCGAAGGACGCTCACGACGTCGTCGGGACGTATCGGGTGGTGAGCGCCCGCGAATACGTCGGTCGCAGGGTAATCCCCCTTTCACTACGAGGGATTACGCTGTGACAGCAATGATTATGCGTTTGATGATTTGCGACGACGGCGCGCGGCGACACCGAGTCCAAAGAGGCCGGTCGCCATCAGGGCGTACGTGGAGGGCTCAGGAACGGTGGTAGGATTAAATTCCGCGACGAAACGGCCGAGGCGATAGTCATCGTTCCA
>CALQGY020000200.1 GCA_943330235.2 Candidatus Kuenenia stuttgartensis
CGCGACAGAAATTTGTGCTGCGACGACGAGAACAGCGTGGACACGGCCGCGCTGTGATCGCGCAGCACGGAATCCGCGGCCGCGATGGGTGATGTCGTACTGAACGCGCACGTGGACGCGTGGCGTTCGCCGTTCACGTCGGCTTCGCAGCTAAAGCCCGCATGCTGAAGCTGCGACGCCGTGGCCTCGGCCTGACGCATGTCGTGGATCTTCACGGTGGCCTCGGCCTCACCCTGCGCCCGACGACGCACCCGCAGCGTGATCCCGGCGGCCGTGAGCGCCATGTCGGGCGTGTCGTAGAAGACAATCGTGCGTTGACGCGCATCCGCTCGACGCTGGTGCAGCACACCAAGCAGCGCGTCCAACGCTGCGGGGGCGAGCATCGCCTTGATTTCCGCGTGTTGGTGGCGCGACGCGGTGGTGTCCTGCGCGGACACCGCGGTTGTCGCGGGTATGACCATGCAGAGCGCGCGGATGAATCCGCGCGTGAGCCTATAGGGCATTTCTGTGCTGATGATGGGGGTAGCACACGGGAACGCGTCGACCAACGGGCGTGTCCACGGCACGATGTGCGCGTCACGATGTGCGCGTCACCGCCTACGGGGTGAGTCAGGGCCGCGCCCGGCACTCGCCGCGCGCGGCCACTCAAACTCAAGAACCGCTGGATCCGACGAGGACGAGGAAGACGAGCGTCCCCAGCAGCCCCCCCTTCAGCGATGTGGACTTCCGGTGCGCGCGCACCTTATCAGCGTAGCCCTTCTCGTAGACCGCCTGCAAGTCCGGCAGCTGATTGGCGAGCGCCAGCTTCTTCTCGGTCGGCAGCTCTGGGGTACTGGTCGCCGCCACGGCATATGTCACGGCGGTGCCGAGCAGGCCCGTGACGGCGCCGATCGCCACCGAGCGTCCAAACCACCCGCCAGTGTTCATGGCGGCGATTTCGCCGTCGAGACGTGCTTTTGCCATGGCGGCCTCGGGGGACTGGCCGCTGACCGTGGCGGGGGCCGGCGGCTGCTGCTGCGCGTGCAGCGGTGCACCGAACACCAGCATCGAAGTGAGGACCACGGCGAGCGCGTGCGTGCTGATTTTCATTATTGCTCCAACGGGTTGGGGAAGAGCCCATCCCCCGGCATGTAGGGGAGAATGGGTGGTGGATGGTCACAAGAACCACCACCCGTCACGCTAGCTGGAGGGTCTGACGATGCCTGTGCGACAGACTGGTGACGCGCATGCTCGTTCGCGCGCGTCGTCCGCTATGCTTGCACCATGCCCAATCCCCACACCGCACTCCACGTCGATCACGTGGTGACCGCCACGCGCGCGTGGCTGGAGCGCGCGGTGATCGGCCTGCAGTTGTGTCCATTCGCGCGCGCGGTGTACGTCAACGAGCAGGTCCGCTACGCCGTGAGCGATGCGCAGACGCCCATGGCGCTGGCCGAGGCGCTCGAGCGCGAATTGCGGACGCTGGTGCAGACGGAGGCCAGCGTCCTGGATACGACGCTGCTCATTCACCCGCAGGTGCTCACCGCCTTTCTCGATTACAACGACTTCCTTGGTGTCGCCAACGAGACCGTCGAGGGGTTGGGGTTCGACGGCGTGGTGCAGATCGCCAGCTTTCACCCGGCGTATCAGTTTGCCGGCACGGCGTGCGGCGACGTGACGAACTTCACCAATCGCTCACCGTATCCCATGCTCCACCTGTTGCGCGAGGCGAGTGTCCGCCGCGCGGTGGCGTCGTTCCCGGACGCGCCGAACATCTACCAGCGCAACCTCGACACCATGCGCCGACTGGGCGCGGCCGGATGGACGGCGCTGGCCCTCGACGCGCCCTGACGTCAGTCGCCCGTCGCGAGCCACAGCGCTGACAGCGCCACATCGGCGCGAAACGCGGTCTTCGCCGCCACGAGGCCGATGCGTACGATGCGACGCACATCCAGCGGCTCGGCGATCGAGACCGGCGTAAACGCGCCCCACTCCAGCATGACGTCCGTCCATTCGCCGGACACCGGCAGCGGCGCGCCATAGTACTGCCACGGCGCGCGCGTGTCGGCGGTGCGCAGGTGGACGAAGTACGACCCCGGTGTGCCGCACACGCTGAGCGCCACACCGCGAAATCCGTGCGCGTTCACGCCGCTCCCCGGCGGATCGCCGAGCGCGCAGGCCGCCTGGATGAATCCACCATTCTGCTCGAGCGAGACGTCGCCGGTGAGATGCAGCGCGTGGCGACCGTGCACCGTCGCCATGGTCCCGTTCGCGATACTTCGGCCGCCCATCACGCGATCGGAAAACACCGACCACCGTCGGGTCATCAACCCCGGCCCCGCGTCGAAGTCGTCGAGACGCCGCGGGGCCGGTGACAGGCCGTCGCTCACTTGGGGGTGCGCGCCTTCCAGAGCGCCAGCAGCGCGGCCTCACGCTCCGGCGTAAAGCCCGTCTTGATGGCGGCCTGACGTTCGGCCGGGAGCGTCTTCCACCACGCGAGCGTGTCGCGCGCGGTGTCTTCCATGGGCCGCACGGTGAGTCCGGCTTTGATCTCCGGCGTGATGTCGATGCGGGCGAATCCGGCCGTGCGTCCGCGCATCACCTGAAACACCGGCAGCTCTTTGCCATAGGGATTCGCGCCGTTCGCCCGCAGGAAGTCCGCATCCACCCACGTGTACGTGGGATTGCTGCCGACGCCCTTTTGCACGCGCGCCACGAACTCCTTGAACGGCATCCCCATCTGCGGGCCGACGCCGTTGAAGACCCCATACGTGCGGTTCTCCACTAACGTGATGCAGAACTTCACGAGGTCACGCACGTCGATGATCTGCACATGGTCGGTGCCATCACCCGGCACCAGCACTTCGCCGCCGCGCGCGATGCGCACCGGCCAGTTCGTGAAGCGATCCGTGTCGTCCTCGGGGCCCACAATGAGCCCCGGCCGCACCACCGTGACGCGACCCGGCATCGCGGCCTGTGCCGCCTTCTCGGCGTACGCCTTGGCATGGCCGTAGCTGAGCGGCTTGCCCGCTTCGATTGGCGAATTCTCGAGGGTGAGTACCGGCGCCTCGATGGACATCGGCACGCGGCTCAGGTCCTGATAGACGGAGCGCGTGGAGATGAACAGATACTGATCGACGTTGTCCTTGAGCAGATCGGCCGACAGCTTCACCCACTCGGGCGCACTGGCCAGCGAGGCGGATTCGTCGATGACCGCGTCCCACTTCCGCCCCTTGAGCGCGTTGAGGTCGTTGGCGCGATCGCCGGCCAGTTCTTCGACATCCTTGCCGAACATCCCGGGCGCGCTCTTGCCACGATTGAAGATCGTGACCTGATGCCCGCGCTTGAGCGCTTCGCGCACATCGTGCGGTCCGACAAAGCCCGTGCCGCCAAGGATGAGAATCTTTTTTGCCGCGCGTGCGGGCACGAGCAGGCGCGCATCGAAAGCGGATACGGCGCCCAACGCGGCAAGCCCGGTGCCGATGAATTCACGACGACTGTACATGATGCGTTGGGTTGGGGAGAACTGCGCGAGCTCCGGGCATTTGGCGCGCGTGCCGCGGGGTAGTGGAGACGAAGATACGGGCTGCTTGTGTTGGCGGCGAAGGACGACCTGGCTCAGCGTTCGCTCTCCGCCTGTCGTACGCTAGTCCGAATACGTGCAAACGCCTGCGGCCCAGGCACGCCCTGGCCTTCGTCCACCTGCGCGAGGCCGACCGCGACCGCTTGCCGGATTGCCTCCAACTTGACCGAGCGTTCTTCGTCGCGCTCACGCATGCAACGCAACGCCTCCCGGACCACCTCGCTCGCCGTACTGTACAGGCCTTCCTTGACCTTGCCTTCGACAAGCCGTTCCAGTTCGGGGGTCAGCGACACATTCATGGCGGCTCCTTTTCGGGTGATTCTTGAGCCTACTTCTGATAGCAAGATATGTCAAATATGATCATTTTTAGCTATTGATCCACGCCAGCGCTCGATGACTTGGGTGTGCCAGCCAACGACCTTCGACGGGTCTATGTGTGCGAGCGACTGACCCTCGGTAATCAGGGAGAATTACCCCG
>CALQGY020000201.1 GCA_943330235.2 Candidatus Kuenenia stuttgartensis
GTCGAGCAGAAAGTCGACGCCATGCGCCTTGGGCTGGATGGGATAGTCCACCGGGCTTGCCCCGAAGAGCTCAAGCGACTGCACCCCCATCTCGAAGCCGCCGGGCGCGCGCGCATCCGCTCGCACCTCACCGGTGAGCGTGATGGACGACTCCTGCGTCAGCGCACTAAAGGCCTCCCACGACGCCTCCGGCACCTCCGACTTCACCAGCACCGCCTGCAGAATGCCGGACCCGTCGCGGGCGACGACGAACGCGACCTTGCCCTTCGAGCGCAAATGGGTCACCCATGCGCGCACGGTGACAACGGTGCCGACGTGCTTGCCAAGGTCGGCGATTCGAACGGAGGAGGTGTTCATCATGGGCGCGTATCGGAGAGGGGGATGATGCTGGCAAGGTAGGGGTGGCGAGCGGGGACTTCAACGGTGCGCACGTCGCACCCGCGCGCCTACCCCACCCGGAACAGCTCGAGCGCCCGCGCATAGCCCGTATTCAGCGCCTGCCGCATCGCCGCGTGGATCGGCTTCGACAGCTCCGGGTCGGCCTGCAGCACCCGTTCCGCCACGACCCGCGCGGTTTCATTCAACGCCTCATCGCGAATGGGGTCGGCAATGCGGAACGCCGGTAAGCCATGCTGCTTCGCGCCGAACAGGTCGCCCATTCCGCGCAGCGCGAGATCCGCCTTGGCAATCGCAAACCCGTCTTCGGTGGCCGTGAACATCCCGAGCCGTTCAGCCGCATCGGCGCCCACGTCGCCCAACAGGACGCAGTAGGACTGCACCGCCCCGCGCCCCACGCGCCCGCGCAGCTGGTGCAACTGCGACAACCCGAAGCGTTCAGGATGCTCGATGATCATCACCGTCGCGTTGGCCACATCAATGCCCACCTCAATCACCGTGGTCGCCACCAGCACATCAAGGGCCCCATCGCGGAACTGGCGCATGATCTCGTCGCGCTGATCAGCCGGGAGTCGGCCGTGCAATAACGCCACGCGGCGGTTGGCAAACACGCCGCCGGCCAGCTCCTCGTACATCACGCTCGCGGCTTTGAGATCGATCTTCTCGGACGTCTCGATGAGCGGATACACGATGTACACCTGCCGCCCCGCGTCGAGCTCGTGACTGGCGAAGTCCATCACCTTGCCGCGTGCCGACTCGGGACGATGCACCGTCGTGACGGGCTGTCGACCAGGTGGACGCTCGTCCAGCAAACTGACATCGAGATCGCCGTACAACGTCAGCGCCAGCGAGCGCGGAATGGGCGTCGCACTCATGAGCAGCACATCGGGCGTGGCGCCCTTCGCGCCCAACGTGGCCCGTTGCTCCACGCCGAACCGATGCTGTTCATCGATGATGGCCAGGCCGAGATCGGCAAACGTGACGTCGGCCTGCAGCAGCGCATGCGTGCCGATGGCCAGCAGCGGTTCGTGCGCCGCGATGCGCGCGAGCGCTGCGCGACGGTCTTTCGCACCCAAGCGCCCGGTGAGCAGGGTGGGCGTGATACCAAGCGGCGCCAGCAGCGTGGTCGCCGTACGCGCATGCTGCTCCGCCAGCAATTCCGTAGGCGCCATCAGCGCGACCTGCTTGTCGTTCTCAAGCGCCAACAACGCGGCAAACAACGCCACGACCGTCTTTCCGCTGCCCACGTCGCCCTGCAGCAGCCGATGCATGCGCCGCGGACTCGCCATATCGGCGACGATTTCACGCACCGCCCGCATCTGCGCGCCCGTGAGCGTGAATGGCAGCGTGGCCTTGAGTTGCGACGTGAGGCGTCGCTTGTTGACGAACACGGTTCCCACGCGCGAGTGGCGCGCGAGCTGATTGGCTCGGCGATGCAACAGCTGCACGTACAGCAGTTCTTCGAAGGCCAGACGCGCACGACCGGCCAGCGCTTCCACCACCGACGTGGGCCGATGCACCATGCGCAGCGCGTCGCGCAGCGACGGCACGTCGGCCTCGTGGAGCACATGCGCGGGCAACGGCTCCGTGACGAGCGGCAGGAGTTCATCGAGGTGCTGCTGCACGAGCGCACGCAGCACGCGCACCGACAACCCTTCGGTACTCGAGTACACGGCAAGCACGCGCCCCTCGCCGGTCCCCTCCTCGTCGGGCCCGAGATTGACGAACTCGCGCGGCTGCAGCCGTCGGCCATGAAAGAACCGCACGGGTCCCGTGCACAACAGCCACTCGCCGATGTTGATGGTGCGGTCGAGAAACGGCTGCCCGGGCCACGCGATTTCGAGCATGCCGCTGGCGTCCTGCAGCACGGCCTGAAACACACGCAGCCCTTTGCGCGTGGGCAGCACGCCCTTGGCAATGACCTGGCCAAGGACGGTCACGTCGCTGCCCACACTGGCCTGCGACATGGGCGTGACGGTGGACGCATCTTCGTAGCGATGCGGCACATGACGCAGCAAGTCGCCAGCCATCGTGATGCCCAATCGCGCGAGCATCTCGCCGCGTACCGGCCCCACGCCCTTGAGGTACGTGACCGGGGTGTCGAGCGTCAGTCGCGGCGTGGCGCGCGCGGGCGGGCGTCGGCGTGGATCGCGGTCGCCGGGATTACCCGAGAACGGTGAACCCGCCCCGCGCGCCGGCGGCATCACGCCTCTACCAGCTCCCGCGCATACTCGGCCGCATCGAACGGCGAGAGATCGCCGATCTGCTCGCCCAGCCCCACAAACTTGACGGGGACATTGAGCGCCTCATGCACCGCGACGACAATGCCGCCCTTCGCGGTGCCGTCCAGCTTCGTCACCACGATGCCGGTCACCGGTACCGCGGCCGAAAACGTGCGCGCCTGCGCGAGCGCGTTCTGCCCGATGGTTCCATCGAGCACAAGCAGCACTTCGTGCGGTGCGTCCGGGAGTCGTTTGGCGATCACGCGATGAATCTTACGTAACTCCGTCATCAGGTCGTCACTTGTGTGCAACCGGCCGGCGGTATCGACAATCACCACATCCGCCCCGCGCGTCATCCCGGCATCGACCGCGTCGAACGCCACGGACGCGGGATCACTGCCGGGCGCTCCGCCCACGAAATCCACGCCGGCGCGCTGCGCCCAGACGCGCAGCTGGTCGATGGCCCCCGCGCGAAACGTGTCGGCCGCGCCCAATAACACCTTCCGCCCTTCCGACTGGAGCTGCGCGGACAACTTGCCGATGAACGTGGTCTTGCCCGCCCCGTTCACGCCGATGACGAGCAACACCGTTGGGCCCTTCACCGCAAAGCGAAGCGCGGGGTCGGCGTTTCCGGAGCGCAACGCCGTCTCGATGCCATTGGCCAACGCGGCGCGGAACTCGTCGTCCGTCTTGACCTCACCACGCTTCGCCAGCCGCTCCACTTCCGCGACCAGCCCGAGCGCTGTGGGCACGCCAAAGTCGGACTCGATGAGCATGGTTTCCAGCGCTTCCAGCGATCCCTGATCAACACCGCCACGCAGCAGCACCCCGAAGTCGGTGCGCACGACGTCCTTGAGCCGCTGCCAGAGCGAGCGCTTCGCGACGTCATCCTTCTTTCGAAACAGGCGAGACATGGGAGAGACCGAATACGGGAGAACGAAGCAGGAAACAGGACCACGGCGCACACGCACCACACGCCGGAACGCGCGTCTACCGGAGTCCCACGACGCGGCGTACGGTCCACTCGGCGCAGAGCAGCAGAATGGCGGCCAGAAACGGCCACCACGAATCGGATACCCGCGGCGCATCGGTGGACAGCGCGCCGCGCGAGAGGAACCCGTCGCGCACGGCCGGCGCACGCGGCACCCATTCGCGTGAGGCATTCACCACCATCACGGAAGCACCACCGGCGGTCCGGATGTCGTATACGCCTTCAGCGAGGGCGGTGGTGCTCGCCTCAACGGCCCCCTTGGCGAAGGACACGCGCACGGTGTCACCGAGCGCGGGGCGCGCGGCCGACGCAGTCCCGTCCGTCGGGCGCAGCGTCACGAGCGCCGTCACGAGTGAGTCGGATCCGCCACGACGCCA
>CALQGY020000202.1 GCA_943330235.2 Candidatus Kuenenia stuttgartensis
AGATCGCGCTCAGATTCATCGCGTGCCTCCCTCGGCGCCTGCCCCGCCACGATCACCGCGGCCGCCCGGGCCACCTCGACCGCCACGACCGCCACGACCGCCGCGACCACCTCGGCCGCCACTGCTGTCACGGCCGCCTGCGGCGGCGCCATCGGGCGTACCGGCAGGCGCGCTCGCAGCCGCACCGGCAGGCGCACCCGCAGGCGCACCCGCAGGCGCATCGGACGGCGCACCGGCAGCAGGGGCTCCATTGGAATCACCACCGCGCCCACCGCGACCGCCGCGCCCACCACGACCGCCGCGTCCACCGCGACCACCGGCGGGCATCGCGGAACGCAGTTCCACCTTGGCGCCGTCATTCAGCTTGTTCTGCCCTTCGACCACGACCTGCTCGTCGCCAACGAGACCGCTGTCGAGCTTCACCACGGTGCCCGACTGACGGCCGACCTTCACACCGACGCGACGCGCCTTCCCCTCTTCCACCACGTAGACGAACGAGCCGCTGCTGGTGGTGACGACGGCTTCGGCCGGCACCGTCACCGCATTGCTGTCCACCGAGAGCTGCATGCCGACCGTCACGAACTGACCGGGCCAGAGGCTGCGGTCTTCGTTGGCGACGCGCGCCTTCAGCAGCACGGATCCGGTCGCACGATCCACGACGTTGTTGATGAAGACCAACGAACCGGTCTTCTTGAGCGTGCTGTCACCGACGTTCGGTCGCACCGTCACGCTGAGCGCCTTGTCCAACCCGGCCCGCGCGCGCATCTCGGCGAAGTCCCGTTCGGGCACGCTGAAGCGCACCATGACAGGGCGGAGTTCGTTAATCGTGACGAGCGGCGGATCCGCCTGCGCGCGCACCAGATTCCCGGCCTTGAGGGCCAGCTGCCCAGTGCGTCCCGCGATGGGCGCGCGAATGCTGGTGTTATCGAGATCGAGTTGCGCGCGTTGCACGGCGGCACGATCCGCGCCGACGGTCGCCGAGAGCGCCGACACATCGGCAAACGCTTGATCAAGCGCTTGCTTGGTGATGTAGCCATCCTTGGCGAGCGCGGCGAATCGCGTGCTGTCACCGCGTGCACGCGCCAGCTGCGCCTCATCGCGCGCCAACGTGCCGCGCACACGATCAAGCTCCGCTTTGAACGGTCGCGAGTCGATCTGGAACAGGGTCTGGCCTTCGCGCACTTCGTCGCCTTCGGTGATGGCCACGTTGGTGAGCATCCCAGACACGAGCGATTGGACGGACACCGTGCGGTTGGCTTCGACTTCGCCATTCGCAATCACGATGTACGGCAGTGGGCCCTTGGTGGCGCGCTTGGCGCTCACCACGGGGGTTGGCCGAGGGGGACGCGGCTTCTCCTTGCACGCCGCCATGACACCAAGCGTCGCGATCAATGCGAGGGAGCGACCGAATCGGAATGTCGACGGGCGCGCGGTGCGCAGCCCAAAATCAATGGCGTGCATTCGCAGGGGCGAACGGCGGAAACGAATGGCGCGCCAACGTCCGCGAAACGTCGCAGAATGGAAGGGCACGCCATGGGAGCGTCAGAATGATGCTTTCCAAGTTAACGCTGCCAGCGGTCTTTGCGTTGACCAGCCCTCTCGACCACCGCAGGCAGAAAGATCGGACGCGAATCGCCGTTCGGTCATTTCGACCGAACGGGTCACCCATCGACGCTCATTCGCGCGGATCGAGTTCGCCACCAGTACGCCACCGGTCCGGCCGCCACCGCCGTCATCGCCCCCAACACGGCGGGGGTCCCGTATTCCCCGTCCGCGAAACTGAGCCCCACGGTGATCAGCAGGATCACCATCGGGATACTCACCAGCACCCAAATGCCCTTCATCCCCACGGGAATCCGGAACGCGCCGCGCAGCGCGGGCTGATGGGTCCGCAGGCGAATGAGCGCGCCATATTCGAGCGCCAGCGCGAGGGAATAGAGCAGCACATCGGCGACCACCAGCTGTCCAAAGGGCAGCAAGGCAAAGGCCGAGTAGCAGACGGCCGACACCAGCACGGCGCGCGCTGGGTTGCCGCGCGCATCCAGCACGGCGAGACCCGCCGGCAGGAGCCCGTCGCGCGCCATAGCCAGCGGAATGCGCGAGTAGGCCATCAGGAGCGCGTTGAACAGCGCGATGGCGCTCACCACGCCAGCGAGGGCCACCAGCGCGGCCAGGGCAGGCCCTGCCGCGCCGGAGCTGGCCAGCGCAATGGCCGGCCACCCGCCGTCCCGCCACGTGGTCCAATCCGTGGCGCTCAGCGCCACCGACACCGGCAGCAGATAGCTGGCGGTCACCACGGTTAAGGCAATGGCGAGCGCCCGCGGATACGTGCGCGACGCATCGTGAATTTCTTCACCGACCGTGCTGGCGTTATCCCACCCGAGATAATTCCAGAGCACCGTCGAGAGCCCCACGCCCAGCGCGTTCCACGGCGTCGCGCCCGCGTGCGTGAACGGCGTCCACGGCACATGCGTCATGCGCGGGACCGATGTGACCGTGATGGCCAGAAAGGTGCCGAGGATGAGGGCCGCCGCCACGACCGACACCTGCCCCACGCGCGCCGCGCCGCGGAGGTTGATCATCGTGGCGCCCCAGATCATGACCAAGGAAATGGTCCACTGCGCGACGCCCGACAGCCCCGGGAAGAAATACCCGAGATACTGGTTACAGAGCACCGGGTAGATCGCCATGTCCACCAGCGAATAGCACCAGGTGATCCAGCCGTTCTGGAACGCCCAGAACGGGCCGAACGCCCGGTGCACCCAGCGGTAGTAGCCACCTTCCTCGGGCAGCATGCTGGCGAGCTCGGCGACCAGCAGCGTTTCGGGGATACTCCAGAGCAGCGGGACCATCACCAGCAGCAGCAACGCGATGCCGGGCCCGACGGCGGCCACCAATCCTTCCATCGAGAACGCGCCGCCAGACACGTTGAAGAACATCACGGCGGCCAGCGCCATCGTGCCCAGCGAGCGGCGCAGGCCGCCGGCGGTGGTCCCCCCGCGCATGATCATCCCGCGAGTGGTCAGCCAACCACGATGTTGAGCAGGCGCTTGGGCACGAAGATGATCTTCTTCACGTCACCCGTGACGAACTTGCCCACGTTGGCATCCGCCAACGCCATCGCGACCGCATCGTCCTGCGTGATGTCCATCGCGACGCGCAGCTTGCCGCGCACCTTGCCGTTCACCTGTACCACCAGATCGACCTCGTCCTCAACGAGCATCGCCGGATCGTACGCGGGCCATCCCCCGTCGAATACGCTCGTGTCATGTCCGAGCGTGGCCCAGCACTCTTCCGCAAGGTGTGGCGCGAACGCGGCCGCTAACTGCACCAACGGCAACACTTCCTCGCGATGCGGCACACGCTCGCCGCGGCGCACATGGTTGATGTACTCCATCATCGCGGCGATGGCGGTGTTATACGCGAGATTCGCCGTGTCCTCACCGACCTTCTTGATGGTGCGGTGCAACTGCCGCATGACGGCCGCATCCGGCGCGCCCGCGGTCGCAGCATCGCGCACCGTGGCCCACAAGCGATCGAGGAAGCGACGCACGCCGCTGATCCCCTGATCGCGGAAGTCGCCGCCTTCCTCGTACGGTCCGAGGAACATGAGATACATGCGGAACGCATCAGCGCCCCACTCTTCCATGTACACATCGGGATTGATGACGTTGCCCTTGGACTTCGACATCTTCGCGCCTTCGCGGATGATCATGCCATGCGCGCGGAAGCGCGTGAACGGCTCCTCGAACGTGAGATGTCCCGCGTCCTTCAACACCATCGTGATAAAGCGCGAGTACAACAAATGCAGCACCGCGTGCTCATTGCCACCGATGTACGAATCCACCGGCAACCACGTGGTCGTGCGCGTGGGATCAAAGGGCACATCCGCGTGCTGCGCGCTCGGATA
>CALQGY020000203.1 GCA_943330235.2 Candidatus Kuenenia stuttgartensis
AGCGTGCCCGCATCGCCGGTGGCATAGACATCGAAGATGCTGGGGCCCCACACCGACGTCAGCCCCTTCGCACCGCTGAGCGCCATGGACTGCCAGGCGGTGCCGTTGAAGCTGAACGCGAAGCCGCTGGCGCCGCTCTGGTCTTGTCCGACGGCGAGCATGTTGTTGCTGCCGCTCATCCAGATGCCGAAGATCGAGGTGACGGCATCCGGCGCCGTCGTGGTCGTCCAGGTTGTGCCGTTGTAGCGCATCACGACGCCGCTGGTACCGGTCGCGTACGCCTCGGTGGGCGAGACGCCGTGCACCGACAACAGCGTCGCGCCGCCGGGCGCGGTGGCCTGTACCGACCACGTCGTGCCGTTGAAGCGGAGAATTTCACCGACATCAGTGACCGCGAACACGTTGGACGCGCTCGTGCCCCACAGACTGAAGATGCGCGCCGTGGTGGGGAGCGACATGGCGTTCCACGCGGTGCCATTCCAGCGCAGCATGGTGCCGTTATCGCCGCCGGCAAAGGCGTCCGTGGCGGACACCCCCCAAACGGTATACAGGTTCGCCAGTGAGGGCGAGGTTTGCCGCGACCACGCGCTGCCGTTCCATCGGTAGATGAATCCGTACTCGCCAACGGCGTAGGCGTTGCTGGCGGAGGTGGTCCACACGTCCAGCAGGTCGGGGGCGAGGTTGAGCGTCTGCCACGTGCCGCTGGCCAACCGTTGCACCGCGCCACGCTGTCCGGCCGTCCACACCTCGCCGAATTCGTCAACCGATACGCCGTATACCGAGACCGGATACGAAATGTTTGCGACGGTCAGCGTGCCGAAGTCGAGTGCGTACAGTCCGTTGTCACCGCCGATATTCATACGGCCACCGCTCGTGCTGTTGCCGTTTACCGCGTAGAAGTTGTCGATGATGCCGTTGGGATTGACGAGCGTCCACGTGGTCCCATTGAAATTCAGAATGCCTCCGAAGTTGCCAACAACGGTGACGGAACCACCGGGAATACCGCAGACGGCGTTCAAGTCATCGGTGAATGGAACCGTCTGTCGCGCCCACGCGGTGCCGTTAAAGCGCAAGACTTCACCGCCGGCGCCCACCGCATACGCGATCCCGGCATTCGACCACACGCCGTTCAATTGCGCGGTGGAACCGGTGGTCATCGTGGCCCACGTGGTACCGGTCAGCCGAATGGCGGTGCCGTTGGTTCCGACGGCGAACGCACTCGTGGCGCTCTCCACCCACACCGAGCGCAGCGTGCGAGTCGTGCCGGACGCCATGGTGCTCCACGTCGTGCCATCGAACTTGGCGACGACGCCATTGGTGCCGACGGCAATGAGGTTGCTGACGCTCGTGCCGTGCACGGCCAGGAATTGCGTGCCGAACGCCGCGCCGGTCGTCGAGAGGGCCCACGTGACGCCATTCCACCGATAGATGTCGCCGCCGCTGATGCCGCCGTTGACGGAGTTGATGGCGAATGCCGTGGTCGGGTTGAAGCCGACCACCGAAATCATGTCGTCATACATCACGCCGTTCATGCGTGACGACGACCACGAGGTAGCCAGTCGCGGTACGACCGTCACCGTGACGGTGTCCCGCTTGGAGGGATCTGCCTGCGACGTGACCGTGACCAGTGCGGAGCCCGCCGTCACAGCGCTCACGACGCCGGTCCCTGAGATGGACGCGACGGTCGGCGCAGTGGAGGTCCATGTGACCGCGGTCGAAATGCCGGGGTCTGCGATGACGTTGGCGGTGAGCGTGGTGTTGGTGCCGGGATTGAGCGACACCAGACGCTGCACGATGGCCACGCTGATCGGGCGCGGCGTCACGACGAACACCGCACTCGCGGTCTTGGTGGTGTCTACGGTGGACACGGCGGTGATGCTCGCCGACCCGAGCGCGACGGCGGTGACCGTGCCGGTGGCGTTGACGCTCGCGACCGCCGGATTATTGGAGCGCCAGGTCACGGTAGGTGACAGCGTGCCTTCCGCTACGACGGTGGCCGTGAACTGCTGTTTGTCGCCGATAAAGCCGGAGGCGGTGAGCGGCGCCACGGCGACGCTGCGAATGACCGGCACCACGTTAATGGTGGCGGTGCCACGCAGGAGCGTATCGGCCACCGAAACGGCGGTGATGGTGGCCGTACCGAAGGCCACGCCGCGCACGATGCCGGTAGACGTCACGGTGGCGACGGCGACCGCGCTGGAGCGCCACGTGACGGCGGTACTCTGACCAGCCTCAATCAGCACGGCGGCCTGCAGCGTGCGCGTTTCGGCGGTGGCGAGATTGGCGGAGCCGGGCGTAATGGTGACGCTGCGCGCCGGTGTGACGGTGACCGTGCCGGTGGCGGAGATGCGAGGGTCGGCAACGGAGGTGGCGCGAATCACCGCCGTGCCCGGCGTGACACCGGTGACAACACCGGCCGCGCTGACGGTGGCCACGCTGACGGTCCCTGAGGTCCACGTGACCGCCGTGGACACGCCGGCGTCCGCATCGAACGTGGCGCTGAGGGTCTGGCTGTCACCAGCGCGAATGGACGCGCTGCTCGGATTCACCTGGATCGCGCGAACGCCCAGCACCTGCACCGTGATGTCTGCACCGATGCTACCCAAGCGCGCGTGGACCATGGTGGAGCCGGGACCGACCGCGACAATCGTGCCGGTACTACCCGAGCCCCCGACCGTCGCAATCGCGGAGTTGTCGCTGGTCCACACCACTCCCGCTGCCGAGAGCGCCGCACCATTGGCATCGCGCGGCGTCGCGGTGACGCTTTGCGATCCGCCGATGGTCGTCAGCGAGACGGTGCTGGCGGAGACGTCCATGCGCGTGGCGGCACCGGGCCCGGACGGCGTATCGCCGCCGCCGCTGCACCCGGCGAGTACACTCGCACACGTTATCGCGATGGCGATCGCGTGCGCGCTGGTGCGCCACACCGAGCGCGTGACACCGGGCACCGAGGTTGGCGTCTGCGGAACGACACGCGCATCGAATCGACGGAAGATCGGATGAGACATGGGAGGTCAGCTCACGGAGCGAGGTGCGGTCATTGCCGCAGGGTTGAGGATCTCGTCAAGCTGTGCCCGGGTGAGCACGCCCCGCTCGAGAACCACATCGAAGACACCACGACCACTTTCCAGCGCCACCTTGGCAATCTCGGTGGCCATTTCGTACCCGATCACCGGGACCAGCGCGGTCACGATCCCGATGGACTGTTCCACGAACATGCGCATGCGATCGACGTTGGCGGTGATGCCGACCACGCACCGTTCCCGCAACACCTCGCAGGCGGCGCGCAACATGTCGATGCTGCGCAGCAGACGGTACGCGATGACGGGTTCGAACGCATTCAGCTGCAGCTGCCCGGCTTCCGCCGCCATGGTCACCGTGACGTCGCCGCCAATGACATCAAAGCAGACCTGATTGACGACTTCGGGAATGACCGGGTTGACCTTGCCCGGCATGATGGACGACCCGGGCTGCATCGGCGGCAAGTTGATCTCGCCAAACCCGGCGCGCGGCCCCGAGGAGAGCAGGCGCAGATCATTGCAGATCTTGGACAGCTTGGTGGACGTGCGCTTGAGCACGCCGGAGAGCTGGACAAAGGCGCCGGTATCGCTGGTCGCTTCGATGAGATCGGGCGCCGTGAGCACGGGCACCCCAGAGATCGCCGCGAGCGTGCGCGCCGCCATCTCGGCGTAGCCCGGCGGAGCGTTGATGCCGGTACCGATGGCGGTTGCGCCGAGGTTGATCTCGCGAATGAGCGACTGCGCTTCCACCGTGCGCTCCACGTCTTCACGCAACGTGTGCGCGAAGGCGCGGAACTCCTGACCCAGCGTCATGGGGACGGCGTCCTGCATTTGCGTGCGCCCCATCTTCAGCATGGTCGCGAACTCGTTCCCCTTCACCTCGAAGGCG
>CALQGY020000204.1 GCA_943330235.2 Candidatus Kuenenia stuttgartensis
ATCGTCGCCCGCGGTATCGTCGCCCGACGCATCGTTGCCCGCCGCAGCGTCGCGCACGCGGCTCATGAGCATGCCGTTGACCACGAGACGCTGGTGCCCAATCCCCAGCGCACGCAACTCCTCGCCGGCGCGC
The DNA here is from genome assembly GCA_943330235.2 of Candidatus Kuenenia stuttgartensis. Lineage (GTDB taxonomy): Bacteria > Gemmatimonadota > Gemmatimonadetes > Gemmatimonadales > Gemmatimonadaceae > Gemmatimonas > Gemmatimonas stuttgartiensis_A. Next base: position 134 of record CALQGY020000204.1, read on the forward strand.
GCGGCCTCGCGCAGCGCGCTGACATCGGGACGCGTCACCAACACCACGGTCGTCGACGCCGCATCGGCCAGCGCCGTGACCGTCGCGGCGTACTGCGCGCGATGCTGCTCAAGACCCGCCAACGGACCGAGACAACTCGAACCGCTACTCGACGTCTCGAGGAATCCGCTCCACGCGCTCGGCAAACTGAGCAACCGTAGCGTATGCCCCGTTGGTGCGGTATCGAAGACGACGTGATCGAACGATGCCGTCAACGCAGCGTCCGCGAGCAGTGCCGTGAACTCGTTGAACGCCGCGATCTCCACCGTACACGCGCCGGACAACTGTTCTTCCATGCTCCGTATCGCCGCAGCGGGCAACACGCCGCGATACGGACCAACCATCCGCTCCCGATACGCCGCCGCGGCGGCCTCGGGATCGAGATTCATGATCCAGAGCGCAGCAATACCGGGGACGGCGGTGGGCGTCGTTCCGGCGCGCATTGCAAACACGTCGTCGAGATTGGACGCGGGGTCCGTGCTCACGATCAGCGTGCGCCATCCCGCCTCGGCCAGTCGCAGAGCCGTAGCACTGGCGACCGTCGTCTTGCCGACGCCGCCTTTGCCGGTGAAAAAGAGATGGCGCGTGACGGGCCCCATCCACGACAGCACGTCGGCCACTTCGACGGCGAGTGAACCGGACGCCGTCGCCGTGCTGGTCATCGGCGGGCGCTCCTCAGCAGCACCCGGAGCCCGGCGTGCAGCACGCGTCGCTCGCCGATGAGGAGTCCACTGGCGTAAGCGCGGCCACGAGTTCTTCGCGCGTGGGATAGCGACCGTACGCCAACACCGCGTCGTTCACGAGCACCGCCGGCAACGCCCCGTCGCCAAACGCGTGCATCAGCCCCGTGACCTTCGCATTGGCCACGAAGGCCTGCGGCTCCTGACTCAGTCCGGCGCGGGATACGGTGGCCCCCTGCGCTTCCAGCCAGCGCAGGTCACGCGCGATCTGCAGCAGCGCGGGGTCCACGCCCGGCCCGCACACGCCCGTCGCGCAGCAGAGCGCGGGATCGAACACCGCGACGGTGCCGCTCAGACGCGGATCGGCCGACGCGGACGTCAGCGGCACGAACTCCTGAATGGTCAGCGAGCGAGCCATGGCGAAACCTCGGGAAGTCGGGGCACGGTTTGACATATCATATGCGCATATACAAGTTGCATATGCTTACGCAAATATGAAAGCCCTCCCGCCCATTCGCATGACTGCCTGCGACATCGACACCGCGCTGCAATTTGATGGCGCTCCCGCGTTCGGCGTCGACGACCTCGACGCCCTTTTCAAAGGCTTCGCGGACCCGACGCGCCTGCGTGTCCTGAACGCGCTCGTCGCGGGCGAGCTCTGCGTCTGCGACCTGGTGGACCTGCTCGGCCTCTCACAGCCCGCCGTCTCGCGGCACCTCGCCTATCTGCGTCGCATGGGGCTGGTTGAGGCCACCCGCGAGTGGAAGTTCGCGCACTACCGATTGGCCGAGCCGCGTAACGCCGTGCATCGGAATCTCGTCGCGTGCGTGCGCTCGTGCTTCACGGGCGTGCCCGCGCTCGATGCGGAGCGCGCCGAGGCCATCCAGCGCGTGCGTGCGCGTGCCGAGGCGCCCTGCTGATGGCCGTCTCCTCTGCTGAGACTGCGAACGCCCCCATTCTCACACGGCTCTCTACGCTCGACCGCTTCCTGCCGCTGTGGATTTTCGCCGCGATGGCTATGGGCCTGCTGCTGGGTCGCGTCTTCCCCGATCTCGGTGCCGCGCTGGATCGCGTGCAGGTCGCTGGCGTGTCCGTGCCCATCGGCATCGGTTTGCTGTGGATGATGTATCCTGTGCTCGCCAAAGTGCGCTACGAAACCATCGGCGCCCACCTGCGCGACACCAAGTTGCTCGGCACGTCGTTGCTGCTCAACTGGGTGATCGGTCCCGCCGTCATGCTCGCGCTCGCGTGGATCTTTCTCCCCGACCTCCCCGCGTATCGCAACGGTCTGGTGCTCATCGGGCTCGCGCGATGCATCGCCATGGTGCTGATCTGGAACGCGCTCGCGTGCGGATCAGGTGAACTCGCCGCGGTGCTCGTCGCACTCAATTCGGTGTTTCAGATCCTCACGTACTCAGTGCTGGGATGGCTGTTTCTCACCGTTATCCCGGCATGGTTTGGCGCCGATACCGCCACCGTGCACATCTCCATGAGCCAGATCGCCCGCAGCGTGGCCATCTTCCTCGGCGTGCCGCTGGTGGCCGGCTATCTGACGCGCACAACGCTGATGGCCGCGAAAGGCAGCGCATGGTACGACGGCGTATTCATGCCTAGGTTCGGACCCACGGCGCTGCTTGGCTTGCTGTACACGATTGTGCTGATGTTCGCGATGCAGGGCCATCGCATCGCGGCGCACCCGCTTGATGTGCTGCGCATTGCCATCCCCATGCTCGTGTACTTCGGCGTGATGTTTGGCCTCGCCTTCTGGCTCGCGCGTAAGCTGGGCTTTGATTACGAGGCCACGGCGTCGCTGTCGTTCACCGCGGCCGGCAACAACTTCGAGCTCGCCATTGCCGTGGCGGTGGCCACGTTCGGCATCACGTCCGGCGAAGCGCTGGCGGCGGTCATCGGTCCGCTCATCGAAGTGCCCGCGCTGGTGGGGCTGGTCTACGCGTCACTCTGGGCGCGTACGCGATTCTTCGCCGTCCCCGCATCGTCTGCGTCATCACGTCCCTCGCGCTGACCCACCTATGCAGATCGCCCTCATCTCCGACATTCACGCCAACCTGCAGGCGCTCGATGCCGTGCTGGCTGACATCGACGCACGCGCCGACATCGACGCCATCTATCATGCGGGCGATCTGGTTGGATACTCGAGTCATCCCAACGAAGTGGTCACGCGCCTGCGCGAGCGCGGCATTGCGGGCATCGCCGGCAACTACGATTCCACCGTCGCCACCGACTACGTGCACTGCGGCTGCAAGAGCGAAACGCCGCGACAGGAAGAGCTCGCGCACATCAGTTATGCCTATACGCGCAAAGCCGTATCCGCCGAGACCAAGCGCTATCTCGCCAGCCTCCCGTTCTCCCTCGACATTCGGCCACTGGGCGGACACTCCGCGGGACCTCGGCTGGTCCTCGTGCACGGCACGCCCACACTGAACACGCTCTACTGGACCGCTGATCGCAGCGACGAGTTCTGCCTCAAGATGGCGGCGATGGTGGGCCTCAAGGCGGGCGACGTCATCGCATTCGGGCACACGCACAAACCGTGGCATCGCCAGGTAAACGGCATTCACTTCATCAACACCGGCAGCGTCGGACGCCCGAAGGACGGTGATTGGCGCGCCGGCTACGTGCGACTGGGACTCGGCGACCCTGACCCGCAGCGTGATCCGTCGCGTGACGTGTCGCATGACGTGTCGCATGACGTGTCGCGCGACGTGTCCGTGGAGTTCGTGCGCGTGCCGTACGACGTGGAGGCAGCGGTACGCGGCGTGCTTGATGCCGGTCTGCCGGACGAGTTCGCGGAGTTCCTGCGTACGGGCGGGGTGCCG
>CALQGY020000205.1 GCA_943330235.2 Candidatus Kuenenia stuttgartensis
ATTCACCGTCGTGGGTTGCGCCGTGAATTGCAGCGGCGTGCCGCTCAGCGTCAGCGCGAGGTGCGGCGAGGCATACAGCCATTCAAACGGTGCCACATTTTCCCGCACCGGCGTGCCGCCAATCGTGTAACGACGTGCCGTCGCGGACAGCGTGACGGTGTTCGACACCGACGTCGCCAAGGTGTCTTCCGGATGCACCATCCGGACGTGCACCGTCGAATCGGCGCGAATCACCTGCGCCGGCAACGGCGCCGGCAGCGACGACGCCAGCACCGCCATCAGGACGGCAGCAACAGAATACGCGCGCATCGGATAAGTCACGACCGGAAATGGGGAAGGAGCCGCGTGCATGCGCACACTGAAAACCAAACATCGTTACGCCTGCACAATTGATCGTCACCGTGTGCGGCTGTCTACCGCCACACACCGAGTTACAATATGCGGAGCCGACGATCATCCCGCCCTGCGCATTGGAGCGCCCTTGTGATACGCCGCCTCGCCGTCGCGCTCGTCCTCGCCGTCTCGCAACTCCCGGCGCAATCGGTCTCGCCGTTTCCGGGATCGCCGTTTCCGGCGGGCCATCAGGTCATCGTCTGCGGCGCCGACGAGCTGTATATCCTCGACCTTACCCGCAGCACGCCGCGCAAAGTGTGGAGTTGGCGCGCCGCCGATCGGCCTGAACTCCCGGAGCCCATGCGCCGGAAGTTTCAGACTATCGCCGAGTGCAAGCCGGCGGATGGTGGGGCACGGATTCTTGTGGCCTCGTCGTCCAATGGGGCTGCGGTCATCGAGCGCGCCACGGGGCGCGTGGAATTCTACGCGACGGCCCCTAACGGACACTCCATCGAACTCCTCCCGGGCGAGCGCGTGGTCATCGCCGCCTCGCACGCCGGCAACGGCACCGGCGATCGCCTCATCGTCTACGATCTCGCCCGCTCCGACGTCGAACGCTTTCACATCGACACACCGTGGCCGCACGCTGTGATCTGGGACGCGCCCCGCAACATGCTCTGGGCCGACTCACAAAAAGACGTCGTGGGCTATCGGCTCACCGACTGGAACTCCGACGCACCGCGCCTCACCCCCGAGGTGGTGGCGCAGCTGCCCGACAGCAACGGCCACGACATGATGGTCGTCCCCGACTCCCCGCAGCTTATTCTGGCCACCGCCGGCCACACCTGGCTCTTCGATCGCGACACGCATGCCTTCCAGCGGCACCCGGTGCTTGGCGATCTCCCCAAGGTCAAGTCGGTGAACATCCACCCGCAGAGCCAACGGCTCATCTGGGTGCAAGGCGAAGGGACCCAGTGGTGGAGTGAGGTTCTCCACCTCCTCAACCCCGACGGCGCCGTCCAGTTACCGGGCGAAAAGGTATACAAGGTTCGCTGGATGCCTGAAGCGCGCTGAAACGGCGATGAGGCGTTAACATTGTGCAGATGGGTTCGTCTTCACACGCTCTGCACCGTTCGTCTTCATCCCGTCCCTGACTTGATACCCGTCGGACGCACCACCGCGCGCTGGGGCCTGACCGCATTGGCCGGCGCCGCCCTCTCGGTCGGTTACGGAAATCTCTGGATCGGCGGCACGAGCGTCGCCGCGGTGCTGCTCACCGTCGCCTACCTCGTCGCCCTGCCGGCGACGTTGTGGACGTGGATGGACCGACCCGCGCTGTGCCGCGAAACCGACCGGCGTGAGCGTCCGCCCTTCGCGGTCGCCGCGGCCACGGCGCTCGCCGTCTTCGCGATGTACCTCGCCACGCTGGCGCCGGGCACCGCCCTCTGGGACTCCAGCGAGTACATCGCGGTCGCCTACAACCTCGGGATCCCGCATCCGCCGGGCAATCCGCTGTTTGTGCTCGTCGCCCACGCGTTCGGGCTCCTGCCGCTCCCCGTCAGCTACGCGGCACGCATCAACGTCCTGTCGGCACTCGCCAGCGCCATCGCCGCCGGCCTCTGGATGCTGGTCGCCCACGAGGCGCTGCGCGGCTGGAAACTCCCGCCAAGAGTACGACAGATCGCGGCGGCACTGACCGCGCTGCTCATCGCCACCTCCTTCACCATCTGGAGCCAGAGCGTCGTCAGCCAGAAGGTCTACAGCCTCGGCATGGTCGGCGTCGCACTCGTCTCCTGGATCGCCCTCCGCTGGAAGGATGCCCCGCAGGATTCGCCGCGCAGCGATGCGCTGCTCGTGCTGGCCGTCTACGTCTGTGCGCTGGGCTTCGCCAATCACACCGCGGGGCTGCTGCCCCTGCCCGCGTTGGCGCTGGCCGTCCTCGTCAAGCACCCCGGGGTGCTGCGCCGCCTGCGCCCCGTGCGCACCGCGCTGCTGGCCGCGCTCCTCGGCATCAGCCCATTCGTCTACCAACCCATTCGGGCATCACACCAGCCGTTCATCAATCAAGGCAGTCCGTCCGCGTGCACCACGGGTCCGCACGCGGATTGCATGTTCAGCATTGTCACGTGGAAACGGCTGCGCTCCCAATTGACGCGTGAGCAGTACGGCGGTCATGCCGTCGCCGCACGTCAGGCGCCGCTTGCCGTGCAGGTCGCGCTCTGGTGGCGCTATTTCCAGTGGCAGTGGTGGCGCGATGGCCTCGAGGCGGCATCGGCGTGGCAACAGGGCATCGCCGTGCTCTTCCTCGCGTTGGCCGCGCTGGGTGGCCTCGCGCACTGGCAGCGCGATCGGTCGTCGTTCATCTACTTCGGCGCCCTGATCGCCACCACGACGCCGGCGCTCATCTACTACCTCAACCTCGGCTACGGGCCTAACCAGTTCACCGAGCTCGCCGGCACCGTCGTGCGCGAAGGCGTCGATCGCGACTACTTCTTCGTCTGGAGCTTCGCCGCGCTCGCCGTGTGGGTCGGCCTCGGGATCACCACCCTCTGGCAGTGGAGCACCGTCGTCGTACAACGGCGGATCGCGGCGCGTGCCCACGCGTCACCATCCACGCGCCCCGTCAGCCCCGCGGCCGCCGCGACCACGTGGTGGATGGCCGCCCCCGTCCTACTGCTCGCCGCCATCCCGTTCGTCGGTAATTATCGCCACGCCTCGCGCCGCACCCACACGCTGGCGCGCGCATGGGCCATTGATGTACTGCTGTCGGTAGAACCGTATGGCATTCTGATCAGCAACGGCGATAACGACACCTTCCCGCTCTGGTATGCGCAGGAAGTGGAAGGCGTGCGTCGCGATGTCCGTGTCGTGCTCGCGCCGTACTTGAAGAGCGATTGGTACGCGCGGCAATTGCGCATTCTGCGCGTGCGCGCGTACCGCGACGACGGACTGCCGGAATACCGCGCGCTCGTCGGCCCGACCCCGCGCACCGGACCGCTCACCCTCAGCGACGCCGAAGCCGATGCCGTCCCGCAGCAGCAGCCGCTCGGGAACGCCCGCGAGTTTATCAGCGGCAAAATGCACGCGACCCTGCGCGCCGACACCATCACGCGCGATCAGGCACTCGTGCTACAGCTCATTCGCGACGTCTTCCCCAGACGGTCCATCTACTTCACCGTGGGGCAATACGCGCAGGAGTTGGGACTCGGCGATTACATCGCCACGCAGGGGCTCGTGCAACGCCTGCTGGAACAACCCGCTCACACCGACCCGCGCCTGGTGGCGTTTCCCGG
>CALQGY020000206.1 GCA_943330235.2 Candidatus Kuenenia stuttgartensis
CTATGTGGGATCGAGCGTGGTGTTCAAGACCACCGATGAAGGCGAGAGCTACACGGCGATCAGCCCGGATCTGACGCGCAATGATCCGCGCACGCTCGGCGCCTCGGGTGGTCCGATCACGCGCGACCAGACGAGCGTGGAGTACTACGGCACGGTGTTCGCGCTGGCGGAGTCGCCGGTGACGCGCGGTGAGTTATGGGCGGGGAGTGATGACGGGCTGGTGCAGCTGTCGCGCGATGCGGGGAAGACGTGGAAGAACGTCACGCCGCCGTTGCTCAAAGAGCGCGAGTGGGCGCGTATTTCCATCATTGAGGCGTCGCGCTTCAATGCGGGCACGGCGTACGTCGCGGCGAACCGCTTCCAGATGGACGATCAGCAGCCGTATCTGTTCAAGACCACCGACTACGGCACCACGTGGACGCGGATTGACGGCAGCGGTCAGGCCAACGGCATTCCGGCCTCGGAGTTCACGCGCGTGATTCGTGAAGACGAAGTGCGGAAGGGGCTGCTGTTCGCGGGCACGGAGCGCGGCGTGTATGTGTCGTTGGATGATGGCGGCACGTGGACGTCGCTGCGTCGCAACCTGCCCATCGTGCCGGTGCATGATCTGGCCATCAAGGAGGGCGATCTCATTGCGGCGACGCACGGCCGGTCGTTCTACATCATTGACGACTTGAGTGCGCTGCGGCAGATGAGCGCGACGGTGTTGTCGTCGGCGTCGCATCTGTTCACGCCGCGCACGACGTATCGCATTGATTGGGGCGGTGGCTTCAGCGCGTCGCAGAGCGATTCGCCGGTGGGTGCCAATCCGCCGGCCGGGGCCATCGTGAACTACTGGCTCAAGCAGCCGGCGAAGAAGGTGACGGTGGAGTTCCGCGATTCGACCGGGCGCACGGTGCGCGCGTTCTCGAGCGACACCGCCGGCACCGGTGCGGCCGCGGCGCCGCAGGGACGTCGCGGTGCGACGGCCGATGGCAATCCGACCAACCGCACGGGGATGAACACCTTCTCGTGGAATCTGCGTGAAGGCGATGCGACACGGTTTGACGGGATGATCTTCTGGTCGGGGACCACGTCGGGCCCGCTGATTCTGCCGGGGACGTACACGGTGCGCCTGATTGTGGACGGCGGCACGGCGCAGGAAGCGAAGTTCCTCGTGAAGGCGGATCCGCGTAGCGGCGCGACGCCGGCGGATCTGGTGGCGCAGTACAAGCTGGCGATGCAGATCCGTGATCGCACGACGGACGCCAACGATGCGGTGCGCACCGTGCGGTACGTGCGTGATCAGGCCGTGGCGCGTTCCAAGCAGGTGGGGGCGGACTCGGCGCAGTACGCGACGCTCATCAAGTCGCTTGACGCGCGCATCTCGGAGATTGAGGCGAAGATCTACCAGGTGAAGAACCGCAGCGGGCAGGATCCGCTCAACTACCCGATCAAGGTGAACAACCAGATCGCGGCGTTGGCGGGTGTGGTAGGCGGAGCGGATGCGCGTCCCACCAAGCAGAGCTATGTCGTGTTCGACATCCTCACCAAGGAGCTTGAGGGCTATCTGGTGGAGCTGCGCGCGGCGTGGAAAGATTTGCTGCCGCCCATCGACGAACTTCTCAAGAAGCACGGTCAGCCGGCTATTGAAGTGAAGCCGGGCGACGCGAAGAAGACGAGCGCGTAATGGATTCGCATCCGGCTCGGTGGCGCATGTTGGCGCTGTTGGCCACCGCCGAGCTGTTAGGCATGGCGCTGTGGTTTACGGGGAGCGCGGTCGGGCCGACGCTGGCGACGCTGTGGTCGCTGTCGCCGTCGCAGGTGGGGTGGCTTACGACGGCAGTGCAGTTGGGCTTTGTGTGTGGCACGGCAATCAGCGCGCTGCTGAACCTGGCGGACGTGGTGCCATCGCGACGGTTGTTCGCGATGGCGGCCATGGCTGGTGCCGTGGCGAATGTGCCGCTGGCGTTCACGACGTCGTATCCGATCGCGTTGTTGTCGCGCTTTCTGGCGGGCGTCTGTTTGGCGGGCGTGTATCCGCCGGCCATGAAGATGGCCTCGACGTGGTTTCGCGCGCGTCGCGGCGTCGCGGTGGGGACGATTGTCGGCGCCTTAACGGTGGGGAAGGCCAGTCCGTATCTCGCCCAGGCAATTCCCGGACTCGGGGTGGCCGCGGTGACGTACGGTGCGTCGTTGAGTGCGCTCGTGGCGGCGGTGCTGGTGTGGGTGGGGTACCGCGAGGGCCCGTATGAATTTCCCTCGCGGCCCTTTTCGTGGGGCCGCGTGCGCGATGTGGTGCGTGAGCGGCGGTGGCGTCTGGCAACGGGCGGCTATCTGGGGCACATGGCCGAGCTGTATTCGTTCTGGACGTGGATCCCGTCGTTTCTTATCGCCAGTGATGCCGCGCGTGCCGCGCGGGTGGGGACGGTGCCGAATGCGCGTGTGGCGGCCGTGATCGGATTCGGCGTCATCGCCGTGGGTGGCATCGGGTGCGTGTGGGGTGGCCTCGTGGCGGACCGGATCGGGCGCACGCGATTGGTCTCGTGGGCCATGGCCATCAGTGGCAGCTGCGCCATTGCTATCGGCTTTGCGTGGGCGCAATCGTGGTGGGTGCTGGCACCGCTGGCGCTGGTGTGGGGCTTCTTTGTGATTGCCGACAGCGCGCAGTTCAGCGTCTTGGTGACCGAGAGCGTGCCTGCGCACGAGGTGGGCACCGCGCTGACGTTGCAGGTGTCCATTGGTTTCTTGCTCACCACCATCACCATTCAGCTCATCCCGCCGCTGGTGAATGCGTTTGGGTGGCAGTGGGTGTTTCCCGCGCTCGCGATCGGGCCGGCCTTGGGGATCTTGAGCATCCGGCGGCTGCAGCGTCGATGAGCGCTGTTGTCGGGTGCACGGGAACTGGATAGGCTTCCTGCATGTGTCTCGCCTCCGCCCACCGCCACCGGCGCCGTTTGCTTGCGCTGATGCAGCTGCTGCTCTTCGTGTTCTCGACGAGCACGTCGCTGTTGCCGTGTGCGTCGATGGATGCCAAGGCGATGGATGCCAAGGCGATGGCGAATGCCTCGGCGCACACCGTGGCGCCGACGGCGGATGCGACGGCCATGGACGGTCACGACATGGCGATGCGCATGACCATGCCCATGACCACGCCCCTGACCACGCCGACGGATGACGCGTCAGCGGTGTCGGAATCCGCGACACCCGACGCGCCTTCGCACCATGCGCCCGGCCGGCCGATGTCGCCCACGACGTGCCCATGGGTGGTGGGGTGCGTCGGAGTGATGCAGTTCGCGGTCGATACATCGTGGCATCTGGTGGAGCGCGCCACACCGCCCGCGTCACCCGTCGGTGCCACGCTGCGCGCCACCTTCGCCGATCGCGACGTCGAACGGCGCCCACCACGAGCCTGACCGCGACGGCCTACGGGCCGTGCGTCGTGTCCACTCCGGTCGCGTGACCGCTCCTGCTGTAGTGCCAGGAAGCGTGCGTCCACCGGCCCGCTCGTGTCCCGTTGCCACCGTTCGTGTGGTGACCCGTCCAGATTGCCATGTCGCTCTCGCTCTCGCACACGCGCATGCCTGCGCGCCCGCGTTACCATC
>CALQGY020000207.1 GCA_943330235.2 Candidatus Kuenenia stuttgartensis
CGCGCGGATACAGCTCATACAAGCCACGGGAGTCGGCGGGGCCCTTGGCCGCAATACCCCACCACTCTTCGTTCATGTTGTTCTCGCCCTTCACATAGTCGTGCGGATATGCATCCGCCGACCACGCAGCGTTCGTGTCGTGCTCGTTCAGGCGCGACTCCTGCCCGAACTTCCACCAGCCGTCGCTCCACTGGAACGTGAAGCCGCCGATGGCATTCCCTACGCGTCCCTTGCCGCTGGACATCTCGTAGATCTCCTGCCACTGGCTGAGCAGATAGCGCGCCTGCGCCAACTGGTCTTCGCGCATCTCGCGCGCGTTCCACGCATCGGCGCCGAACTCCGTGAACATCACCGGCAGCCCCAACTTGTCCTTCACGACCTGAAACAGATCGCGAAACGACGCGCCGCGGTACACGTTGCTGCCGAATACATCGAGCCCCTTGGTTTCCTGCGCGATGATGTCGATGTACTGCACATCACCGTTGGCCATGGCCACCGGGCGTTCCGTATCGCGCGTCTTGATGGCGCGAATGACTTCTCCAAACAACGAGTACAGGTAGCGCGCCTTCGCCGCATCGCGCTCGCCCGCCGGAAGGTTTTCCGTGGCCGCGGACTTCCACTGCAGGCCGTAGTTGTTCTCGTTGCCCAGCAACCACATCAGCACGCCGGGCGTGCCCTTGAATTCATCCACCAGCGCGGTGATTTCCTTCGTCAGCGCCGCGCGGATCTTGGGATCGGAGTAGTCCGTCTGGGGCGTATACACACCGCCGATGGTGGTGCCGTAGCGCCCCATGGGGTGATTCACCACGGTATAGATGCCGTAGTGCTCGTAGATGTACTTCACCCAACGCGGCGGTACCCCCGCGTACTGGCGGATGGCATTGACGCCCATCGTCTTCAGCAGCGACATCTCGCGGTCGAGCGCCGCTTCAATCATGTCGTCCGGCTGCGCCCACAGGCTGTAGGCGTAGTTCTGCCCCACCGGGACGTAGTCCCAGTTGACGCCCCGCACCAGAAAGTCCTTGCCGTCCACCTGAATGCGCGAGCCCGCAGCATCGGCGACCACACGGATGCGCGGCGACGGCGACTGTGCCGACGACACAGGCGGCAGGGCGGTCAGCAGCAGGACCGACGCCAGAGCGAACCAACGCCGGCCAGCGCGTGGGCTGGGTTGGGTGCGATTCGGACTCATGAGGGCCTCCTCCACGCGAACGCGGATGGGGTGTTCAGGGCGGGACGGCGGCGGGAGGGGATAACTTTGTTCGCCGAGTGAACAAAGTGCGCCCGCCGTCGGCCGGTGTCAAGCGGGAAATCCCGTCCGCCAGCGCGCTGAGATGGGCTCGTGCCCATGCCCACGCTGGGCACACCGCCCGCCGCACGGTACGTTGCCGACACCCCACGGTCACGCCCTCATCGCCCCCCGAGCTCGCCTTGAACGACATCACCATTGACCTGGCCGGTCTGCCGCTGGCCGCCTCGGTGTACGGCCCCCGGGACGCGACCCCGGTGCTGTTGCTGCATGGCCTCAGCAACAGCCGCGACGTCTGGTACGACTGGGCGGTGGAGCTCAGCGACCGCTACCGCGTGTTCACCCTCGACTTCCGCGGCCACGGGCACTCGGGGCGCGCTGATCGCTACCACATCGGCGACTACCTCGCCGATGCCGTCGCCACGCTGGACGCCATCGGCGCCCCCACCCGCGTGGTCGGACACTCCCTCGGCGGCACAGTCGCCGGCGCGCTGGCGCAAAGCGATCACGCGCTCGTGCACGCCGCCCTCTTGGTGGACCCGGCGTGGTACTTCGGCATCCCCGAGGAATTTCAGCGCACGGTCTACCCCAAGCGCTTCGCGCTGCTCATCGGCTTGATGCAGCAACTGCGGCAGGCCCACGCGCCGCTCAGCGCGTGGATCACGGCCATCGCCCAGACGCCGCATCCATCCGGCGGCGTCTTCGCGGACTATATCAGCGATCGCCAGGTCATCAGCCACGCCTCGGCGCTCCAGCGACAAGACGCGGCCTGCTGGACCGACATCGACAACGCGTTCACCGCGCTCGACACCACCCAGCCGTTCCGCTGCCCCACCCGGCTCATCCGCTGCGACTCCACCCTCGGCGCTGCCTTTCTGGACTCACACGCCGACCGCATCCGCGCGGTCAACCCCGCGCTCCCCATCGAGCACTACGTCGGCTCCGATCACTTCCCGCACCGCACCCATCGGTTCGCGACGCGATTCCGGGCCGATCTGGAGTCGTTTCTGCGCGACTGACCCGCGCCATGGAGCGCCGGACGGCTCCTCCTACGCCCCCATCGCCTTCACCATCTCCCACTCGGTCGCCGTGATGGGCACCACCGACAGCCGGCTCACCTTGAGCAGCGCGATCTCGGCCAACGCCGGCGTGGCCTTGAGCACCGGCAAGGTCACCGGGTTGGGGAGCTTCTCCACCGCCCGCACGTCCACCATGAACCACGTGGGCGTCTCGGGCACCGAGGCGGGGTCGTAGTAGTCGTGCGTCGGGTCAAACGCGGTGGGGTCGGGATACCCTTCCCGCACGACTTCGCCAATGCCGACAATGGCCGAGGGCTCGGCGTTGGAGTGGTAGTAGAACACCAGATCCCCGAGCTTCATCCCGTCGCGCAGGAAATTGCGCGCCCCAGTGTTGCGCACGCTGTCCCAGCCCGTGGTCTGATTGGGCGCCGCCAGCAGGTCGTCGAATGAGAAGACGTCCGGCTCCGACTTCACCAGCCAGTACCGCCGCTCACCCGGCGCGCGCGTGTACACATGCGCCCACTTCCCCAACTCATACGGCATCGACTGCGGCGCTTTTTTCGCCACCGGCTTCGCCCCAGGCTTCGCCCCAGGCTTCGCCCCAGGCTTCGCCCCAGGCTTCGCCACCGGCTTCGCCACTGTAGCCGACTTGGCCGGCTTCGAGCCCTTAACGCTCTTCTCCCCCGCCGTCTTCTTCACCGCCATCCCGCCCCCTCAGCATCTCGGTTATCCCACCGCGCGCCGCAGCCGCCTTGCCCGCCCCTATCTCCACGCTGGTTACGGCACCCGCACCCGCACCTGCCCACTCGGCGCCATCCGCAGCGGGGCCTCCCCGCGGCGCAGCATCCCGGCCACCTCGCCGTTGACATGCACATCCGCCGCACCGGCGCCGATCATTGCGACGGTCAGCGACGTGAACCGCAGATGCCGTACCCCCGGCAGCGTCAGCGGCCGACCACCGGGAATCATCAGCAGAGACCAGAACGCCGCCAAGTGCAGAAAGTGCCGAGGTTCGCACACGACCACGTCGAGCACATCGTCGCTCGGGTCTACGCCGGGAAAGGCGACATTGCGCCCACCCCAATGACCGATGTTGCACACCAGCACCGAGGACCCGTGTAACCGGCACGCATTCCCCTGCTCGTCGATGCCATTGACCTCAAGCGCCGGGAAGTCGTAGCGCAGCGCTAACCACGCGCCCAACGGCACCATCGCCCCAAGCCCCAGCATGCGCTTATACCGGCGCGGCAATCGGTGCAGCAGGCGCGCATCCCAGCCAATCCC
>CALQGY020000208.1 GCA_943330235.2 Candidatus Kuenenia stuttgartensis
TGTCCTTGTACCCAGTATCATCGGCACGCTGGGCATGGGCGTCACGGTCGCAGCGGCGCGGTCGGCCATGGTGTCCGCCCACTTGCCACCCATTTTGACCCTTGCTGCGTCAGTCGCCACCGGCGTGATGATCTATACATTAGCCATGATCTCTCTTGCACGTCCTCGCCTGCAAATGCTCTGGCGTCTCGTTCGCTACCGCCAGTTCTGAGGAGGGCGCTCTGCGCCCACGGCGCTCGCGATGCGCGCTACCGACGCGAGAGCGCGAGGGCGACGCGTTCCCCGGCATGACCATCCCATCCTTCGGGCGAGCGGCGGACCGTCGGCCGCACTGCCGATTCCACACCGGCCACCAGTTGTGCCGGATCCGGCATCAGGCGGTTGGTCCCTTCCGTGATGGTGATGGGGCGCTCGGTGTTTTCCCGCACCGTCAGACAGGGGACGCCGAGTGCGGTGGTCTCTTCCTGCAGCCCGCCGGAATCAGTAACGACCACGTGCGCGCCGCGCACCAGATCCAGCATCTCGTGATAGGCGATCGGGTCCACCAACTGGATGTGGCCGGTGGAGAGACCCATGTCCGCGATGCGCGCCCGCGTTCGCGGATGCGCCGGAAAGATCACGGGCCGCGTCTGGGAAATTTGTTCGAGGGCGCTGATGATCGACGCCAATCGCACCGGCTCGTCCACGTTGGATGGGCGATGCAGTGTCACGGCGACGTGCGTGCCATCGGCGCCCATGCGGCGCGCATACCCGGTGGCCTCAGCATTCGGCAGGGCGGTGAAGAGCGTATCGATCATGACATTGCCGACAAACTCGATTTCATCGTCCGGTTCCCCCTCGGCACGAAGGGTGGCGCTCGCATCGGTAGAGGGCGTCAGCAGCAGGTTCGCGAGGCGATCCGTCACGAGCCGATTGATCTCTTCGGGCATGCTGCGGTCACCGCTGCGGAGGCCGGCTTCCACGTGGGCGATGCGCACGCCGAGTTTGGCCGCGACAATAGCCGTGGCCATGGTGGAGTTCACGTCGCCATACACCACCAGCCAGTCTGGCCGCTCCGCGATCAGCACCGGTTCGAAGCGCTCCATGATGCGCGCCGTTTGCGATGCATGCGAGCCTGATCCGACCTCGAGGTTCACATCGGGGGCCGGGATGCCCAAGTCGCGAAAGAAATTCGCCGACATGGCATCGTCGTAGTGCTGCCCAGTGTGCACCACCGTCTGGACGAGGCCAAGTCGCGTCGCGGCGCGGTGAACTGGTGCGAGTTTCGGGAAGTTGGGTC
This sequence comes from Candidatus Kuenenia stuttgartensis, assembly GCA_943330235.2. Taxonomy (GTDB): domain Bacteria; phylum Gemmatimonadota; class Gemmatimonadetes; order Gemmatimonadales; family Gemmatimonadaceae; genus Gemmatimonas; species Gemmatimonas stuttgartiensis_A. The sequence continues at coordinate 1,280 of CALQGY020000208.1, forward strand.
GGGCCCCGACCACGTGGAGCAATTTCACGGCGGCAATGGAAGAAGGTGAGTTACGTTCTCGTAGAGGACGCCACGTGGACCGGTCCGGTAACGGATTCTACACTCCTGTCGTCCTGCTCTCGCATACAATGTCGTAGACAACGTGTGGAGTTGTCACCACGAGCACATCCCTGATGAATTTCCCACCCGAATGAACGTGTTCCGAGCTCGAGCATTCTCCAATCGCTTCGTTGATCGCCTTGGGTGGGCGGTCCTCGTGGCGCTCGGCCTGGTGGTAGCGGCTCGGCTTTGGGTGATTTGCGGGTATCCGGTGGGTGTGGATCAAGGGGTGTTCGGTTGGTTTGGGCGCATTGTCGCCGACGGTGGACGGCCGTACGTGGACGCGTGGGACACGAAGGGGCCCGGTGTGTTCGCGCTCTCGGGATTTGTCGAATCCGTCATGCCTGGTCCGGTCGGCATGCGGCTTTTTGACATTGTGTTGCAACTCGCTGCCGCCTGCGTGCTGTGGCGATTCCCGGTCTGTGCTCCGGCGCCGCTGACCGGCCTTCTGGCCGCCAGCATGTACATGGCGGCATACACGACGCTTGGCTTTCACGAGACGGCACAGCCTGACTCGTGGGCGAACGCCATACTTGTGATGGGGCTTGTGCCGCTGCTGAGCGCCGAGATCCCGCTCGACTCGTCCCTCATGCGCCGACGCCTATTCTGGGCGTGTGCTTCTGTGAGTGTCGCGGTACTGTTCAAGCCCACCTACGGTGCGCTTGGCGCCGTTCCGCTCGCCGTGCTGATTGCCGAGACACGTCGGAATGCTGATGGCTTACGGGAGGGCGCGCTTCCCCGTGCACTGGTCGCGGCGGCCATGGGATTTCTGGCGCCACTATTACTTTGTGCCGGCTGGCTCGCCTCAAAGGGCGCCTTGGGGGCGATGTGGGACGTGGTCATTCGCTGGAATTCGGCAGTGTATGCGCGTGAGGGGGCTTCCGACCTTCGGCATATGGCCTATTCCGCGGTCCACGCCTACTTCGAGAACCTCCGTTGGTGGCCGCTGGCGCTCGTGTCGGGCGTGGCGCTGGTCGGATCGCTTCGAGCGCGCAGGGCGCCAGTGGTGGCGCTGTGGACGGCGATGGTTGTCGTCGAGATTGCCGCGCAGCGGAAATTTTGGGGATATCACTGGACGCCACTGATCGGTCCGCTGGCGGTCGCCGTTTCGAATGCAGCCCGTGATGCCGTGCGCGATGCCGTCGGCCATTCCATCGCGACCAGCAGAATGGCGATTCGGCACAGTCTCGCGACGGTCGGCGCGATTGGCATTGCTCTGTCGATGGCGGCCGCAGTGCTGTGGTCTGAGCGGGCGAGACTGGGCGAAGGGCGCGGGACGGCGGCCAGTGCGATGCAATTGTTGGGCTACGCCAACCGGTTGTCCGGCTTCGACGACGTCGTACGGGTGGTTCGGCGGGATACGAAGCCGTCCGACCGCGTCTATTTCTGGGGTACCCTCGCGATCGGGAATTATCTGACCGACCGGGCGACGGTTGGCCGACTCGCGGTGTCTCGGCCTCTGTTGGATGGCGCGGGGACTGCCGTCAACGCCGAGTACCGCGCGGAGTTCTGGCGGGCGTGGCAGGTCAAGCCGCCAGCGATGGTCGTGGCCTATTCCGCCACACACTGCGAGCGGTACCCAGAGCTCGAATGGACGTGCCTAGAGGCCTTCCCAGAGCTCGGGCTGGTACTCGGTCGAGAGTACCGCCGGCCGATGGAACTGGGCGGGTTCGTCGTTTACTACCGACGCTAAGCGCGCTCGGCGCCTGTTTCGGCACCATTTCTGCCGCGAGACCGTGCGATCAGGCTTCGAGATACTTGTGCTGTTTGTTCAGCTGTCGATGTGCTGCCGCAACACTTTCTCGTGATCTGTTGCGTGGGTGCTACAGTGCTTGATCGGCATCGGCCGCATGCTGTTTCTCCATCTTCTCGTAAGTCTATTCGAGGCAACAGTTTAATGACATGCTGCACGATCTGAATTATCGCAGAAACGCTGGCGCGAATCCTGCACTACTCCATTCCGACACCACTTTTCTTTCCCAGTCGGAGGATGTTCATGCAGAAAAATCCAAAGTTCTTGACGGCCCTTGCATTGACGGCGCTTCTCTGCGGAGCGTCCACGGTGCAGGCGCAGGTCTGGACCGCCATGCCCGCGTTGTCCAACGTGCCCGCCAACAACCCGTCGCCGACCCGCGCCTTCTGGAACAA
>CALQGY020000209.1 GCA_943330235.2 Candidatus Kuenenia stuttgartensis
CCAGCTGCAGCTTGATTTTCCCCATCGTCGTGAGGCCGAGCACGGTGCCGAGGCCCGTGATATCGCGGCCGTATTCGGCCGGCAGCACCACCCCGACCAAAAGCGCGCCTGCGACCGCGAGCGCGATCAGCGTCGAACGGGCGAGCGCGCGTGCCGATGGGAGTGCATCGGGTGCCGGATTTCCTTGATGCATCACAATCTCCTAGACGAGGTCAATGAGAACGAGTCCGGCCAGTTGATAGCCGATCAGTACGAAGCCCGCCGTCATGATCGCGACATTCGCCGTGTAGGCATGGCGCATAAACGACGGGGAACGGCGCCAGTATCCCATCGCGATGAGGATGGTGCTGAGGGCGAGGAGCTGCCCGATTTCCACGCCCACGTTAAAGGCGAGGAGATTGGCCAATAGCCCCTCGGGCGACATCTCGAAATCCAGCAGCTTGGTGGCTAATCCAAAGCCGTGAAACAGCCCGAAAATCATCGTGGCGGCCTTCGTGTTGGGCTGCACGCCAAACCACCGGCGGTAGGCGCCGAGATTGTCGAGGGCCTTGTACACAACCGATGCGCCGATGATCGCGTCAATGATGAACGCGTTCACGTGGATGCCGGACAACACGCCCAAGAGCAGCGTGATGGAGTGACCGAGCGCAAACAGTGTGACGTATACGCCGATGTCTTTCAGGCGGTACAGAAAGAAGATCACGCCGAGCAGAAACAGCAGGTGATCGTACCCCGTGACCATGTGCTTCGCACCCAGATACATGAACGGGATAATGCGCGTGCCGAACGTCTCCTGGATGTAGCCCTTGTCACCGGCCGTCACGCCGTGGGCGGACGCGATGGACGGCACGCCGAGCAGCAGCGTGACGCACCATCCCAGCGCGCGACCGGCGCGCGATCGAAAACCCATGGACACGAGCGTCATCCTCCCCGCAAAGCATCGCCGCCAGCGCTGGCCGCGCGTTCGCGTCGCCGCGCGCGGCGACCGTGATACGCCGCCGCCCAGGCCGGCCACCGCTCTTCCAGCCACATGTACACCACCGGCAACACGATCAGCGTCAGCAGGGTCGAGGTCAGCAGTCCGCCAATCACCACCGTCGCCAAAGGGCGTTGCACCTCCGAGCCCGCGCTCGTGGAGATCGCCATCGGAATGAAGCCGAAGCTGGCGACCAACGCCGTCATGAGCACGGGGCGCAGCCGAATTTCTGACCCGTCACGCACGGCGTCATCGAGCGTTCGGCCCTCGTCACGCAGCTGGTTGATGTACGCGACCAGCACGACACCATTCAGCACGGCGACGCCAAACAGTGCGATGAAGCCCACCGACGCACTCAAATTCAGATTGAGTTGTCGCGCCCACAACGCTGCAATGCCACCGACCAGCGCGAACGGCACGTTGAGCATGACCAGCAGCGCCTGTCGACCGTTGCCGAAGCTGGCGTACAGGAATCCGACAATCAGCAACAACACGAGCGGCACAATCAGCGTCAGACGTTTCATCGCCCGCTGCTGATTTTCAAATTGTCCGCCGTAGGTGACGAAGTAGCCCGACGGAAGCGACACGCCCTTCGTCACCGCATCCTTCACCTCTTCCGCGAACCCGCCCAGGTCGCGACCGCGCACGTTGGATTGGACGATCACCATCCGCTCGCCGGATTCGTGCGTAATGAGCTCGGGACCCTCAACGACGCGTACCGATGCCACCTGCGACAAGCGCACGCGTTCACCCGTCGGTGAGGTGATCACGAGCCGGCCGATCGCCTCCGGTGTTCCGCGATACGCTTCGGCCAAGCGCACCACGACCGGGAATCGCTTGCGCCCGTCGATAATCTCCGTCGCTTGTGCACCGCCGATGCCTGCTTGCACCGCCTCGCGCACGTCCGACACGTTGAGCCCATTCCGCGCCAACGCCGTGCGATCCAGGTCGAGCTCCACCTGCATCGCCCCCGCGCTCACGTCAACCGACACGTCGGCGGCCCCGGGAATCTGGTCGATGATCCGCGCGACTTCGGCCGCCTTCTGCTGCAAGATCGGCAGACTGTCGCCAAACACCTTCACACCCAGCTCGGTGCGGACGCCAGAGATCGCTTCATCAAGCCGCATCGCCATCGGCGCGGTGAAGTTGTAGTCGATGCCCGGCACCTGATGCAACGCGGAGTCCATTTGCACGATCAGCGCATCAACCGAGGCGGCCTTCCAGTCGCGACGCGGCTTGAAGATGACGTACACATCGCCCGCATACAGTCCCATGGTTTCCGTGGCGAGTTCCGGTCGCCCCATCTTGGTCACAATGCTCTGCACTTCGGGAAAGCGGAGCAACGTTTTCTCAACTTCGCGGGCGATATCCATGCCCTGTGGCAACGAGGTACTGGGCAGACGGCGCGTCTCGATCAGCATGGAACCCTCGTCAAGCTTGGGCATGAATTCGGTGCCGAGAAACGGCACCGAGCCGAGCGCCACGGAGAGCAATACGAGTGCGGCGGACACCACCACGACGCGATGCGAGAGCGCCCACGCCAACGCGCCGGCGTATCGCACGCGAATCCATTCGTACCAGCGCGAGGTTTTCTCCTCGACGTTGTTGAGCACAAACGACGCCATCATCGGCACGTAGGTCAGTGCCAGGAAGAGCGAACCGAGCACCGCGACGCACACCGTAAACGCCATCGGGGTGAACATGCGGCCTTCGAGCCCTTGCAAACTGAAGATTGGCAAGTATACCGCGATGATGATGCAGACACCGAACACGATGGGTCGGCCAACCTCGAACGCCGCCTGACGAATCAGCGTACGCCGTTCGTCGGCCGTCGTCGCGCCGGCGTGGCCAAGGCGGCGCACAAAGTTCTCGACCATCACCACCGACGCGTCAACCAGAAGACCAAAGTCCAGCGCGCCAAGACTCATGAGGTTGGCCGAATAGCCGTATCGCTTCATGAGAATGAAGGCAAACAGCAGCGAGAGCGGGATCACCGACGCCGTGATGAGCGAGGCGCGAAGATTGCGCAAGAACACGAAGAGAATCAGCGTGACCAGCACGCCTCCCTCGACCAGGTTCTTGAACACGGTGTTGGTGGTACGATCAACCACTTCGCCCTGATTGTAGAACGGACGGATGGCGACGCCTGCCGGCAGGAGAGGCTGCACTGCTTTCAGACGTTCCTCCACCTCCGTGACGACCTGACGTCCGTTCGCCCCCTTGAGCATGACGATCATGCCGGACAGCGTCTCGCCAACGCCGTCGCGCGACACGGCCCCTTCGCGCGGCATCGGGCCGACGGTCACTTGTGCGACATCACGCACGTACACCGGCACGCCACCGGCGCGCGTCTTCACCACGACGTTGCCGATATCGGTGGTGTCGGCCAGTCGCCCGAGCCCGCGCACCGTGAACCGTTCGCCGCGACTCTCGATGTAGCCGGCGCCGAAGTTGCCGTTGTTGGCGGCGAGCGCACGCTCAAGGTCGTTCAGGGTCAGGTCGTAGCCGTCCAGGCGCGTGGGGTCA
>CALQGY020000210.1 GCA_943330235.2 Candidatus Kuenenia stuttgartensis
CGTACCACGTCGCGATTTGATTCGGCCAGCTTGTGGCGCGACGCTAAAGAAGTCCACTAAAGCGGACCACTGACATCACGCCGGCCGGCGTGGTGTCGCGCTCTGCGCAGTGCCTGCGCGGAGGTATCTCCATGGCAGTCGTTGTTCCGCGCCTGCGACGCAAAAGTGCCGTCGCTCCCGTCGCTCCCGTTGCTCCCGTTGCTCCCGTCGCCGTCGCCGGCACCCCGGCATCGGCGCCCCGCTCGCTCCTCCGCCCGCTCGGTGTCGTCGGCTACGACGCGCTCGAGCCCGCGCTCCTCGCCGCACTCGCCACCGAAGAACCGCTGCTGCTCGTCAGCGATCATGGCGCCGCGAAAACGCTGCTGCTGGTGCGACTCGCAAACGCACTCGGCCTCGCGCTCCGTCACTACAACGCGAGCATCCTCCAGTTCGACGATCTCATCGGGTTCCCCATTCCTGATGATGCCGGCGCCATTCGCTACGCCGCGCCACCCGGCGCGATCTGGGACGCCGAGGTGGCGTTCTTCGACGAGATCGGCCGCTGTCGTCCCGATGTCGCCAACAAGCTGTTTCCGCTCATTCACGAGAAGCGCATCCAGGGCGTCGCCATCGAACGGCTGCGCTATCGATGGGCCGCCACCAATCCGCCGCCCGACGCGCAGGAGCACGACGACTACGGTCGCTACGACGGCGTCGAAGCACTCGACCCCGCACTGGCCGATCGCTTCGCGTTCATCGTGTCACTGCCGCGCTTCGCGGACTTAAGCGACGCCGACCGGCGGCTCATCATCGGCGGCATCGGCGACGCCCCCACGGCCAACGCCGCGAACACGGTGCGTGAACTGGTGCACGCCACCAAAGCGCTCATTCCCACTGTCCGCGCTGAGTCGGGGGACGCGCTGGCGACGTACGTCGATGTGCTCATCACCAAACTCGGCGCCGCCAAGATCACCATCGGCGGACGCCGGGCCGCGATGCTGCTGCGCAACGTCGTGGCCGTGCGTGCCGCGCACCTCGCGCTCGGCCTCGCCAGCGACGAGCGCGCCTGTCGAGCCACAGTGTTGTCGTCCATCCCCGATGTGGTGCGCACCAGGGTCTCGCGCGCCGCGCTGCTCACGGCGCATGAAGCGGCGTGGCGTGAGACGCGCATGAGTGATGACGATCCACGCCGCACCCTGCTGTCGATACGCGATCCGCTGCGTCGCGCCCTGCTAGCCATCTCGCTGCCGGGCGTGGCGTCGGTGATTCGCGGCGAGGCGCTGTGCACGGCGCTCGCGGATATGCCCACCGCGGAAGCCACCATGTTCGCGTGGACGGTGTTGCCCACGCTGCTGAGCGGGGAGCTGGTGCCCGCCACGACGGCGGAGACGGTGGCGTCGTTGGTGTCGAGCATCGCGCATGGCGGTGCCCATGTATACGGTTTTGGTCCGCATCGCGATTGGGCAATCGACGTGCGGCGACGCTTGTCGCTCACCGCGCTACCGGCCAACGACCTCGAGTTCATGCACGGCGTGATCGCGAAGTTCTGCACCCCGGCGCAACAGCTCACCGGCGTCGCGCTCCCCGACGCGGACAATATCATCCTCCGGCTGGTGCAGGTGCGGGATGACTGCATGGCGTCGTTGGCCACGCACGTGAGCGCGGCATGACGTCACCCCTCGAATTATTACCGTTGGCCAGCGGCACGCGTCTCGCCGATTCCGTTCCGGTGTACCACAACTCTGGACCGACGCGCAATAACGCCTACCGCACCGGTGCGGTCGGTGTGCAGGTGGATATCTCGGGTGTGTTCATTGTCAGTAGTCTGCTCGAGGCGACGAAGCTGAGCCGTCTGATTGCCGCATGCGCCAAGGGCGGCTTCGGTGCACGCCTCCACCCAGTGCTCATCCACGCCGCCGCCTGTTCGGCCCTGATACAGCTCAACGCATCGGCGACCATAACACGCTCGTGCAACGCGGCCATCAAGGCCCTCGCGCGTAACGGCGCGCCGCCGAGTGAACCGGCCACGCGGTCCATGGCTGACAGTGCGATAGCATCGATCGCACTGTTGCGCGACGTGCTGCGCGACCAACAGCTGCTGCAGCCGTTCCACGGCCTCGTGAGCTGCGTGTCGTACGACTCCGCGAAGCAACACAAGCCGCTGCCGTGGCTGTCGTGCAGCGCCGACGAGCACACGGTCCCGCTGGCGTGGGGACTCGTCGCGATCGCCTGCGCCTCGCCGCCAATTCTGCTATTCAACCGACGGCCCTCGCTCATGTGGTTTCGGCACAGCCACTCACTGATGGTGCGATGGTTCGGCGCGACGGCGCCCGCTGTGCCGGCCACATCGGCGGCCACGGGAGCGTCACGATGACGACGGCCGTCTCGTCCTCCATCGCCCGCGCCTCACTGGGCGCCGCCGACGCGCAGGTGGCGCGCGTGCTGGAACTCGTGGGGGGGCACGCGCACGCCCTCAATGCGCTGCTCACGGTGTCGACGGTAGAATGGAGCGACGCCATCGCCACCGCGTGTGTGGAGTGCGTGGACCGACCGCGCCTATTGCTCAACCCAGCGTTCGTAGCGCAGTGGTGCCACACCCCCGAGCGACTGGCCACACTCGTGCTGCACGAGCTGCTACACATCGCACTCGGCCACACACGCCTATTTCCGCGCCCGACACTGGCCCACAACGTTGCCTTCGACGCCATCATCAATCGCACACTGCTGGCGGCGATTCAGGGTACGCAGGTGCGTCACAGTTCCGTGCACTTCGGCTACGACGTCGAGCGCTACACCGACTTGTTCACCGACTTCTACTCGTCCAGCAAAACGCCCGAGTTCATTCTGCGTCCACCGCCGGGGTGGCCGTTAGCGCCCGACTGGAGCGCGTCGCACGACATGCCACCGGCGCTCCGTGCCATTCATCGCGATCTGTACGACCAGTCGCTCGATGACCAGGACAATCTCGACCCGTGGGACGAGCCCACGTATCGCTACACGCAGGTCACCTACGCCGACATCAGGGCGGCGCTGCATGACGTGGACGGGTTGAGCGCCGAGGATGTGTCGCTGCTCGGCGCGCATGGTGACACGCCCGCCGAACGCGACGCCCTCAGGGGCTCGCGCGATCATGACGCGGCGGGGCTGCTGGCATCGGCACTCGAGCCGTTGTGCGGACAGCTTCCCGGCCAAGGCCAACATCTGGGGCTCACCCAGGTGGCAGATACCGCGCGGACACCGGCGCTGGAGCATGCGCTGAACGCACTGCTGCGGCGTGCGATCAGGCCGCACAGTGCGGGCGCGTCACGCACCTCGTGGCGGCAGCGCGATGTGCGGGTGGTACACCGCATGCACGACCGGCGCGCGGCATGTCGCATACGTGCGGCTTCGCTGTTGGACGCACCGATGCCCTTGCTGTTTGACGGTCACATTCTGGAGCGCCTGAGAGAGCCACAGCGTGTGGCCATCTACGTCGATGTGAGTGGCAGCATGGACGACGTGCTCCC
>CALQGY020000211.1 GCA_943330235.2 Candidatus Kuenenia stuttgartensis
CCGCGTCCGCCGCCGCCACCGCTGGCCGTGCGGAACGCGCGCGACGGGGTGCGATTGGCCAGAATGCGCGCGCCGTTGGGCGTGTACACGGGATTGGACCACAGCGCCTGCTGCGGCGTAAGGCGTTGCGGCGGCGCACTGCCGTCGCTCTTCACGCGATTGAGATAGCCGATGCTGTCGGCCCACGTGGTGTAGGCGATGTACTGGCCGTCGGGGCTCCACGTCGGCTCGAACTCACCGAAGTTGGTGGTGGTGAGCCGCTTCGGCGTGCCGTTGGGATAGTCCATCACGTACAAGCGATCGAGCGCCACGAACGCCAGCCGCTTGCCATCGGGACTCGGCACCGCGTCGCGGATCTGCTTGATGACGAACGTGGACGAATCGGGGATGGCGTAGTCGAAGCCCACGTGCGGGCCGAGCGCTTGCACGACATCCACTTCAAACGGAATCTCGGTGGCCTGCTTGGTGGCGATGGCCACCTTCCACAGCTTGCCGCCCCACGTCGTGACGAGGTACTTCGAATCCGGCGTAAACGACATGCCGGGATACACGTCCAGCGTGGCCAGCGATTCCTGATCGTCGCGCGCCACCGGGCCCGTCAACCATTCGTCTTCGTTGGTGGCCAGGTCGCGAATGCGCAGGCGCGTGTGGTCCACGTAGCGCGTGCCGTACACCAGCCACTTGCCATCGGGGGAGAGCGTGGGGCGAAACGCCGAACCCCAGCGGTTTTCCTTCGTGGATACCTGACCGGTTTCGCGGTCGTACTGCATGAGCGCGTAGTCACCCAACGGCGTGTTATACACCCACCGTCCGCGACGCTGCGCGAACCACACATAGCGCGCGTCCTTGCCGATGGCGGGGCCTTCTTCACGCGTGACATCACCACCCGCTGCCGCCGCACCGCGGCCGGCGGCCGCCGCGCCGTCGGGGCGAATGAGCTGAATGCCCGTGCCGCCGCTGGCGGGGAACATCCACAGCTTGGCGCCGCGCGTGGCGATGATGTACTTGCCGTCTGGGGTCCAGATGGGCGACTCGTACGTGTTCGTGTTGCCCGTCGTGAGCTGGACGGTGTCCTTCTTGTCCAGCGAGATGGTGAACAGGTTGTAGCCGCCGGTGCGGTCGCTGACGAACACCACCTTCTTGCCGTCGGGCGAAAGGCGCGGCTGCGCGTCAAAGGCCATGCCGCGTGTCAGCGACGTGGCTTTGCCGCCGGCCATCGGCATGGTGTAGATGTCGCCCAGCAAGTCGAACACGATGGTGCTGCCGTCCTTGCTCACATCGGACGACATCCAGTTGCCGCTCTTGGTCGTGAACGCGAGCGTGCGCGTGGGCTTGAGCGGCAGCCCTTCCTGCATCGGATCGCGGGCGGGGGCGGCGCCGCCGGCGGGGCCGCGCTGGGCTGAGAGCGTGAGGGGGAGCGCCACCAGCGCGGCAAGCGCGACGCGGAGGCGCATTCGAAGCGGCAGGCCGCTGGGCGGGGAGCACGACACAAGCATGGAGAGTCCCTGAGTGAAGACGGGGCATGGTTCGGGGCGACCGCGGCGGGGACCCCCCGCCTGTCACCGGAGAAAGTGCTGCCCAACGGGTCAAATGGCCAATCCCGTCGTCGACCGGTATTTTCGTGCGATGACTACCCTTCGTTGGCCTTCGTTGGTGCGGGTCGCCGCCGCCGCAGCGATCTCGTTGTTCGCGCGTGAACTCACCGCGCAGCCCTCTGCGGCGGTCGATCCGACCGCTGCCTTGTTGTCCGAATTGATTCGCATCAATACCAGCAATCCGCCGGGCACCACGTTGCCGTTGGCGGAGCTGTTGCAGAAGCGATTCATCGCCGCCGGCTACACGGTGGAGATCGTGCAGACGCCCGAGAAGGGCAAAGTGCACTTCATCGCGCGCCTCAAGGGCGACGGCAGCAAGAAGCCGCTCTTGCTCGCCGCGCACGCGGACGTGGTGGGCGTCGAGCGCGAGAAGTGGTCGCTCGATCCGTTCGCGGGGGTCATCAAGGACGGCCACGTGTACGGCCGCGGGGCCATCGACTTCAAGGGCGGCATGGCGGTCTTCGCGATGGCGGCGCTGCGTCTGGGGGAAAAGAAGGTGCCGCTCGCGCGCGACGTGATCTTCCTGGCGGAAGCCGACGAGGAAGGCGCACCGCTCAACACCAGCTGGCTGGCGCGCGATCACTGGGCCTCGATGGACGCCGAGTTTGCGCTCAACGAAGGCGGCTGGATCATCAAGGGCGATGACGAGAAGGTGCGCTACGTCAGCATCTCCACCGCCGACAAGTCGGTCACCGGCATTGTGCTGACCTCCAAGGGCACGTCCACGCACTCCTCCATGCCGCTGCCCGACAATGCGCTGGCGTCGCTGGCCGGTGCGATTGCCCGCATCGCGGCGTACGAAACGCCCGTGCAGCTGACGGCCGAATCGCGCCAGTTTTTCCAGACGCTTGGCAAGACGTCCACGGGTGAGACGGCACGCTTCTTCCGCGATCTGGTCGACGGCACGCCGGCGCAGGTACATGTGGCGGATAGCGTCATCTCCAAGGATCCGCTGCTGCACGCCATCATGCGCAACACCATCGCCCCGGTGCTCATCAGCGGCGGCTTTCGTAGCAACGTGATTCCGGGGTCAGCGGAAGCGACGCTCAATCTGCGCCTCATTCCGGGCACCGATCCGAACGCGATGGTCGCGATGATCGAGAAGCTGGTCAACGATCCGCGCGTTACCGTGAAGCTGGCCCCCGGGTCGTCGGCCACGCCGTCGTCCCCGGTGGCGTCGTCGGTGGAGACGGAGCTCTATCGCGCGCTCGCGCGCGAGTCGAAGGCGCAGTGGCCCACGGCCGAGGTTACCCCGTATCTGTTTCAGGCCGGTACCGACGCGGCGGCGTGGCGTTCGCGCGGCATTCCGGTGTACGGCATCTATCCGTATCCCATCACCAACGACGAACTGCGCACGATGCACGGCAACGATGAGCGTGTGAGCGTGGCGTCGCTGCAGCAGGGGACGGAGATGATCTATCGCACCTTGGTGAGCGTGGCGGGGAAAAACGCCCCGGCCGCCCCGGCGAACAAGAAGAAGTAACCGCGCTCAATCCCGCAGCAGCAGGTCCACGGCGTCGTACCCGCAAGGCACCGCGACGCCGTCGGGCCGAGCGCCCGCCGCGAGTAGCGCCGCCACCGAATCGGGGCGGCGCGTGTCGGTCCAGTAGGAATCCACGCACGCCTTGACCGCCAGCATGAGCGGCGTGCGACCGTCGGCATCGCGCGCGTGCACGTCGGCCCCGTGCGCAATGAGCACCCGTACCGTCTCATGGCGGGCGCGCCACGCCGCCACGTGCAGCGCGGTGCTCTCGCGGGCCAGCCCCCAGTAGCCGTCACCGTCCGCATGGCGGGCGTTCACCGGGACGCCCACGGCCAGCAGCGCCTCCACGCCCGCGGCGTTGCCGATGCCCGCGAACTCGGCCAGGGTCGCGCCACCACG
>CALQGY020000212.1 GCA_943330235.2 Candidatus Kuenenia stuttgartensis
CGCCGAGTTGGCTCAGCGCGTGGGATCACCGGGGGCGGTGCGTGCTGTGGGTTCGGCGTGCGGCGCCAACCCCACGGCGTTGGTGGTGCCGTGTCATCGGGTGTTGCGCAGCGACGGTGCGCTGGGCGGTTTCCGCTGGGGGTTGGCGCGTAAGGCGAAGCTGCTGGCAGCGGAGCGCGCGGAGACGGCGTAGCCCGCCTTCTTCTCAAGCTTCTTCTCTTCCAGTTCCTCGCGGTCATCATCATCGATGTCCACCGCCAGCGGGAAGAACAGCGACTGCTTCACCGTCGGGTACGGCGTCTTCCATCCCTTCACGCTGCCCCAGAGAATGCGATTCAGCTTCTCGGTGGGCGCCGCGTCGGGCTCGCTGAAATTCATGCGGGCGCTGGCCAGCGCCGCCGCACGTTCGGCGGCCGCCGAGGGGCCCTTCATCGCGCTGGGCTTCTTGTTGGTGTCGAACAGTGACTGCTTGGGCACCAGCGCCGTGTAGGGGGTGAAGTCCGGCTTCATGCTTGGGTCGATGAACGCCGTGCGCATGTCCGTGGCCACCAAGTCGAAGAGGCTGAGCGCCGGCAGGCCGAGCATCAGTTCGATGGTTTTTACCATGCTGGGCTGGCTGTAGAACGTGCTGTCGATGGTGCCGCGCCGTGCGAACGGGCTGGCCACCATGGCGACTGTGCGGTGTCCGTCGATGTGATCGACCCCGTTCTGCGCATCGTCTTCCACGACGAGAATGGCCATCGACTTCCAGAACGACGAGTGGCTGAGCCCTTCAACGATCTTGCCGAGCGCGAGGTCATTGTCGGCCACGCACGACTTGGGCGTGCACCAGTCGGCTGATGTGCCTTCCGTGTGATCGTTGGGGAGAATGATGAGTGTGAGATGCGGCATCTGCTTGGCCGCTTCCCAGTCCTTGAGATGTTCGAGGATGATGTCCGCCTTGATGACATCCGGCACTTCCTGCGTCCACCCCGGATATTCGCGCACGAGAATCTTGTCCAGGCTGGGGATCTCGCTGCGGGTGTTATACATGCCCTTGAGCGTGCGGCGGGCGGCGGTGCGTGAGTAGGTCGCGCTGTCGCGCATCATGGCCATGAGCTTCGCGCGCACGTCCGCCTTGGCGTTCTTGGGAGCCGGGGCGTATTCACCGAAGCTCACCACGCGCTGCCCCTTGGCCTGCGCCGACTCCCACAGGAAGCCGCCCGAGGAGTACGTGAGCGGATCGTTGCCTTCGCTGGGATAGCTGCGCCCGAAGTAGAGCGGCCACATCGGGTAGGCCGTTTCGTTGGCTTGCGTGAGCCAGTTGTGGCCGTCGGCGCTGTTGCCCCCCGACGCGAAGAAGTGATCGAACAGCACGAACTGTTCGCTGAGCGCGTGCGTGTTGGGGGTGACATCGCGGCCGAACATCGTGAGCGACGAATCGCCGGCGCCCTTGCCCATGTCGCCCAGCACCTGATCGTAGGTGCGGTTTTCCTTGATGATGTACACGACGTGCTGCACGAGGCTGGCCTCGCCCGGGCGCTGCGGCACGGCGCGCGCGGCCACATTGGCGCGCGGCGCGACCGACGGCGGGGCCGTGGTGCCGCTGGCCAGATGCCACCGGTTGTTTTCGGCCACGCTGACGGTGTATGCCGATAGCTCCGCGTCCGTGGGGACCGCGATGACATTCACCGAGCCGCGTTCGGCGAAGACGTAGCGGCCTTCCTGCCCATTGGTCTTGCCCGTGCCGGCGCCGACACCGAACAGCGTGCCCACCGCGATGGTGCTGCCGTCGGCGCTGACGTCCACGCTGCTGGGGTACCAGCCCGTGGGGATGAGTCCGCGCAGCGTGGCCAGCGTGTCCGTGCGTGTGGTGAGCTGATAGACCGCCACCGCGTTGGCGCCGCCCAGCGTCACGTAGAGCGTGTGCGCGTCGGGGGAGATCGCGAGGGCGGTGGGGGTGAGTCCGATTTTGCGTTCGCGGAACGGGGCGAGTGCGATGGTGCCCATGAGCGTGTTGGTGCGCGTATCCACCACGCTGACGTTGTCGCTGTTGCCGTTGGCCACATAGAGGCGTTGCGCGGTCTGATCCCACGCCAGGCCGGTGGGGTGACCGCCCACGGTGAGGCGGTGGGTGACGGTGCCGGTGGCGACATCAATGCGTTCGACCGTGCCGGGGAGCGCGATGCCGCGCGCGTTCACGCGCACCGGTTCCGCGGCGGGATCGCAGCACTGGGTGGCGCTGCGCGTGCCGGCCTTGGGCTTGGCACCGCCGAACACCGTGACCCACGCCGTGGCGCCATCGGGGGAGATGACCGAGGCCACCGGGAGCACGCCCAGCGCGACCGAGCGCAGCGTGGTGCCGCTGTCGGCGTCGAGTACGATCAGCTTGTCGTCGGCGGGGAGGGGGAGCACGGCGACGCGATGTCCGTCGGCGCCTGCGCGGGCCGCGATGGCGGGGCCGCCGGCCATGAAGTCGCCCAACGGACCCGATTCTGTGACGATGGCCGCTGTGGAATCGGCGGCGTAACTGATCAGCTGTGTGACAGACTTGGCGCGCGAGAGCGGCGGGCCGCCGGGGAGGCGGCTCTTGGCCACGTCGGCCGGCAGCTTACCCACCGACGCCAGCATGGGCCGCTTGGTGACCGGATCGATGGCGATGCCGTGGACGCCCGGGCGACCGTTAAACGTGACATGCGCACGGACCTGCCCGTCGCGCCAGCCCATGCGCCAGGCATTGCCCGGCACGACGGCCCAGAGGTCGCCGGGCTCGGTGCCAAACTTCACGCCGGCCACGCGTCCATTGAACACGCTCTGTACGCCGGCCGGAGTGACCTGCTGCCCCACGGCAAAGACCCCGGGATCGGGGATGGTGCGTTGCGGGGGCTGAACAGCGGCGGCCTGAAAAAAGGCGACGAGCGAGAGCGCAGGAACGAGCACGGGCGAGTCCGGGAAAAGGGAGAGACTCGGACGTTACGGCGGGAGGGTGGGGAGGGGCAAGCAACGGTTGTGTGACGCTGGTGGGGCGAGGCGATGGAATGCTATTCGGCGCGATAAACGGGTGCTGCTGGTGGTGAGCGGGTGGTGCATGGTGCCTGATGGGCTGGTGCCGTTGTCGCGGGTCATTCAAGGCGCTCAGTCCCGCGGTGAGCGCGTCGGCGAGCGCTAGTCTCAAAACAAAAAGCAGCAAAGTTTTTAGCGTAAAACACGCCGGTATTTTTAGTACGAAACACACCGCTCCCTCAATTCCCTGCATTGCTCGTGACGACCGCCGACACGCCCAGCGACCGCGCGCCCATCGACCTCGCCAAGAACTTGGAGTTGCTTCGCGCCGGCCTTCCCTGGGTGACGGTGAAAGCCGACGAGCGTATCCCGTTCTTCAAATCGATC
>CALQGY020000213.1 GCA_943330235.2 Candidatus Kuenenia stuttgartensis
TGGAAATCGAGACTGGCAATGGAGCTGACGCCGTCGATGTACAACAGCGCCGGATGCTTGGCGCGATCCATCGCGGCACGCACCGCGCCGACATCGTTGGTGACACCGGTGGCCGTTTCGTTGTGCACCAGCAGCACACCCTGAATCTCATGCGCCGTATCGGCGGCGAGGGCGGCTTCAATCTGATCGACCGGCGCCGACTCGCCCCACGGCGTTTCGATGACGTCGACGTGATAGCCGAGGTTGCGCGCCGTCTGGATGAAGAGATGCGAGAACTGGCCGAAGCGGACCGCCAGCAGTCGCGCGCCCGGTTGCTGCGTGTTCACCAGCGCCGCTTCCCACATCCCCGTGCCCGACGACGGAAACACGAAGTGCTCACCGTTGGTCTGGTGCACAACGTGCGGCAGTCGCGACAGAATGGACTGCGTCAGCGTCGGGAACGCGGACGAACGATGATCCTCGCTCGCGCGATGCATGGCGCGGAGCAGACGGTCAGGAATGGGCGTGGGCCCGGGGATCTGCAGGAAGTGACGGCCGGCCATGACGGGATTTCTCGAGAGTGAAAGGTCGCGGTCGGATGACGCGACCGGGAAACTCAGACGGGTGGTGCGGGGTGTTCGGTGTCGGGCGCGTCGGGCGCAGCGTGCGGGTGATGCGTCGTGTGCGAATCCGCGGGCGCCGCATCGTCGGCGTCGTCATCCCCATCCGCGTCACTGTCCGCATCGTTATCTGCGTCGTGATCTTCATCGTGATCTTCATCATGATCTCCATCATGATCCGCGTCGCGCTCGGTTTCGCGCTCGGTCTCTGCGGGATCGAGCGTGCGCAACAACCGCCGGCACAAGCGTGCGAGCTTGGCACGCTGTTCGCCAGTGAGTTCGCTCATGAGATCGACGACCGCCGCGGTGCGCACCGGCGTCGCGGCGGCCAACAGGGCGGTGCCGGCCTCGGTGAGATGCACCGTCATGAAGCGGCGATCGGTGGCGTGGCGTTCTCGGCGCACGAGCGTGCGCGCTTCAAGCGCATCGATGATCGCCGTCATCTGCGCCTTGCTGCGCCCTAACGCTTCGGCCAACTCCTGCTGATGCACCGCGCCGCGCGTGGCCAGCGTATCCAGCACGCCAAACTGCGAGGCCGAGAGGCCAAACGGATGCACCGCCGCCTCAACGCGCGTGGCCGCGAGCCCCGCGGCGCGTTGCAACCGGCTGTAGGCATCGAGTGCGCGACGCCGCTTTTTGTCACCTTTTCCGGTCATGGTCACGTCGTGGAAGAAGTGCCGAAGATGCTGCTCATGCGCGGGTCAGACCCGCATGGCGCGTGGCCATGCGCTCCGCCAGCACGGTGGTCACGGCCATGATCGTCTCCTGCGGATTGACCCCGAGAGACGTCGGTAGCAGCGACCCGTCCGAAATGTACAAACCGCGCACCCCGTGGCGCTCGCCATCGGGGGTGGCGCCCGACCGCTCTGGGTCTACGCCCATGCGGCACGTCCCGTTCACGTGGGCCGAAAACATGGCAATGCGATTGGGTGCCAACGACGCGTTCGCCAGCGCCGCCAGATCGCGCTCCGAGCGCACGATCACGGGGTTGGCGTGCATGGTGAACACTTCGCGGGCGCCGTTGGCCAGATGGAGCCGAGCGGTGGCGTCGAGCGACGCACGGACCCGACGCTGATCCTCGCGCCCCAGGCGGTACTGAATGGACGTCCGCCCCGCGCGATCCACCTGCACTCGGCCGTTGGACCGCGCCGTATCCGCGCCGTCGCGGGTGAGCGCGATCAGCACCCCCAGCTGACGGAACTGGCGCATCCGGTCGGCGTGCGCGGGGCCGAAACCCGGCATGGCCGCCGCCGTGAAGGACGGGTGCATGGGCGGCGTTTCAATCCAGAAGCCGTAATCGGTCCCGTCCCACCGAATGAACTCGTCGCACATGGTGGAGAGCGGGATGCCCGTATTGGTGAGGATATCCCGGTCGTACACGCCCGTGATGGCCGTGGTGGGGTGCAGCCGCAACCAGTGCCCTACCCCTCCGCCGCCCAGCCCCGAGCGCTGCAACAGCGCCGGCGTTTCAATGGCCCCGCCGGCCACCACGACAATGGGCGCGTCGATGGTGAGCGTGCGCGGCGGGCGTCCGGCCGCGCGACTCTCGACCAGCGCATGCACCCGCTTAAGCGGCGGCGTGCCCCCAGTGGCCGCGCCCGTGTCACGCTCGCGCACATCAATGCGCGTGGCCTGCGCGTCGGCATAGAGCGTGGCCCCGGCCGCCAGCGCGCGCGGGAGATAGGTGAGCAGCGTGGACTGCTTGGCGTCGTGTCGGCACCCCAGCCCGCAGAAGCCGCAGCGCACGCACTCGTGCGCGTTGATGCGCGCGGTACCGGCGCGCCACCCCAGCGCCTGCGCGCCGTCCAGCACCAGCCGGTTATTGGCCGAATGGGCGTCGTCGGGGACGTACCGCGCCCGCACCTCGCGCTCGATCTGTTCAAACACCGGCGCCATCTCGCGCGGCGACATCCCCGTCACGCCCGCATCACGCGCCCACGCATCCAGCACGTAGTCCGGGGTGCGCAGCATGATCATCCAGTTCACCGTCGTACTGCCACCCACGGTCTGCCCCTGCACCAGCGCGAAGGACAGGTCGTCGGTGGTGCGCATGGCGCCTTCGGCGTAGAGGCGCTCGTTGAGCGTGGCCTCGTCTTCGGTGAAGTCGGCGCGCGTGAGATACGAACCGGCCTCCAGCACCACCACCTCGTAGCCCGCCTCCGCCAAGCGTGCCGCCGTGACCGCGCCGCCGGCGCCGGTGCCAATGACCACCACGTCGGCCGTGCGATGCAGGTCGCGCTCGAAGGCGCTGCCCAGCACCACGCCGGTGGGGAGCGGGTCTCGCTCGATGGCGCCGGGGAGCACCACCAGCCCGCGGGCCACCGGCTCGAGGTCGTGTGATGCCTCGTGTGACGTGTCGTGCGACGTGTCGTGCGACGTGTCGTGCGACGTGTCGTGCGACGTGTCGTGCGATGCATCTTCGGCCGCCGCGGGCAGCGGCCCTTCCCACGGCGCCTGCGGTGCCCGCGACTGCAGCGGTCCCGCGTAGCCAATGGCCGCGGTGACTTCGGGGCGGGCGTAGTGCACCGCCAGCACGAGCTTCCGCACGGCCTGATGCGCCGAGCGAAACGGCGCGATGGACGACTGCCCCCAAGCATCGAAGCAGCGCGCCTGCGCGTCGGCCGAGAGATCGGCAAACCGACTGGGCCGCCCCAACGCCAACAGCACCGCCGCGCGCCCGCCCAGCGCGTCCAGCCCCGCCGCCAACCGCGCGCGGCGATGCGGCGGCAGCGTGCCGATGCGTGCATCACA
>CALQGY020000214.1 GCA_943330235.2 Candidatus Kuenenia stuttgartensis
CCTGATGGGCAGTGCCCTGATGGGCAGTGCCCTGATGGGCAGTGCGCCGCTGGTGGGCGTCTTACTGTCTACTCTGGCCACACCGCTGTCCGCGCAGAGCGCGATCTCAACGGCCAAGCCCGGACGCAATCCTGCCCAGCCACTGGACGAGGAGTACACCCGGAAGATCAAGGAGTACACCACCGAGCCGTTCTTCCTCTCGTCGCTGGTGGACTACATGCCCGCCGCGAAGGGCGTGCCGACGCCCAAAGCCGTGCTGGGTGATATCGCCGGCGCGCCCAACAAGCTGGCGTATTCGAAGGAGGTGTACGAGTACATGCGCCTGCTGGCGAAGTCGTCGCGACGGGTGCGCGTGTTCTCCATCGGCACCACCGAAGAAGGGCGCGAGATGATCGCGGTAGCCGTGGCGTCGGAAGCGCTGCTGGCCAAGATGGACGAGAACAAGGCCAAGCTGGCGAAGCTCGCCGACCCGCGCACCATCGGCATGAACGACGCCACCGCCGACGCCATCGCGCACTCGGCCACGCCGGTCTACTACATCACCGGCAGCATTCACGCCACCGAGGCCGGCGCGCCGTCAGCCCTGATGGAGCTCGCCTACCGGTTGGCCGTGGATGAAAGCGACTACGTGAAGAACATCCGTGATCATGTCATCACGCTCATCACGCCCATCGTGGAAGTGGACGGGCGCGATCGGGTGGTGGACGTCTTCAACTGGAAGATGGCGCACCCTGGGCAGACACCGCCCAACGTGGTGTACTGGGGCAAATACGTGGCGCACGACAACAACCGCGACGCCATGGGCATGACGCTCAAGCTGACGCAGAACGTGCTCAACACGTATGTGGGCTGGAAAGCGCAGGTGCTGCACGACCTGCACGAGTCGGGCTCGTTCCTGTACGACAACACGGTGGGTGACGGACCGTTCAACGCGTGGGTGGATCCGCTGCTCACCAATGAGTGGCAGCTCATCGGCTGGAACAACGTGCAGGAGATGACGCGACTCGGCATGCCCGGCGTGTACGCGCACGGCAACTTCGACACGTGGTCGCCGGGCTATCTGATGTTCATTGCCGCCACGCACAACGGCATCAGCCGCTTGTACGAAACGTTCGGCAACGGTGGCACGGGTGAAACGGTGGAGCGTCAGCTCTCGGCCAACGAAACCGCGCGCACCTGGTACCGGCAGAACCCGCCCATCACGGGCCGCTTCAAGTGGTCGCTGCGCAACAACAACAACTACGAGATGACCGGCCTGCTGGTCTCGCTCAATTACACGGCCAACACGCGTGTGCAGTTGCTGCGGAACTTCTACGAGAAGTCCAAGCGCTCCATCCTCAAGTCGAAGACCGAAGGACCGGCCGCGTATGTGTTGCCGGCGAATGACACGCGCCTCGGGTCGCAGGCCGAGTTGCTGCGCGTACTGCAGATGCAGGGGGTGGAGATTTCGCGCGCGACGGCGGAGTTCAGCGTGACCATGCCTGTGCGTCGCAACGCCGCCAATGGCGCGGCGAACGGTGCAGCGGCCGGTCGTGGCGGACGTGGCGCGGGTGGCAATGCGCCAGCGGGCAATGCGCCGGCGGGCAATGCGCCTGCCGCCAATGCGCCGCGCGCTGCCGCCGCCACCACCGAGCAGCGCACGTTCCCCGCGGGCTCGTACATCGTGCGTATGGACCAGCCGTACTCGCGCATCGCGGACGCGTTGCTGGACTATCAGTACTGGAGCCCCAACGATCCGCAGAAGACCCCGTACGACGATACCGGTTGGACCTTCCCGGAGGGGTTCGCCGTGCAGGCGGTGCGCGTGGTCGACACGATGGTACTCGCAGCGCCGATGACCGCCGTCACTACGACGGTCACGGCCGCCGGCGGCGTGAGTGGCGACGGCAGCGTCTTCGTGATCAATCACAACGCGGACAACGCGCTCATCACGCTGCGCTATCAACTCAAGGACGCCGACTTCCAAGCGGCCGAAGAGGCGTTTGATGCATCGGGCAAGCACTACAATCGCGGATCCTTCATCATCCGGGGCGTGGATCGCGCCACGCTCGACAAGGCCACCAAGGAGCTCGGTCTCTCCGCCGTAGCGGTGGCCGCCGCGCCGACGGTGAAGACACATCCGCTGCGCGCGGCGCGCGTGGCCATGGTGCACAGCTGGAGCAGCACGCAGACCGAAGGCTGGTGGCGCTATGCGTTTGACGCGCTCAAGATGCCGTACGACTACATGAGCTTCCAGGACATCCCCAAGATGGCCGATGTGCGCGCCAAGTACGACGTGCTCATTCTGGCGCCGGGCAGCGGTAACCCGTTGTCCATCATTCAGGGAATGCCGCAGTGGCGCAATCCGATTCCGTGGAAGAACTCGCCCGAGACACCGAACATCAGCACGCTCGCGCAAACCGACGACATGCGCCCGGGGCTTGGCTGGGACGGACTCGCGAAGCTGCAGTCGTTTGTCAGCAACGGCGGCGTGCTCATCACGTCAGAGAACACGGCCGAATTCGCGATGCAGTTCGGCATGGCCAACGGCGTCAGCTCCACCACGCCCACCACGCGCGTGGTCACCGGCACGCTGCTGCGCACGCGCATTGTCGATGACGCGAGCCCGCTGGTCTACGGCATCATCGACAATCTCGCCGTGTACAGTGCGGACGGTATGGCGCTGGGTGTCACCAACTCCCGCGGCGGACGCGGTGGTGGTGGCGGCGGACGCTTCGGCGGCGAAGGGGCGTCACGTCCGACCGGCCGCGGCACCGCCGACGACGCCGACGTGGTGCAGGGACGTCCGCTGACGGTGGTGGGACATGCCGATACACTCCCCACGCCCGTCCCCACCATGCCGTGGCAGGTAGCCGTCCCCACGGAAGACCAGATGCGCAGCCCGCTCAATATCATCCCGCCCGATCAGCGTCCGCGTGTCCCGCTGCGCTTCGCGGATCAGGGGCAGCTGCTGGTGTCGGGGCTGCTGGACGGTGGTGGCACCATTGCGCAGCGTCCCGCGGTGGTGGATGCGCCGTACGACAAGGGGCACGTGATTCTGTTCGCGAACAATCCGGTGTACCGCGGCAGCACCATCGGCTCGTACTTCCTCGTGTTCAACGCGATTCTGAACTTTGACAATCTGAACGCGGGGCGGGTGAACGCGGCGCGTTAATCGGATTGACGCAGAGGACGCAGAGGACGCAGAGGGCTGCAGGCGTTCCTCTGTGTCCTCTGAGTCCTC
>CALQGY020000215.1 GCA_943330235.2 Candidatus Kuenenia stuttgartensis
GACGGCGCGCGACGGAGATCGGCTGCAGATCGGACTGGCAGCGGCGGACCTCTCGACGGGCGAACTGCGCCTCGCGTTAGTGAGCGCGGCCGATGCACCGGCGTTGATGGCGCGCATCGCGCCGCGTGAACTGCTGGTGGTGCGCGGCAGCACGGATGACGCGCTGGCGGCCGCGATGCGTGTAGCGGAACAGGCGTTGGTGACTGAGCGCGAGCCGTGGGAGTTCGATGCGCAGATGGCCGCCGATGAACTGACACGTCAGTTCGATGTGCGCGGGCTGGATGGCTTCGGATTGGGCGCGCAGGATGGCGCGGCTATCGGGGCCGCCGGCGCGCTGCTGCGCTATCTGCGCGAACTGCAGCCGGGTGGTTTGCCGCATTTGGCGCGTCCCATCGTGGAGCGTCCCGGCGGTGTGATGCCGCTGGATGAAATGACGCGACGCAATCTGGAACTGGTGGAGTCGCTGCGCGGCGGCGAATTGGCGGGCACGCTGCTAAGCGTCATGGACCGCACCGCGACGCCCATGGGTCAGCGATTGCTGCGACAGTGGTTGTTGGCGCCGCTGCTGGAGCGTGCGGCGATTGAACATCGGTTGGATGCCGTCACGGTGCTGGTGCGCGATCCGGTAGGGCGCGCTGCGCTGCGCGAGGCATTAGATGGTGTGCGCGATATCGAGCGGCTGGCGAGCAAGGCCGCGGCCGGGCGTGCGACGCCGCGCGAGCTGCGTGCGCTGGGCGATTCGCTGTCGCGGCTACCGCAGGTGGCGGCCGCGGCGCGCGGGGTGCGTGATCATGTGGCGCAAGGATCGGCGACGGGTGGTCTCTTGGGACGGTTGTTGGCCGAGTGGGATGATGGGGCCGACTGCGCGGCGCGCCTGACCACGATGTTGGTGACGCGTCCACCGTTGGCCATTGGTGAAGAGGACACCATCGCGCCGGGCATTGATGCAGAGCTGGATGCGTTGCGCGCGCTGCGTGATGGCGGCAAAGACGCGATCGCGACGATCCAGGCGGAGGAGCGGGCCCGCACCGGGATTACGTCGCTCAAGGTGGGATTCAATCGGGTCTTCGGGTACTACCTCGAAATCTCGAACGCCAACAAGCATCTCGTGCCCGACGACTATCAGCGTCGGCAGACGCTGACGGGTGCCGAGCGGTATGTGACGCCGGCGCTCAAGGAATACGAAGAGAAGGTGCTGACGGCAGCGGATCGCATTGAGATACGCGAACGCGAGCTGTTTGAGGCGTTGCGGCGTGAGGCCGGTGTGGCGATTGCACGTTGGCAGGCGGTGGCGCATCGCGTGGCGACGATTGACGTGCTGAGCGCCTTCGCGGAGGTCGCGGAGCGCGAGCAGTATGCGCGTCCGGAGCTGCACGACGGCTTCGAGATGGAGATCACGGGCGGACGTCACCCCGTGGTGGAGCGCATGATGGCGCGCGAAAAATTCATTCCGAACGACCTCGTACTGACCGACGACGCGCGGCTCATTGTGTTGACGGGGCCGAACATGGCGGGCAAGAGCACGATCTTGCGCCAGATCGGCCTGATTCAGCTGATGGCGCAGGTTGGTGCGTATGTGCCGGCGCGTCGCGCGCGGTTGCCCATTGTGGATCGACTGTTCACGCGCGTGGGCGCGAGCGATAATCTCGTGCGCGGCCAAAGTACGTTCATGGTGGAGATGAGCGAAACGAGCGCGATTCTCCACACGGCGACGTCGCATTCGCTGGTGCTGTTAGATGAAATCGGTCGCGGCACCAGCACATACGACGGCGTGTCGATTGCGTGGAGCGTGAGCGAACATCTGCACGACGGCATCGGCTGCAAGACGGTATTCGCCACGCACTATCACGAGCTCACGCAGCTGGCCAACGAACTGCCGGCGGTGCGCAACTTTACGGTGGCGGTGCGTGAGGTGGGGGATCAGGTGCTGTTCCTGCATCGGCTCATTCCCGGCGGTGCCGACCGGAGCTACGGCATTGAAGTGGGGCGCTTGGCCGGCTTGCCGGCGGCGGTGATTGCCCGCGCCAAGGAAGTGCTGGCGCTGCTGGAAGGTGAGGGCGAGCAGATGGCGGCACGCCTTACGTCGGAAGGGCATGCGGCCCCGCGCAGCGCGACGCGTCGCGGACCGCGCATGGTGCGGCCGGGCGGGGC
The DNA here is from genome assembly GCA_943330235.2 of Candidatus Kuenenia stuttgartensis. Classification (GTDB taxonomy): domain Bacteria; phylum Gemmatimonadota; class Gemmatimonadetes; order Gemmatimonadales; family Gemmatimonadaceae; genus Gemmatimonas; species Gemmatimonas stuttgartiensis_A. The sequence continues at coordinate 2,152 of CALQGY020000215.1, forward strand.
ACCGGTGCCCGTGGCGCAGCTCGGATTCTTTGGCGAAGCGGCGTCGGCTCCTGACCCCGCGATGACCAAGTTGGCCGATGCCGTCACGGCGCTTGAGCCGGACAACATGACGCCGCTGCAGGCACTGAACACGTTGACGGCGCTCAAGCGGGAGCTCGCGGCGGGAGCCAAGCCAGCGACGTGAGCGCCTGGTTGTGAACACCAGCTTTTGTTGCACCCGATCGCGTCGTATACTCGACCGACCTCGATCGAAACGATTTCGCGGAGCGTATGATGGGCAAGTACACACTCAACGTGAACGGCGCGTCCCGGACCGTCGACGTTGAATCCGACACACCATTGTTGTGGGTGTTGCGCGATTCGCTGGAGCTGACCGGCGCCAAGTTCGGCTGCGGCATCGCACAATGCGGTGCGTGTACGGTGCACGTCAACGGCGTACCCACGCGATCCTGTCGCACGCCGGTATCGACCGTGGGTGCGGCGACCGTCACCACGATTGAGGGGATCGACACGACGCAGGCGCGCGCGCTGCAAGATGCATGGTGCGAGCTCGACGTCCCGCAGTGTGGATACTGTCAGGGCGGACAGATCCTGGCGGCGGCCGCGCTCCTCAAGTCCACGCCGCATCCCACCGACGCCGATATCGACACCGCGATGGCGAGAAATTTGTGCCGCTGCGCGTCGTATACGCGTATTCGTGCCGGCATCAAGCGCGCGGCCGAGTTGGCCGCGACCGCCACTCCAGCCAACGGGAAGCGCGAATGACACACGATCCGAATTCCGGCACGCCGAAGAGCGATCGACCGAAGAGCGATCAACAGAAGAGCGATCAACCGATGGATCGGCGCTCGTTCATCAAGATCAGTGCGCTGGCCGGCGGTGGGTTGCTGGTGGCGAGCGCTTTTGATGCGGCTGAGCATATCGCCGCCGCGGCGCCAACGACCGGGCTCGCGCCAATAGGTGTTGCCCCTGTTGCCGATTTCGCCCCGAACGTCTTTGTCAGCATCGCTCCGAGCGGCGCTGTCACACTC
>CALQGY020000216.1 GCA_943330235.2 Candidatus Kuenenia stuttgartensis
ACGCGGCGCACATCGTAGGAGGCGTACTTGGCCGCCACGGCCTTGTGCCAGCGGATGCGATCGGGAAAGCCCGCATCGCCGATGTTCTGCCACGCCACATCATGAAACGCCTTGGAGCGATTGCTGGTGCCCATGCCGTCAATCTGCGACACGATGAATCCCAGCTCCGCCGTGGCCTGTAATCCGTATTGCACGCCCCACGTCTTGGGCACGAAGGAATCGTGCGGACCCGCATAGATGTATTCGATAACTGGATACGTCTTCTTCGCGTCAAAATTCATGGGGCGCACGACAATGCCGTAAATATCCGTCGTGCCGTCGCGCCCCTTCGCGATGAACGGTTCCGGCGCGCGCCATCCGGTGGCCACGAGCGCTGACGCGTCGGCCTTCTCCACCGTCATCACCAGCTGCTGGTCACTGGTGCGTCGGAGCTCCAGCACCGGCGGCAGATCAATGCGCGAATAGCGGTCGAGATAGTACTGCCCGTCGCCGGAGAAGCGCACCGCATGACTCGCGTCCGCTTGCGTGAACGTGGTAAGCCCGGTGCCGTCAAAGTTGATGCGATACGCGTGCACGAAGTACGGATCGTGGCCGGCGTACATGCCGCTGGCCCGGAACCAGATCTGTCGCGCCACGGGGTCGACACGGTCCACGCCGCGCACCACCCACGCACCGCGCGTGATCTGGTTCTTCACCGCACCCGTCGCGCCGTCATACAGATACACATGGTTCCACCCATCGCGTTCCGACATCCAGATGGACTCGGCGCCGTCCTGCAGATCGTAGCGGAACTTCTTGGCCGAGTACTCGAAGAAGGTTTTCGTTTCTTCGTTGATGATCGCGCGCGTCGCGCCGGTGGCGGCGTTGATCTCAATCACGCGATACGCCTGATGTCCGCGCTGATTGTATTCGAACGTGACTGCGCGGCTGTCAGCGCGCCACGCCAGACCGGTTTGCTCGTAGGCATTGGGGAAGAGCGTGTTGGCGATCTCCCGCTGGGTGCGCGATACGACGTCAAAGAGCACCGGCTGATCCACATCCAGCACGTCGCCCGGCTTGCTGTACAGCCGGCTGACGTCCTTGGGTTGGATCTGATCCTCCGGGCTCGACATGACGTAGTGCACTTCGCGCTTGAATCCCGGCTTCACGCGATACGCGGCCAGCTTCTTCGAGTCCGGCGACCAGGAGAGCGATTGAATCGCGTACGCGTTCGCCTCCGATCCGTCGGCCGAGAGCGCGGTCCACGTGCGCGTCCCCACGGGGCGCGTGTAGACATTGAAATTGCGGATGGTCGCTTCGGTCGTGCCGTCGGGCGAGACGCGCGGTGCCGTGTTGGGGGGCGCCGGATCGCCGTACAGGCCGCCGCCAAACCGCCCGCCCCCGCCGCCCGCCCGTCCGCCGCGCCCGCCATTGGGCTGCGCCCGCGTACAGCGCGATTCGGCCACCGTGCAGGTGAAGCGTGCCGTATCGACGGTCACGTCAAACGTGCGTTCGTCGGCGGCGAAGGCCAGCATGGTGAAGGGGAGGGTGGTGGCCGTCATGGCGCGTCCCGAGGCGGCGGCCAGTGACGCGGCTACTGCGGCATGGTCGAAGGCCGGACGCTTGGTCTGCGTCGCGGCGTCCACCACCATGAACGTGCTGCCGTTCCCCGTCGCGTTTTTCACAGACTTCCGATACCAGAACCGGGTGCCGTTGCCGATCCAACCGCTGGAATCCACCGCATCGATAACCAGCCCATCGAGTCGCTCGCGCAGGGACTCGGCGCGTGCATAGTCAGCGGCGGTGCCCTGCGCGCGGGCCGGTGCGGAGGGTACCGCGAGGGTGCCGAGGGCCAGCGAGACGGCGAGCGCGAGACGCGGGAAGGAGCGCGGCATGAGGCGGGGGAGGCGGGGGAGAGGCGACAGCCTCAAGAGAACTGAAATTCCTTGTTACGGACTCGCTCGAACTAGTATTCCCACTTTCTGGGACAAGGAAGACCGAATTTGTCGATTTCGTCGGCATCGAGCTCGGCATCGCCGTGTCGGCATCGCCGTGTCGGCATCGCATCCCAGTGGCGGGGGAATGCGACGTCAGCACGTTCGCATATAACGCGCGCATAACGCGTGCCTGGTACAATATTGCCGTGATTCGCTTTCAGCTCGCATGACCCCCGCCGACTCCGCCCAACTCCGCGCCCGCCTGCAGGCGCTCTTCGGTGCCGACCTGACCATCGACCGCGAACTCGGTCGCGGCGGGATGGCCGCCGTCTTCGGGGCGTTCGATCCCGGACTACACCGCCAGGTCGCGGTGAAGATGCTGCTCCCCGCACTGGCCGAGGAGCCAGAGGTGGCCGACCGCTTCGTGCGCGAGGGGCGCACGATGGCCTCGCTCAATCACCCCAACGTGGTGGCCGTGTACGCCGTGCGCAGCGGGGGCGGCACCTACGCCATCGTGATGCAGTTCGTGGACGGCTTCGGGCTCGACGCGCTCCTCGCCGATCAGCCCATGCTGCCGCTCCGCGACGCCGGCTGGCTGCTGTCGCAGGTGGCTGCGGGGTTGCAGCATGCGCACGACCGCGGCGTGGTGCATCGCGATGTCAAACCGGGCAATGTCTTGGTGGACGCGGCGGGGCGCGCCCTCATCTCCGACTTCGGCATCGCGCGCCGGCAGGACGGTGGTGCCGCCACCAAAACGGGGATGATCCTCGGCACCACCGACTACATGAGCCCCGAGCAGCGCAGCGGCGAGAAGGTGACCGCCGCCGCCGACCAGTACGCGTTGGGGGTCATGGCCTTTGAGCTGCTCGCGGGGCGTAAGCCGTTTGTCGGCACGTTGGCCGAGATCATTCGCGGTCACATGGTCATGCCACCGCCGTCGCTGAGCGCGCTGCGACCCGAGGTGCCGGCCGAGGTCGATGCGGCCATTCAGCGCCTGCTGGCCAAGGACCCGGCAGAGCGCTGGCCGTCGCTGGGGGACTTCGAGCGGGTGGTCGCCACGCTGGGGCAGACCGTGGCGACCGTACCGACCACGCCAGCGCCGCACGCGACCGCGGCACGCCCCTCGTCCATCGGCATGCGACTCGTCGGCACCATCGGCATCACCGCGGTACTCGCCACGGCGGCCTGGATGTGGAACGGACGCGGCCAAGCGCCGACGCGGCCAATCGCCGTCGCGGCGCGAACGAGCGACACCACGCAAT
>CALQGY020000217.1 GCA_943330235.2 Candidatus Kuenenia stuttgartensis
ACGTGCCTCGGTCGGCGTCACCGCCGCGGTTTCAGCGGGGTGCCCCGCGCTCCATCCGGCATGACAGCCGGCAGCGAATCGGTATCGGCACCGGTCCCGCGAAACGCGGCCGGCCGTCCGCGCAGGGCACTGACCGCCCGAACCGCGAGCGCCCTGAGCGCGCCGAAGGCCGAGACCCCTGCTCCGCCGCGGACCGCCAGCCCGTTGGTGCCAACGGCGATCGCGAAGGTTCCGCGATCACCGGCCATGCCAAGGAGGCTCAGCGCATTACCGTTCGGCATGGAGTACTGCGTCATGAACGCGAACGACGTCCCATCCCAATGCCAGAAGGTGGCGTCCCCGGTGGCCACGTACAGATCATTCGCGGACGCGCCCCAGATGCCGGTGATCGTTGAGGTGGACGGAAAGGACATGGGTGTCCAGTTCTGACCGTTGAAGCGCAACAGCACACCGGAGCTCCCGCCCGCATAGACCGTGTTCGCGTCGATTCCCCAAATCTTGTAGAGCGTCGCCGTGCTGCCGGACGAGACGGCGCGCCAACTGGTCCCATCCCATCGCACCAGCGCGCCAGCGGTGCCGGCGCCCCATACGTCATTCGACGACGCGCCCCAGATCGACCAGATGGTTGAGGTCGTCGGAATCGGGACCGCAACTTGGGTCCACGCGGTGCCCGTCCACCGATACATCGCGCCTGTCGTTGCAGTATGGGCGTCGTTGGCGGACGCAGCCCAGACGCTCCGCAGTGACACGCTGGAACCCGCCGCGAAGTTCATCGGCAGCCAACTGCTGCCGTCGAACCGGAACGCCCCCCCGTTGCCAACCGCGATGGCGGTGCTGGCGCCGGTGGCCACGACATCAGAGAGGAATCCGCTGACGGCACCCGCCGATCCGGACCACGTGCTGCCGTTGAGCCGATACGCCGCGCCAAAGTCTCCGACGGCGAATGCGGACGTCGGCGAGAAGACGCTCACGCCATTCAAGTGCGGCGAGGCCGCCAGTCGTGTCCACGTGGAGTCGACCGGCGTTGCGCGGAAGCGAGTCATGTATCCCTCGATGGCGCCCGCCAAGAAGCCTCCGCTACTCTCGGGCCACAGCGAGAAGTAGATGCCGGGGCGATTGCAGCACTCCAACGGCAGCGGGGCCCACGTGCTTGCTCCCGGTTTCAGGATGTAGACGTATCCGTTATCAGCGGCAGCAAAGACCGTTCCGCTTGCCGCGTCACCACGCACCGTCCAGAACGTCGCGGTCGTCCCCGTCGACATGGGGGACCAGGCGACCCCATTCCACTTCAAGATGAGCCCGCCGTCACCCACCGCGTACCCGGTGGTGGCGTTTTGCATCCACACCCGCCGGAGATAACTGGTCGTCCCACTGGTCTGCGGTGACCACGTCGTGCCATCGAACCGCAGGATCGTTCCAGCCTCCCCGACGGCCACCACGTTGGTGGCGCTTGTGCCCCAGACCCCGCGCAAGCGTTGCGTCGTGTTTGAGGTCAGTCGGGTCCACGCGCCACCGGACAGTCGCAGCACTCTCCCGTTGGCACCAACGGCAAACGCGGTCCCTGCCGACGCGCCCCAGACATCAAACAACGTGTCCACCGTTCCGCTGGTCATGGCGGTCCAGCCGCTGCCGTCGTACCGTCGCACCGTTCCGTTGGCGCCGACGGCGTACACTTCGGTCGCCGAGACCCCGCCGATGCCCCAGATCGCCGCGGTATTTTGCTCAGTCGTCCAGCTACTGCCGTTCCAGCGCGCGATCTGTCCGCCGTCGGTTCCAGCCCAGATTGCGGACGCCGAGGCGCCCCACATCCCGTAGACGTGATCGAACGCGCCACCGCCGGCCGATGCATACCCATCACTGAGCAGCGTGCCGTTCCAGAAGGTGATCGCCTGTGACGGTGGCGTAACGGTAGCCGACACGAACTGCGTCAGCGTCGTCGCCGTAAAGTTCGCGTTGGCCGGCGATGCAGCGGTCACGGTGATCATCGCAGCCCCCTGCGCGACACCGGTCACCACCCCCGTCGCGCTCACCGTCGCCACCGAGGGCGCTGCTGAGCTGTATGTCACGACCGCCGGCGGCGCGCCCGCCGGTTGCGGCGCTGACACCACCAGGCTGACGGTGCTTCCTCGCGCCACGGTCAGCGGCGAGGGCTGCACCGTGAGGGAACTAATCCCGGCCGGCAACCCCGTCACGGTCACCACGGCCGCCGAGTTCAACGTGGTCGTCGCAAAGCCGGCCCCGGTTCCCGTCGCGGTGACGGTAATGGTCGCGACCCCTGGAGCGACGGCGGTGACTACCCCGGTCGTAGCGTTGACGGTCGCGATGGCGGCGCTGCTACTGGCGTACGCATACGCGACGGCCACCGCCGCGCCGCCTTTCGAGACCGATGGCACGATGGTGACCGACTGATTAACCGGTATGCTGACCGCGGCCGGTGCGACCTGCAGCGCGCTGATGGCGGCCGGCGGCGGCGTAACGGTGATGGACGCCGCGGCGATCTGGCCGGTGGAGGCCGTTGCGATCACCTGCGTCGTCCCAGCGCCAACCCCAACCACGCGGCACGCGGAACCCGACACGCTCGTCACGGCGACGCTCGCATTGCTTACGGAGCAGCTGGCCAACTGCACCCCCGAGCCGCCGCTGGTCTGAACGGCCAGCGTCACCACGTCGCTGATGCCCATGGACGCGGTAGACGGGATCATGGCGATGGTGACTGGCGCATTCACCGTGATCGTCGCGGTGGCACTTCGGGTGCTCGTCGTGAATCCGGTGCCGGTCCCTGTCGCCGTCACCGTGATCGTCACCGTCCCGGCGGCCACACCCCTAACCTCCCCCGTGTTGCTCACGGTCGCGACGGATGGGGCCGAGCTGGAATAGCTATAGCTCACCGACACCCCGCTCGGGGTGGTCGGCGAGCTGTTCAGCTGGGCGGTCTGCCCGACGTCGATCGCTCCGCGTGAGACCGACACCACCAAAGCCGTCAGCGCGTCGGGATTCTGGCAGGATTGCACGATGCCGGTAGTGCAGTTCTTGCCGTTGGCTATGCTGTCGCTGATTTTCTTGCCGCACGCATTCAGCACAATGGCCGCGGCGAGCATCACCGCGGAGCACAGGGCGCGCGCGACCAGGCGCGGGCGGAGTACAGGAAACTCA
>CALQGY020000218.1 GCA_943330235.2 Candidatus Kuenenia stuttgartensis
CGTTCCGATGCAGAATAGGCGGCCCTGCCTTGGCTGGAACAACCGGCTTGCGAAGGCCGCACTGCGATTGGGGAGCCGACGTGACTTGCGCCAGACAGCTGGCCAATCCGGAATGCGGCCTTTGCATCACGATAGGGAGCAAAGGCCGTGCCGGAACGGCGGAGTTGCGTGGTGCGTGGCGGACTGATTGACGCGAAGGGGCGCGAAGGGGCGCGAAGGGACGCGAATTTCTTCATTTCGCGCGCCTTCGCGCCATTGGCGTCAATCAGTCCGCCACGCGCGCCAACACCCGCTAGAACTGCCGCGCGAAGTCCACTAGGCGCCGCACCAGTCCGCCTTGCCGGCGGATGACAACGCCGGTGTGATGCGGCGTAATCTCGTACGGGAGCGACGTGCCGTCGGGCGTGCAGCGGAACGTCGCAGAGGCGAGTGTCGCGGCGCAGTTCAGAAACGGCGGGCCAACCGCCATCACGAACCGGTCGTCCGGCGAGGCAAAGACATCGTAGAACAACGTCTCCGCATCAAAGAGCGCGTCGTACCCCGGCTCGCGATGCGCCACAGGTCGCGGCGACTCGCGTCGCAGTCCAAACGACGCCAACAAGACCGTAGAAAGCACCGGCCGCGCATCACGCTCCTGATGGATTCGTGAGACGCCCACCTCCGCGCTCGTCCGCGACGTCCGCGGCCCCTTCGCGTCCTTCGCGTCAGTTGGCCCCCGCGTCACCGGCCCGTCCATCACAGGCGCGCCAACTGCGGCGACCGCCCAAACGTCCACAGCGCGAACCCCAGCGTCACGCACGCCGCGCCCCCAACCGCCCACTGCACTCCCACCACCTTCGCAATCGCGCCGGCCGCAAAGGCGCCCACCACCTGTGACAACCCCACAAACACCAGCGAATAAAACGCCATCAATCGTCCACGATATTCCTCGGGGACGCGCAGCTGCAGGATGCCATTCGTGAGCGCGTTAAACATGATCATCATCACCCCGATGACGAACAGCAGCACCTCGGCCGTCCGCACATGCGTCGTAAACGCCAGCGCAATGACGAGCAACGGGAAAAGCACGCCTGCCGTACGCAACGTTTTCCCACGCGGCCAGTGCGTTGCCGGCCCCGCGATGATCAGCGCTCCCAGCAAGCCACCGATGCCGAGCGACGCCAGCAGCACGCCGTAGCCACCGGCGTCCAGCCCCAACCGGTCGCGCGCAATCACCGGCATCAGTGTGATAAACGGCGCGCCGAAAATCGCACCGACCGTGACGAGTCCTAGCAGGTCGCGCACCACGCCCGGCTGATCGAGGTGCCGCAGTCCGTCCACCGCGCCGCGTGTCGCTTCCGCGAGCACCTGCCGAAAACTGACGCCGATAAACGCCGATGGCACCGCCGGCAACCGGATGAGCAAGAGCCCCCACAGCACCGCGACAAAGCTCAACGCGTTCAGCCCGAAGCACCACGCAATACCGAAGCGATGGATGACCAGACCGCCAATGGCCGGCCCGACAATGCGCGCCAGATTGAAGCCGCTGGAGTTGAGCGCGATGGCCGGCTGCAGGTCCTGTCGGCCCACCAGCAGGATAATCATCGACTGTCGAGCCGGGACCTCGATGGCGCTCGCGAGCCCCTGCACGAAGGCTAGGACCAGCAGCGCACCGATGGTCACGTGCCCCGTGATGGTGAGCAGCCAGAGGACGAGTGCCTGCGCCAGGAAGACGGCCTGCGTGATGCGGCACACCTTGAGCCGGTCCACGCGGTCCACCAGCGCGCCGGCGTGCATGGAGAACAGCACCACGGGCAGTGCGCCAACGCTGGCCACCAGCCCCACCACGAACGCGCTGTTCGACAGCTGCAGCGACAACCAGCCCAGGGCCATGGTCTGCATCCAGGACCCGATCAGCGATAGCGTCTGGCCGGTCCAGAACAGGCGGAAGTTCCGGTGGGTGACGAGTACCCGGAACGGGTTGAGGGATCGGCCTTGGGGACGCATGCGTCCGAACAAGATAGACACCTGACTCTCGGAACGGACCCGAACCGAACGTGCTAGGACGCAGGCGCCGCCCTACCCTGCGCGGCGAGCATGGAGAGAGTGTCCGTGTGAAGCTGGTTTCGCATCATGGTGTTGACGAACACCGTCGGCCATTCATCGGCGAAGGTCCGCCGAACGCCAAGCTGGTCGTAGATACGCTGCACCACCCCGAAAAATGCGTGCCGATGCTGCGCAATGCGCTGCAGTGTGGCGTGGCGAATCTCGTCGGGTGGAATGGCGCGTTGTATGAGCGCGCGGACGGCGGACTGTATCGCGCCGGGTTCAGGATCCGCCGTGATGACGAAACGGTCTTCGAAAAAGACGTCGCGACCGCCCTGACTGGGCGTGGTTACCACCGGCAGACCGGCCAATAAATATTGAATGCTGGCCAGCATCTGCCCCTCTTCCGCCGATAAGCAGAGCCCGACGCGACAGGCCGCCAGACGTTCATTGATCTCCGGCCGGGAGAGCAGCCGAAACGCTCCCGTGTCTGCATGATTGAACCAATGCGCGTGCGACAGCCGCTCACGCACCTCGCGAACGTAGGCCGGATCATCGGAAGGCACCGGATAGTAGATCAGGGCAAGATTGGCCACCGTATAGGCCAGATGATGCCGCTTGAACGCGAGCAATCGGGCATCGTACACGGCATCAAACCGCCGCGTGATCGACGGCATCGGCATGAAGAGCGAGTCGTCGACGAAGCAGTTCTTATTGCAGAATTCCGCCGCGATGCCCATCTCCCGAAAGAGAGCCGGCTGGTGCGGCTCATTGCACAGCTGCGTCAGCTGAAGATCAGGAAATTGTTCCCGACAGTTCGCGACCATATGCGCCACTGCGCGCAACGCGGACGACGACAGATTGAAACTGTGGCAGCACAGCGCGAATGCCGGCCGCCCACGCAGCGCGGAGAACAGCATCCGATATCGCTCAACAAACTGGTTAAGGCCATCGCCGTGGACCTGAATGCAGAAGATCGGAGGGTCAAGCGACACGATGGAGTACTGCCCGACATGCGTCTGGTGCAGCCTCGCGAGTCGCTCTCGCAGATGCGCGTCCATGAAGGTCAGAAGGAGAGTGAATTTCAACCAGCGAGCGTTCGGCTGGCGAACTCGCCGCC
>CALQGY020000219.1 GCA_943330235.2 Candidatus Kuenenia stuttgartensis
GCCCATGGTAGCCTGAAGTGCCGGTGGTCTTATTCGCACGCAATTCGCGCGGTATTTCCGCGAGCCCCAGCAGCGCGTTCAACCGACCAAGCCGTAACACCTCAAACCCGCTGTCGCCGAGCTTGCGACGGAGCGATGCGACGTCATACTTGCGAAACATCGCCTCGGGATCATCGTCGGTGTGCGGCACCATCTGCGCATTGGTGCGGATGAAGAGCACACCGCCTGGACGGAGAACGCGATGCATCTCTGCCAACGCCGTGAGATCGCCCGCCGGGTGCGGCAGATGCTGTAGCACGTCCAGCGTGACCACCAGGTCCATCGACGCGGTGGGATGCGGGATCTCCAGCGCGGAGGCCCACTGCACGTCTTCGCCCATCGCCCGCGCCATGTCGAGCCCCTCCTCGGCCACATCGATACCGGCAAAACGCCAGCGCGGATAGAGCGACCGCAGCCAGCCCATTGTGTGTCCGGTACCGCACCCGACATCCAGCGACATCCCCACGTCCGGCAGCGCGGCCTGCTTCAGCAAGCGGGCCGCCGTATCGCGCATCGCCGCGTTCCACCAGAAGCCCGCTTCAAGCGCGCCCATGCGCGCGTAGTACTCGGGCGAGAAGATGCGTGGCGCGTCGTCGGTCATGGCGTGCGAGAGCTGAGGTCGAGGAGAGGGGCGATGCGGCTAAGCAACGACGCGACGACCGGAATGGTGCGGGCGAGAGTGTAGAGCGGGCCCAGGATGGCGGCCAGTCGCCCCAGACGACGCCGATCACCGGGCAGCAATCGCGCGGCGTCGACACGGATCTGCGTGAACCCCGCCCGACGCAACGCCACCGCTAATTCACCCCGCGACAACGGCCGATGATGAAGATATCGCTGACCGCTGCGCCAGCGCACATAGGCATCCGCCCACCGTCTTGGCAGAAACCCCACGCCCCACACGTGCACATGGGGCTCGGGCAGCAGCGAGTACCGGTTGGTGGTGCGCATGTTGACCGCACCGCCGTCGCGCAGTACCCGCGCCGATTCCGACAGCACCGTCTCCGCGCGACGGCAGTGCTCCAACGTGCCCAGCGACACCACGCGCGCAAAAACACCGTCCGCGAAGGGCAAGTGCTCGCCGTTGGCGCAGACGAGTCGCTGCGCACCCGTCGCCAGCGCGGGCCGGTGACGCGCGATCACCAGCCAGCGGAGCGCCACGTCCACTCCCACCACGGGAATCGCGCGATCGGCCGCTGCCGCGAGCAGATCCCCGCTCGCGCAGCCGATCTCCAGCCACGGCGCAGCGGGCGCCGCGTCATCGGCGCCAATCGCATCCAAGAACTCGGCGGCCCGTTGCTCCCCCTCCAACACGTATTCCGTAAAGCGACGGGCCTGCGCTGGCGGCGTGCCGGGGGTCATCGCCCAGTACGCGTCTACGCTGCCCGCCATGTCCAGCGCCGTTGTTGCGTCGTGCAATCGGATCGCCTTGGCGCGATCGTCCTCGAGGCTGATCCACGGATCCGGCTCCACACGAAAGTCCGGGATGCCGAGAATGACCGGATACGTGACCGCGCACGGCGCGCAGGCATACGCGTCGGGTGTGGACGACAGCGGCCCACGGCAGCGTGGACAGACAAACGCGGGAAACGACGTCGTGGCGCGCATGATGCTCAACAGACCTTCTGCAGCGAGTCGCCAGCGCCTCGCCACGAGCCCACCACTTCGCCCGCGGCCCACGCACAGACAAACAGCGCAATGAGCGGCAGACCGCGACGCAGCTCGGACAGATGCTGCCGCTTGCGCCAGATGCGCGACACCGTGCGGTACAAGAGCACCGGCGGCAGCGCCATCGCGGCGGCACCATACGCCATCCGTGTGAGCCACGGCGCACCCGCCACGCGCGCGCCGGCGTATGATCGCGCGTACAGGTAGCGCTGCGACACGTATTCACCCACCGAGTAGTGCTTGCGGTGCCCGACCACGATGTCCGGACGACACATCAGCACAATGCCATCCGCGCGCATCATGTCGTGCAGATGGTTCTCCCACCGCTCCGCTGACAGGCGGTCACGGTAGCGCGCCAGCAGATGCCTGGGATAGATGACATTATTGCCGGTCAGCGACTCGCTGGGACCCGCGGGCAGTGGCGGAAGGCAGTGACTGTATTCGCACAGAAACGCGGCCCAGTCCACCACCGTCTCGGTGGCCGCATTGGCAACCGCGCCACCCACTACGGGCGCCGAGTGTTGCGCGTCCAGCAGGGCCCGCGCCCACCCGCGCGGCACAATCACGTGGTCTTCGATCACGGCGACCGATGCGCCAAGCGCAGCATCGAACGCCATGAGGCGCATGGCGGGGATGGTGGCAGTGGGCGGCGCGGCCAGCACGCGCACCAGAGGGAAGCGCGCGTGCAGCGCCGTGCGCACGGCGTCGCCCAACCGATCGACGACAATAATTTCGAGCGCTACCGTCGCGCTTTCGTCCACCAGCGCGGCAACGGCGCCCTCCAGATCGGACCATCCGTTGACACTCGGTACGACGACCGACAGTGCGATCTCACGCGCGGTCATCGCACCACTCCGGTCAGATCGCGCGCATCAACCGGGCCGCGCGCATAGCCGACCGCCTCACCAACCGTCCACGCACCCAGAAAGGCCATGGTGAACGGCAACGCACGCACAAACGCCCAGGCGCGCGAGGGCGACCCCACCGCGGTGCGACCGACGCGCCACGTCAGCAGCGGCGCCAACAGCGGTGTGATCAGCGCCCGTACCAGCCGGTTCATACCGGCCGTCTCCGTGAGCCGCACGCGCGCGTAGTCGAAACCATGCCGATAACGATCGGCCAGAAAATCGATGAGCCCATAGCGCAGATTCTGCCCCACACGCGCGCGCGGCTCAAAGCGCAACGTCGCCCCGGCCGCGCGCAGCCGTTCATGCACCACGTTCTCCCACAGTCCCGCACGCATCCATACCACCACGTCGGGCATGACACGCCGCGCATACGCGACGTTGGCACCGGTCAGCAGGAGCGCCCCACCCGGCGCACTGGCCGCCTGTTCGGTGAGCGCGCTGAAGAACCCGTACTCTGCAAA
>CALQGY020000220.1 GCA_943330235.2 Candidatus Kuenenia stuttgartensis
ACCAGGTACGGTCGCTGCCGGTCAGGCGGCGTCCGAGGCCGGCGTCCATGGCGAGACGCGGCGAGAGTAGGTAGCGGGTGCCGACACCGGCATTCCACTCCGTGTCGCTGTCGTCAGCGAGGCCGCCCTGCGCGTAGACCTCCCCGGTCAGCAAGAGGGACCGGAGCGGAAATGTGTGGTCCATGGCGATGCCGCCGAGCCAGCGCGAAACCTCAACGACTTGCGCGCCGACGGTAGAGGGCGTCGCGGCGTTGGGCGCGCTGCCGAAGGTGTACTGTCCGTTCACGTGAAAGCGCGCCCAAGGGAACGTCTTCGTCGCGATGCCCGTGATAGACGGGTACGCGCGGTCAGGGGCGAGGTTTCCGGCGGGCACCAGCACTTGGGCTGCGACAGCCAGCGCTGGAAGCCTCGTCTCGGCATTAAGGTTGTGCAGCACCGAGATGTCGATGCCGGCCAGCCCGCTCGTTCGGCGCCCACCGACTCCGCTTTCGATGAACGCGAACGGGAACCCTACTTCGAGCTGCGTGCGGGGCAGGATGCCGTACGCGATCTCGGGCTCGATGCCCCAGCGATAGACCCCGCGAGCGCCGCGCTCAAGCCGAAGCGGCGCCGCCTGCAGCTCGAAGCCACGTCGCTCAAGCGCGTACGCGTCCTCGATTCGGATGGGACGTCCAGCATCAGTGTTGTAGAAGTCCGTCTGAGCGGCCGCGCCGCGAGGCAGGCTCGCAGCAGAGAGAGTGACTGCGGCAGCCAGCGCGACGCGCCGGGACCATCGATGTATGGCAATCATGGGACGAGAGTTGGTCGTTGAGGTGGCGCAGACGTCGACCGGAACGGCGTGTGTTTTATGTAGCGTAAAACATGCGATACAGATTCGGAAGCCCGGGACGTTGCTACTCGTAAGTGTGGGCCTTCAGCCAACGCAGGGACTAGGCGGCCCGAGCTGTAGAGCGGGCCTCGAGCAGAATGAGGATCTCGGCGAGCGTCGTCTGGGCACGGTCCCGGGCGTACCACCGGCGCACTTCGCGGTACCGCGCGGACTTCTCAAGCGCTTGCCCCTCCGAGCGCACCCAGGATTGGAGAGGCTGGGGCCTTGGGCCCCACCATCCGAGCTCGTGGTATGCGTCATCGAGCACGATCACGACAGGGATGGATCGCGTCCCGTTCGTTAAATGCGCGTCCATGAGGTCGGGGTTTGCATCGCGCGTCAGGATTCTCAGATCAACCGTCGTGGAGGCATCAACTAATGCAGCAAGGGCCGGGATCGTGTTCACCGCATCGCCGCACCAGTCCTCGAGGAGCACCAGCAGATGCCGCCGCCCGGGCAAACGATTTACTCGGTTGACTAGGTCGGATGACGCCACCTTCCGCTTGGCGAAAGAGGCCCAGAGTTCCTGATTCGCCGTCGCGCCGGCGACGAACTGTTCTAGCGTCTGCCCGCGCTCGTATCGCGCGCGCATGGCGTGGTCTGTTTCAGCAGGGTCGTACATAGAAGTCTCCGTTGATTGATTGGCATGGGCCGATCAGCGGCTGTGTTTGAACATGAGGTCGACTAGCTCGTCGTACATCGACTCCGCAGCAGCGTCGTTCGATTGGATGGCCGAGGTGGCGCAGTGCTTGAGATGATTGCGCATGAGCTCGCGCGACACGCTGCGTAGCGCTTCGTGCACTGACGAGATCTGCGTCATGATGTCCGCGCAGTAGCGGTCTTCGTCCACCATCTTCTGGATGCCACGCACTTGGCCTTCGATGCGGCGCAGGCGCTTGATGTTGCGGTCCTTCACCGCGCTGTCTACCGCGAGGGCCTTTCGTCCTTCGCCCGCCGTGTCGCCTTGGGCGCCGCAGCCACAGCTCGCCGTCGGCGTATCGAGCGTGGCATCCCCCACGGCGTCCGCCCCGTTGTCGCGGTCGTCATCGACTCCATCAACGTGGCTGTGCTTCGGGTTCATCGAGGTACTCCAGAATCGGGTGGCGTGAAACCGCGGGGCGCGGTAGGTGTGTGTCGAGGCTCGCTCTGGATGTCGCTACGCCGTCGCCGCGCCGAATCGTCGAAGGCGCAGGCTGTTCATCACCACGCTGACGCTGCTGAACGCCATCGCCGCGCTCGCGAAGATAGGGCTTAACAACAGACCGGTGATCGGGAAGAGCACGCCGGCGGCGACGGGAATGCCGATGACGTTGTAGGCAAAGGCCCAGAAGAGATTCTGTTTCATCGTGCGCATCGTTCGGCGCGAGAGCCGTATCGCGTCCACGACGCTGGCGAGATCGCCACGCATAAGTGCGATGTCGGCTGCTTCGACGGCGATGTCGGTACCGCTGCCCATCGCGATGCCAATGTCGGCTTTCGCCAACGCTGGAGCGTCGTTGATGCCGTCACCGACCATGGCAACCACCCGCCCACCAGCCTGCAGGCGCTCAATCTCGGCCACCTTGCCGGCCGGCAGCACGCCGGCGACTACGCGGCCGATGCCGGCGTCGCGCGCAACCGCATCCGCAGTGCGCTGGTTGTCGCCCGTGAGCATCACCACGTCGAGGCCGAGTCGGTGCATCTGCTGAATCGCCGCACGAGATGTCGCGCGAATCGGGTCCGCGACGGCCACCACACCCGCGAGCGCACCGTCGACGGCCACGTATATCGGCGTCTTGCCTTCGTCGGCGAGGCGATGGGAAACCGCGCGCATGGGCGAGACATCGACCGCGAAGTCCTGCAGCAAGGCTTCGTTCCCGACGGCCAGCGCGCGTCCCAGGACTACCCCCGTCGCGCCGCGGCCCGTGTGTGACGCAAAAGATTCCGGCCTCTCGACCGTGAATCCCCGGTCGCGGGCATAACGCACCAGCGCATCGGCCAGCGGGTGCTCGCTGAGCGTTTCGAGCGAGGCGACCAGCGAGAGCAACGCGTCACTCGCCATCGTGCTGTCGCGCATGACCTCGACGTCGGTCACCGTCGGCCGTCCCTCGGTCACGGTGCCGGTTTTGTCGAGGACGACCGTCGTGATGTCGCCCGCGCGTTGCAGCGCTTCGCCGCCCTTGATCAAAACGCCGAGCTCCGCACCCTTGCCCGTGG
>CALQGY020000221.1 GCA_943330235.2 Candidatus Kuenenia stuttgartensis
CACCCGACACGGGGCAATCGAGGTACGACGCGCCACGGTGCTCGCGCAGCTGCGCGGCCATGCGCGCCGTCGCATCGGGCGCGATGCTGGAAAAGTCTACCAGCAACTGCGACGCCTGCATGACGTCTGCAATGCCCTGCGCGCCGAACAGCACGTCTTCCACCGCCTGCGTATTGGTGAGACAGAGACAGACGATATCCACGCGCGTCGCGAGATCCCGCGCGGACTCCGCCGCCGTTGCACCAAGCGCTACCAACGGGGCTGCCTTTTCGGGGGTGCGGTTCCACACCGTCACGGCCAGCCCGCACTCCAGCATACGCTCCACCATCGGCGTGCCGATCAGGCCCGTGCCGATGAAACCGATGCGCGGTGCGGGCGTCGTCGCCGTCTCCTCAGGCATACAGGTGCAGCCCGTTGTCCATGCGAATGATCTCGCCGGTGATGCCGGGTGCCAGCGCGGTGAGGAAGTACGCAAGGTCCGCGACTTCATTCACCTGCAGGAAGCGCGGGAGCGCCTGCGTTTTGAGATAGTGCGCCTCCACCGACGCCAGCTTTTCGGCGGCCAGCACGCGACTGGGAAGCCCACCTTCCACGTAGCCCGGCGCGATGGCGTTCACGCGGATGTGCGGCGCGAGTGCGCGCGACAACGACAGCGTGAGCGTGCTCACTGCGCCCTTGGACGCCGCATACGCCACCGACGATCCCAACCCTGCGGTCCCGGCGATGGACGACAAGTTGACCACGGCTCCACGACCGCTGGCCTTGAGCGCGTCACGACAGGCGCGGATCATCTGGAAGGTGCCAATCAGATTCACGTCATACGTGCGCGTGAACTCGCTGGCCGACAGCGCATCGAGATCGGCGTGCGGGATGAAGCGCGTGGTGCCCGCGCAATTCACCAGCGCGTCCAACTGGCCGAAGTGCGCGGTCATCTGCTCGGCCGCAGCGACGCAGCTTTCATCGCGCGTGACATCCAGACGCAGCACCAGGGTGCGGGCTCCCGCGGCTCGACAGTCCGCCTCCACCGCCTCGGCGGCGATATGCGTCTCATCGTCGAACGCGCAGATGCCGACGTCCCATCCGTGCTTGGCGAAGGTGCGCGCGCAGGCGGCACCGATTCCGGTGGCCGATCCCGTGATCAGGCAGACCGGATGTGATGAAGTTGTCATGCCGCTGAGGTTACCGCCGCGCTGCCCGATACGCGAGTGATGCGTGTCTCGAGCGGCGCATCATGCGCCTACCGCGACGTCAGCGGCTTCCGGAAACCGGTCCAGATCACCAGCGAGCCGCAGCCGTTCTGTCCCTGGAACTGCGCGGGAATGCTGGCGGTGCGGGTGTAGACCTCAACCGCCTTCACCGTCTGCGGATTGATCAGGTTCTCGAGATTGCCGTCGGTGTTGACCACGCGCATCCCGTCCACAAACACCGTGGGCACACAGGCTGGCGTCGAACCGGCGCCTCTCATCAGCACGAGATCACCGTTGATGTCCGCCAGCGAGACGGTGACACCGGGCGTTTGGCGGAACACATCGGCCATGTACACCGGGTCGCGCTTGGACAACTGCTCTTCGTCGATGAAGTAGCCACCGCCAAGCTTCTTTCGCTTTTCAAATTCGGCGTAGCCACTGGACGCCGGATTGCGATTGGCGCGTACGCGCATCGTGTCGATCGTCGGCACGAACACGTCCAAGTTGAGATCGGCCACGGTCTCTACGCTGTCCGACATATCCACGATGGCGCGCTTGGGGAGGAAGCCGATGGCGCGTGCTTCCACCGTGTAGGTCCCCGATGGCAGCGATCGCAGGGCGAACTGCCCGTTCACATTGCTGGTGTCTTCCTGACCGCTGCCCCAGATCATCAGGCGCGCGTCGCGCACCGGCTGTCCGGTGGTGCTGCTGCGCACCACGCCTTTGAGGGCACCGGCCCCCCGGAACACCGCCATAGTGCGGCCCATGGTGGACGGCTGGGCGGGCGTCGGCATCTTGGTGGCCGTGCCGATGTAGAGGTCGCGATAGACCAGCCCACGCTTGGGGGCCTCCAGCTCCACGAAGCCGCTGGAATCCGGTCCCACAAAGGCGCGCACGACAAAGCTCCCGTTGGTGGGGACGCCGCAGATCGCAAAATTGCCCGTGGGCGAGGTGGTGACCACCTGCGTGGGGTTGGTCCGGATGAGGCCCGTGGTGCCCACGCGCAGTTCGGTCCACTGCGCGCGTACCCGCGCCGGCGCCGAGAGGGCTGCCCCGTGCGCCGAGCGCACCACGCCCATGAACAGTCCGACGGAATCGCGGGTTGCGGCCGGGCCGCACACCCGTGCACTGATGGTCCGCGCCGAGGGAATGGCCACGTGCGCGCGGATTTCGCCGACCGTGCGCACATCAATGCGCACCAGCGGCGTCTCCACGGCGAGTTCATCAACCCGCGGATGGAAGAACCCCAGCAGATACGTGCCGACGCGCACCGAATCGATCGCGTAATCCCCATGCGCGTCCGTTTCTGCTGACCGGATGCGTGTTGGATCGCTGCCGTCCACCAGCTGGATCATGGCGCCTACCAGCGGACGCATGGCGACGCTGTCGTAGGCAATCCCGAAGATCCGCGCCATCTGGGCGGGGGCCGCCGGTGTCGTCGCCGGTGTCGTCGCTGGCGCCGCGGTAGACGCGGTAGACGCGGGGGCTGGCAGCTTGGTTGGTGCCGTTGCAGGCGTCCGGACCGGCGCCTTGCCGCTGGTGGTGGGCGGCAGCTTCGGGGACACCTTGGGCGGCGCCCCTTGCGCCCGCGCGGTCGCGGGGGCGACCACGGTGGCCAGAGCGGTTGCCATCGCGGTTGTCAGAGCGATGGCCGATGCGTACGCGACGAACGACGCCATGGTGGCGCTCGCCGTCGTGGCGCTCGCCGTCGTGGTGCTCACCAGCCGGCGGCCGGTCGGTCGACGCTGCAGCAACCTGGTGATGCTATCCGTCATGGAGATCAGGGCGTGGTCGAGGGGCACACGAAGGGCGGATCCGGCGGGGCGACCGCGGCGTTCGCCTCGCATCGCTCCATACAGAATACTACG
>CALQGY020000222.1 GCA_943330235.2 Candidatus Kuenenia stuttgartensis
GCTGCCACTACCGTCTGCGCGATAGCGGCCTATATTGGACTGCTCATCGGGTACGCGGGCTGGTATTTGATGTGATGCCCCTTAGCTCAACTGGCAGAGCGTCTGACTCTGGATCAGAAGGTTCCAGGTTCGAAACCTGGAGGGGCAATTTCCGTGTGTTACCAAGCGCCGCCGTCACTTACGTGAACGGCGGCGTTTGTGTTTTGGGGCAGGCGGTGGGCCATGCATTCCTCCCCGCTGTACAACGTTCCCCATCGCGCACGTTGCGCGGCCCACAGCAGTCGAGCACATTGATGTTCGGAGTTCGCGAACAAAGAACTAGGGGGTTGTCATGGCTGCGGATGCTCTTCATGCCTTGGACATTGTTGTCGCGCTTCGCCTCGCCGAGAGCCCCAGGGCGGACTTCCGCGCGCTCGCGGATGATCTCGCGCTGAGCGTGAGCACCGCGCACGCGGCGGTACGGCGGCTCATGATCGCCGGGTTAGTACGGTCGACGGCTACCGGGGTGGGTGCGGTAAATCGGCACGCATTGATCGAGTTTCTCGAGCATGGCGTTCGTTACGCGTTTCCGGCCGTGGCCGGTGCCCCGACCCGCGGCGTTCCAACGGCGCACGCGGGACCGGTGTTCGCCGATGTGATGGACGCCGCCGATGCTCTCGTTTGGGAGGACCCGCAAGGCGCGGTGCAGGGGCGTGCCCTCGCCCCGCTGATCCCACGCGCAGGCCAACTCGCCAAGCGCGCACCCGTGACCTATGCCCTGCTGACGGCGGTCGACGCCTTGCGCATTGGGCGGGCGCGCGAGCGGGACCTTGCACGCCGCTACATTCGCGAGGTACTGAAGGTGCCGTCACCGGGCCAGCCGCCCACCGAATGACGGTGCCGCCAGTGTCTCTGCGCTATACCGGCCGGAGTACGCCCGCGCTCGAGCGCCTTCGCCGCATCGCGCGGCAACTCGGCTCATTGAGTGAGCGCGTGGTGTTCATCGGCGGAGCCGTAGCGCCCCTGTTGCAGACTGACGATGTCTTGCCGCACGTTCGCGCCACGAAAGCCGTGGACGCGGTCATCGCCACGAGCTCGTACGCTGAGCTCGGTGTGATACGTGACTCGCTGCGCGCGCGTGGTTTCTCCGAGGCGGCGCTACCGCCTACCCATGGCGTGACCACGCACCTGCACCGTTGGATCGCGCCGGACGGCGGTGGCCCGTTCGACCTGATGCCGGTCGGAGCGCACTCAGGCGGTACGGGTGCCCTCGCGGATACGTATGCCGTGGAATCCGCCGTTCGCATCGATCTGGGAGAGCAGGATGGCAACCGGCCGTGCGTCGTACGACATGCGAGCGCTGTCGCCTTCCTGTTATTGAAATGGGCGGCGCATGGCGACCGGGGACGCAGTGAGCCCTACGACAGTCATGCCTTAGAGGACATCATCGCCGTGATGGCGTCGCGGCCCTCGGTCGTCATCGAGGGTCGCGACGCGCCGCGTGAGGTTCGCCGATTCTTGGCGGAATACTGCCAGGAGTTCTTGGCTGACGCGGACATCGCCGACGAACTGCTCGCGGCCCACCTGCCCGCGGGCACCGTGATCTCGGTTAGACAGAGCGTGCTTCAGCGATTCCGGGCTCTGAGCACCCTCGACGAGGCCTAGCGTATTGCCGCACGCGGCCTCGGCGCGCTTCCCAGGTCGACGCTAGATCAGAAGGGGCAGGTTCGAAACCCGGAGGGGCATTACGACGTGCCGTATCAGCTGAGGCTGGTGCGGCGCTTTCGTTGTTCCGAGAATCGTCGAACCTCACCAGTAGCTCGTCGTCCCCCAGCAAGCGTCAGAAACCGTGCCGGGAGACATGGGTGACCTCGGCGGCCGGAACTGCGGGTCCACGCGTCACGGATCTCTCCTGAGGTGGCGTTAAAGACATCCTGCCCCGTCGGCGACGCCTACGCGCCTCGAAGGATCACCAGGCACATCGCCAAAAGCAGAAACGCCGGTAGGGAACGCTTTGCCGGGTCTGCGACCTTCAGATGCATGGCCAGTGCGCCAATCATCAGCGCCGCGATGGTCCCAGCCGCCGGGCGAACCAGCGATGGGACCCAGACGCCGACGATCAGGAGGATCGCCGCCACGACCTTCAGCGTACCGACCGCATAGAACATCCATTCGGGCAACCCGTACGCCTGGAACTCTGCGCGTAACGACTGCGCGAGCCCTCCACGATAGCCCGTCGGCCTGCCGGCACGAAGCAGCCAGACATTCAGCAGCACGCCTCCAACCACAACCTGCAGCATGTTCTCGATCAACCGTGGTGGCATTGCAACTCCGGTATATGGGTATGTCGCGCGGGTCCCGTCTCCTTCCACCCTAACGGTATGATCACGCGTGTGGTTCAGATCACGTTGCTGTTGTCGGCTGGACTGTTCCTCTACTACGGTCTCAGCTGTCTGTTCGCCGGTGCCATGGCGGAGGAGTTCGAGCGCTACGGCATCCCGCAGTATCGCCGGCTGACTGGTGCGCTCGAGGTGCTCGGCGCGGTTGGTCTGCTCGCGAGCTACGTCGTACCCGCCCTGCTCTATCCGGCTTCGGCGGGGCTGAGTCTCCTGATGGTGCTGGGGGTGATCACACGCTATCGCGCTCGCGACCCGTGGATCGACGCGGTGCCGGCGGTCGTCCTCATGCTGGTGAACCTGTTCCTGCTGGTCGCGGCGATTTTCGGCGTGCCCGCTCGCCGATGATCGGCCGCCGCGCGTGGCAAGGAGATGTCCCCCGATGCGACGGCGACTGCCTCGATCGCTTCGGCCCACGCAGCCCGACGTGTAAAGCCCTGACCGCGACGTCCGCTCAGCGACCGGCGTGATGGCGATCGCTGCTGCCGGACGGCGCGGTTGTCAGCGCGGCACCCCGCCCGTACGCAGGAACTCCGCGAACTCGTCCGGCAGACCGGCATCAAGCACGCCGCGTACCGCTGCCTCCACGTCGTACGGCACGCGCACGAACTCCACGGACACGTCGCGCGACACGTCATGCGACACGTCATGCGACA
>CALQGY020000223.1 GCA_943330235.2 Candidatus Kuenenia stuttgartensis
AGCATGCCGACGATCCGCTTCCTTACCACCGATTGGATCGCCGTGCGAGCGCGTGAGTCGGCGCGATCGATGTCGATGCTGTCGCAACTGCGCGCCCAGGCCGGATCGGATGTGCTGAGCGTGCAGGAGCAGCTCAAAGCAATGGTAGCCGCAACGGAGACGCTGACGAGTCGGCGCCTCGAGCGACAAGCGGCGCTCGAGGCGGAGAGTATGCGTCAGATCGTGGCGGCCGATACCAGCTACGAGAACGAGATCGCGGCTGCCAAATGGCTGCGCAACAGCTCGGCCAGCACGCTGATGGTTGGCGCAACCGTGTTGAGCGGCGGAGCCGCTGGCGGTGCTGCTGTCGGCATGCTTGCTGGAGGGTCGGCGATGACCGGTATTGCCAAATGGACCGAATCGGAGACGCTTCCCAGTGACCGACGCATCGCGACGGCGCTCATCACGGGCGTCGGCACCTTCATGTTCGGCGCATTCAAAATTCCCGGCGGGCGTGCGCTGTCCCGCGTCGAGGATGCTGTCCTCATTGTACTGAAGGCGCAGGTCGATACGGCGGGTGCGTTGGTGGAGGGGAAATCCATGGGCGACGCGCTCTCGACCGGCGCAACGTCCATTGCCGGTGCCGGTACCGAGCATCTCTTCAAGTCGCAGCGTGTGCTGGACCTTCTCAAGAAAGTACCGGTCCCCGTGTCGACCGCGTTGAAGGAAGGGGTAAAGCAGGCCGTGGAACACGGAGTGCGAGCGGCAACGAAACCGGCCGTTACCGCCACTACGCCGGTGATGTCGCGCACGGCAGCATTCGCGCCGGGTGTGAGGGTCCCGACGATCGACCTGCCGCGGCCCAACGTCGAGCACCTGACGCGACCACCTGCCGTGGCCACGACGACGGCCCCAGCGCCCACCGCCGAATCCTCGCCGCTGCTCCAGCGCACGATCTTCACGAAGGACTTCCTCCTCCCGTTCGCCATCGTCCGCGAGGAGCCATTTACCGCGTCGGGCTCACGCCAACAACTTGCCTGACCTGCAGGAATCGGGGGGCGCTGGGACCCGAGGCGCTGACGGGGATTCGCGCACACGTGCGGTATGTCGGACTTCGGCGAGGCGTGTGGCTGGGGCGACCACGACTCCGGTGGGATCGGTGATCGGCACACCACCGTCGCACGGTGCCGACGCGCGAGCGTCGTGCGGTTCTGGACAAATCTCGACAGTTGCATAATGCTTGGCACGAGTCGATCTCGCGCGGACGGTCCGCGCGACGCCAGCGTGTCTCTCCTAGAAGCTTGCCAATGCATTCATCTCGGTCCCGTCTGCTCCGCCCGTGCGTCACCACGTTCTTCCTATTGGCGGCGGCGATCGCGTCCAGCGGCTGCGGCGGGGGTGGCGCGAGCGACTGCGCCGGCATTGCGTGCACGAAAGGGCCGACCACTCCAACCCCGCTCCCGGATGCCCTGACCGGCGTGTCGCTGGCGCCGTCCAGCAGCACGCTCACGGTCGGACAGACCGCGCAGCTGACCCCCTCGCCGACGACGGCCAGCGGCGCCGTCTCGGTGAGCTACAGCTACGCCAGCTCGTCCGCATCCGTCGCGACCGTGTCCGGCTCGGGGCAGGTCACCGCGGTGGCACCGGGGACCGCCACGATTACGGTGACCGCGAGCGGCAGCGGCTCCGGCTTCACGGCGAGCACGCGGAGCGCTACGTCGACGATCACGGTGACGGCGCCGGTCTCCATCGCCATCACGCCGTCCACCGCGGCAATGACCATCGGCGACGCCGTCACGCTGGCCGTGCAGATCAGCGGCGGCTCCGGGGTGCAGCTGGCCGCCTGCTCCTCAAGCAATAGCTCGGTCGCCACGGCCGCCGTGTCGGGTACGGCATGCCGCGTGACGGCGGTCGCCGCCGGCACGGCGACGGTGATTGCGTCAGCCTCTACTGGCCAGACGGCATCGGCGTCCATCACGGTCGCGGCACCGGCGGCCGCCATCAGCAATCTTCTGGTCGCACCGGCCGCCGTCAGCGTGCCGGTCAATCAGACGGTGACACTGGTGCCGACGGTCACGAAGGGCGGCGCGGCGGTGACCGTGGTCTTTGCCTACGCCAGCAGCAGCGCCGCCGTTGCCACGGTCAACGCAACGACGGGCGTCGTCACCGCGGTGGCGCCCGGCGTCGCGACCATCACCGTGACGGCGACGGGATCCGGGACCGGCTTCGCGACGACCACTTTGAACTCGGCGGCCGTAGTGACCGTGACGGCGTTGCCCGCTGGGATCAACTCGCTCACCGCGCAGCCCTCGCCGTTGACGGTCGCGCGCGGGAGCACGGTCAATCTGGTGGTCTCGGCGCCGCAACCCGCGGGCGCGCCTGCGGCGGTGGTGACGTACGGCTCGTCCGCACCCTCGGTGGCGACGGTGAGCGCGACGGGGGTGGTGACTGGTATCGCGACAGGGTCCGCGGTGATCACCGTGACCGCCACGTCGCCGGCGAGCGCGAATTTTACGGCGACGACGCTGACGCAGACCGTGGCGACGACGGTCACAGGGCCCGCACTCGTCTTCGCGGAGCTCTCGGGTGGCGAGGAGTTCAACTGCGGCCGAACCAGCGCCGGCGCGGTCTATTGCTGGGGTAACAATTCCTCCGGTCAGGTCGGGGACGGCTCGACGACGTCGCGCACGGCTCCTACGCTGACTGCGAGCGCGTCAGCGTTTGTAGAAATTGCGGCGGGCGGATTTCACGCCTGCGCGCGGACCATCAGCGGCACGGTGTTCTGCTGGGGCAACAACTCCGCGGCTCAACTTGGGGATGGCACCCTCACCAACCGCTCGACGCCGACCGCGGTCGTGGGCGGTCCGGCCTTTGTCGAATTGGCGGGCGGTCTCGTGCATACGTGCGGCCGGACGGCGACCGGCGCGGTCTATTGCTGGGGTGACAACCGATCCGGCCAATTGGGTGACGGATCGACGGCAACACGAGCCACGCCCACGCTCGTGTCGGGCGGTCTCAGTTTTGCCGAGCTCACCGCGGGG